>NZ_KI911320.1:0-205654 GCF_000513875.1 Mesorhizobium sp. WSM1293 | reverse complement strand
CGAATGCATGGACATGCTGGATGAAGCGGCTGGGAAGCCGAAGGACGATGCCGACGTTCGCGTCGGCCGGCGCGTGCGGGCGCTGCGGCTGGAGCGCAATCTGTCGCTGGCCGATCTTGCGGCAAAGGCCGGCGTGTCGATCGGTGCATTGAGCCAGATCGAGCGCGGCATGTCCTCGCTGCGCGTCAAGGTGATCTGGCCGCTCGCCGCCGCCCTCGACATCGAGCCGTCGGCGCTGATCGCCGACGGCAGCGACACGGCGAACGACCTCTATTGCGTGCGTGCCGACAAGCGGCGGCAAATCCCGGTGAAATCGGAAGGCATTGCCAAGGCGCTGCTGTCACCCCCGGGCGCGACGCTGACCGGCATGCTGGTGACGGTGGAAGCCAAAGGCGGCACGGCCGAGGCCTATGCGCATGCCGGCCATGAATTCGGCTTCGTGCTGGCCGGTGAGGTCGAACTGGTGGTGGATTCGACGAAATACGGGCTGAAGGCGGGCGACAGCTTTGCCTTCAAGAGCACGCTTTTGCATGCCTTCCGCAATCCGGGCGCCGAGCGTTGCCAGATCCTCTGGGTCAACACCACGAAGCCGTCCGAGGTTCGCGATGGCGCCTGATCCACTCGTCCGGCTGCAGGCGGTCTCGAAGATTTTTCCCGGCGGCATCGTTGGGCTCGACGCCGTCGATCTCGACATTATCAGCGGCGAGTTCATCACGCTGCTCGGGCCGTCGGGCTGCGGCAAGACCACCAGCCTGCGCGTCATCGCCGGTTTCGAAAGCCCGTCGAGCGGCAAGGTGCTGCTAGACGGCCGCGATATCACGGCCCTTCGCCCGTTCGACCGGCCGGTCAACACCGTGTTCCAGGACTACGCGCTGTTCCCGCACATGAATGTTGCAGAAAATGTCGGCTTCGGTCTGTCGCTGCGCAAATTGTCTGGAGCCGAACAGGCTAAGCGCACCGGCGAAGCGCTCGACATGGTCGGTCTCGCCGACAAGCTTGGCGCCCGTGTCTCCGAACTGTCTGGCGGCCAGCGCCAACGCGTCGCGCTCGCGCGTGCCATCGTCTGCGAGCCGCGCGTGCTGCTGCTCGACGAGCCGTTGTCGGCGCTCGATGCGCATCTGCGCGAACAGATGCAGGTTGAGCTGAAGCGGCTGCAGTCGCGGCTTGGCACCACCTTCGTCATGGTCACCCACGACCAGACCGAAGCGCTGTCGATCTCCGACCGCATCGTCGTCATGAACAAGGGCCGTATCGAGCAGATCGCACCGCCGGCCACACTTTATGACCGGCCTGCCACGAAGTTTGTGGCGAGCTTCATCGGCACCATGAATCTCCTGCAATCACGGTTTGTCGGCCGCGATGGCGATCGCTTGCGTTTCACCGCCGGCACCCTGCCGCTGGAGGCTATTTCTGAAACCGGCGAGGCACCTGCCGAGGGCGCTACCCGCACCATCGGCGTGCGCCCGGAGGATTTGCTGGCGATGACCGAGGCCGCGCCCGGCACCGCACCGGCGCGCGTCAACAGCGTCGTCTTTCACGGCCGCACGCTGCGCCTGCATGCCGAACTCGGGCAGGGCGCGCCTGTCGTCATCGACGCGCCGCGCCAGGCCGAGGGTTTTCGCTTCCAGGTCGGCGACGTGGCGCATATCAGCCTGCGCCGTGGCGCCAACTGCCCAGTGCTGCCAGGTTAGTTCATCGAACTCTAAAAACCGGGGCCAACTGGG
Source organism: Mesorhizobium sp. WSM1293 (assembly GCF_000513875.1). Classification (NCBI taxonomy): domain Bacteria; kingdom Pseudomonadati; phylum Pseudomonadota; class Alphaproteobacteria; order Hyphomicrobiales; family Phyllobacteriaceae; genus Mesorhizobium; species Mesorhizobium sp. WSM1293. Next base: position 203,930 of record NZ_KI911320.1, on the reverse strand, counting down.
CGATCCACGATTTCCTCGAGGTCGAGGGTATCATCGGCTGCTGGGCGTGAGCTCGAATAGATTCCAGGCTTGACTCAAGGAGAGTGTTCCTGTTTTGTTCCGGAATGGAGCAAAACAGGAGCGTTCTTTGCCGGGCGTGTGCGTATGTATCTGCAAGGCGAATTCGACTATGGACTTCCAGAGCCGCCATGGCGGCCTAAACGGCCCGAGCGCGTGTTCTTCGGTTTGTTTTTGCATTCTAAGGACCATTCGCGCTTTGCCGATTGTCAAAATCGGCTATGCGGCCAATGCGGGGTAACCGGCGACCAACTGCTACCGGAGCGTTTTCACGTCAGCCTGCAGCATGTCGGTGATTACAAAAGGCTACGGTCCAAAATTCTTTTTGCGGCCGCCCGATCGGGACGGCGCATTGCGATGGCCCCGTTCGAGGTTACCTTTCGCTATGCCAGTAGCTTTCCCGGCCGACCGGCGACTAGGGGCAAGCCAGCCAAACACCCTTTCGTGCTTCTCGCCGATGACGGACCGGTTTGTGAGTTGAGCAGGAAGCTCGGCGTCGAAATGCTGCGCGAAGGCCTCAAGGCGTCAGATGGTTTCGTTCCGCATCTGACGCTTGCATATGACCGAAAACTTGTCCCCAAACAGCCTATGGGCCCAATCAGCTTTGTTGCACGAGAGTTCGTCCTTGTGCACAGCTTGCGCGGACTGAAGAAGTACGTTTTCCCGGAATGTTGGCCGCTGAGCGCGATGTGATGTGCTCACATCGTCGTCACATACTCCGAGCGATATCCATCATCCTGACATGGCTTGTCAGCACGGCGCGGTCCGACGATGGCAGGCCAGCAGGCTGTTCCCTACCTAAATGCGTCTGAACAGGAGGAACGCAAATGACCATCGCCGAAATTGCCAAGGATTTCACCGAGCTGCTCAAGCAGGGCGAGAACGAAGCTGCCGCCGAGAAGTACAATTCCGACGATATCGTGAGCTACGAAGCCATGGAGGGGCCGATGGCCATCTCCCGTGGCAAGGAGGCTCTCAGGCAGAAGGGCCAGTGGTGGCAGGAGAACAATGAAGTCCATGGCGGCTCTGTCGAAGGCCCCTATGTCAATGGCGACCAGTTCGCGGTGCGCTTCAAGTTCGACATAACGCCCAAGGCTACCGGCGAGCGTGTCACCATGGATGAAGTCGGCCTCTACACGGTCAAAAACGGCAAGATCACCGAAGAGCGCTTCTACTACTAGGGCCGAACCCCGGCTTCCGGCTCACGTCGCTGCAGGATCAGGAAATTAGACGGCCGGGACATTGTCCTGGCCGTCATCTGACACGGAGATATGGCAACGGCTCTGGCAAAGCGGGAAGTGTGGTTTAATCTGTGGAACGGATTCGACAGTCAGCCAAGGAAGCACGCTTTGACGATCACCATGTATGGCATCACCACTTGCGACACTGTCAGGAAGGCGCGCGTCTGGCTGGAAGGCCATGACGTAGCCTACCGGTTTCACGATTTCAGGGCCGAGGGACTGGACGCGAAGCGGCTGGATGGTTGGGCGGGCAAGGTCGGCTGGGAAAAGCTGCTCAACAAGGCGAGCACGACGTTCCGCGAGCTGCCGGACAAGGAAAAGCAGGGTCTCGACGAGAAGAGCGCCAAGGCGCTGATGCTGGCCAAGCCGACCATGATCAAGCGGCCGGTGCTAGAGGTAGGCGACCGGGTTATTGTCGGGTTCAAGGCTGATGTCTATGAGGCGGCGGTGGGGAAGTAGAGCTACCTCTCGTTCCACGGTGTTCCGTGGCCCGCCGGCTTTCGAAGGTTCCGAGTGCCCTCAACCCGCGCGCAGATACCCCGCCAGCGCCACCGCATTGTTGTGCGCCTCGTCATGCGCGCCGTAGAGCAGCGTCACCTTGCCGTTACCCAGCAGGCCTCGCAATTGCGTCACCGCCGCGCCATTCCCATCCAGCTCAGCGCCATACCGCTCCTGAAACTCCGCCCAGCGCACCGCCTCGTGTCCGAACCACTTTCGCAGCTCGTCGCTCGGCGCGATGTCCTTCAACCACAGCGTCAGCGCGGCGTCTTGCTTGCTGACGCCGCGCGGCCAGATGCGGTCGACCAGAACCCGCTGCCCGTCATCGGCAGCGGGCGGCTCGTAGATACGCTTGACCGCGATCTTGAAGGCCATCACACCTCTCGGCTGGAACCCTCAGGCCCACTCGCCCTTGCGCATGACAGGCACGCGGGCGCCGTCCTTGTGGACGCCATCGATGTCGATCTTGTCCGAGCCGATCATCCAGTCGATGTGGATGAAGCTCTTGTTGCCGCCGCGCGCGGCGATCTCGTCCTGGCTGAGCGAGGCGCCGTCGACGAAGCACTTCGAATAGCATTGGCCGAGCGCGATGTGGCAGGCGGCGTTCTCGTCGAACAGCGTGTTGAAGAACAACAGGCCGCTGGCTGAGATCGGCGAGGAATGCGGCACCAGCGCCACTTCGCCGAGGCGGCGCGCGCCCTCGTCGGTATCGAGCACCTTTTTCAGCACATCCTCGCCCTTCGAAGCCTTGGCCTCGACGATCCTGCCTTCTTCGAAACGCACCGAAATGTCGTCGATCAGCGTGCCCTGGTAGGACAGCGGCTTGGTCGAGGAGACATGGCCTTCGACCCGCCTCGCATGCGGCGTGGTGAAGACCTCCTCGGTCGGGATGTTGGGGTTGCAGGTGATGCCGTTCTTGGCGGTCGAGGCGCCGCCCATCCATTCATGGCCGTCCGCCAGTCCAACCGTCAGGTCGGTGCCCGGTCCGGTGAAGTGCAGCGCATGGAAATTATGGCCGTTGAGCCATTCTGTGCGGCTGCGAAGCGCCGCGTTGTGCGCCTTCCAGTTGCCGATCGGGTCCTCCACATCGACCCGCGACGCGGCGAAGATGGCATCGGCGAGTTTCACGACCGCAACATCGTCGGCATCGCCGGGGAAGACCTGTTTGGCCCAGGCGAGGTCCGGATAGGCAACGATGTTCCAATTGATGTCGAAGCCGGTGATCTTTTCCAACGCCGGCTGATAAGCCATCGAATTGGCCTTGTTGGCGCGCGCCACTTTCGCCGGATCCTGTGCGGAGAGCAGCGACGGATCCTCGCCGCGCACCGCAAGCCTGGCCGCATTGTTGGAGAAGGCCTTCGCCATGCCTTCATAGAGCCAGCCGGCGGCGCGGTCGAAACCGGCATCGGCGCCGAAGCGGTAGCGCGCCAGCGTCATCTCGTCATCGTTGAAGATCGGCGTCACCAGGCCGGCGCCGGCCTTGTAGGCATGCTCGACGATCCGCCTGGTTAGCGGCAGTGCCGCGATCGATGACGTCAGCACCAGATCCTGCCCTGGCTGCAATTGCAGCCCGACCTTGATGGCGACTTCCGCCAGCCTGTCGAGCTTCACCGGGTCGATCGATGCGGAAACGCCGCGCGAATGTGTGGTCATGATCCTGCCTGTCGTAGTTTGATGTCCGACCTATCATAGAGCGGCGGCGCGGCGCTTTCCACCGCGATCGCGCCGGCGGGTTTTGGGTTTGCGGACCCGAACCGCGCCATGGTTGCTTCGATCTCTTCCCTGATCCAGATCTTGAAATCCCGGACCTTGCGGCTTTCCGCCTTGACGGACGAGGTCACCAGCCAATAGCCGAGCCCGCTCTGGGCGCGGATGCCGAAAGGCGCCACCAGCCGCCCGTCGGCCAGCGCATCCGCGGCGAGCAATTGCCAGCCCAGCATCACGCCATGGCCGGCAATCGCCGATTCCAGGCACAGCATCGGGTCGGTGAAACGCGCACCCTTGAGGAAGCTGACAGGTGGGACGCCGGCCGTCTCGAACCAGCTTTCCCAGTTGATCATTGCCCGCTCGTCGGTGATCGCGCAGGTCTGGGCAAGGTCCTCGATCGACTTCAGTTTTTGGGCAATCGCCGGCGCGCAGACCGGGAAGACTTCCTGCGCCAAGAGCAGTTCCGTGCGCCCGCCCGGCCACTTGCCGTCGCCAAGCCGGATGGCGATGTCGATGTCTGAGTGATCGAGATTGGCCAGCCGCACCGAAGCGTCGATGCGCAGCAGCACGTTGGGATGCCGGTCGAAGTGGCGAGATAGTCTGGGCAACAGCCACTTCGAGGCAAAGGCCGGCGCCACCGAAACCACCAATGTGCATTGCGTAGCCTCGTCGGCCAGCGCCACGGCCTGGGAAAGCTCACGAAATCCAGCACCAAGGCGGGCCGCGAAGACGGCGCCGAATTCGGTCAGCACCAGACCGCTCGCCGTTCGCTCGAACAGCGCCTGGCCGAGCTGTTTTTCGGTACGGCTTATCTGCTGGCTGACGGCGCTGACGGAAACGTTGAGCTCACCGGCGGCCGCCGCCAGCGATCCGAGACGGGCAACGGTTTCGACGGCGCGCAGGCCGTTGAGGTGGACGCGATTGAGCATGGCCATTGAGTTTTTCTAAACTGATCCGGCTGAAATCTCAATTGAAAGGCATGTCGAAACGGCGGATTTTATCGGAAGAGACAGACCTGTGGAGCCGGAAATGCTGAGGATCTTGTCGTCGTCGCTGGAGGTCTTTTTCGCTGCGAGTACGCCGTATGAGCCGCACCCGGACAGCGAAACGCAGAGATGGCTGACCGATCCGCTTTCGCATCCGATGCTGAACACCATGTCGGAGCGCGAACTGGGCGATGTGCCGTTCAGGCTGACGGCACGGCGGACAGTGCACGAGACGGCCCCGTTGCACGCCGGCGGCCGCTGCTGAGCAGGCGCCAAGCGTTCCGGCTTGAGGAAAGTCGAGGCGAGCACCACGTCCCGCGCACGCGCTGGCCCAACAGATGGCGATTGTTTCAGCGACCCCTGCACTTATTGTGCAGTGCAATGACATCAGCCACCTCGACAGCGCTGCGTTTCGCCTTCGCCGGCATGATTGCCATGGCGGTTGCCATGGGCATCGGCCGTTTCGTCTACACGCCGATCCTGCCCGGCATGATGCAGGAATTGCATCTGTCGCCTGCCGATGCCGGTTGGATCGCGTCGGCCAATTATCTCGGTTATCTCGTCGGCGCGTTGGCAGCGGCGGGCGGCTGGGCGCATGGGCGCGAGCGCCTGCTGATGCTGGCGGGGCTTGGCGCCAGTACGGTCCTTGCCGCGCTGATGGGGCTGACCGAAGCGATGGCGGCCTTTCTCGCTATCCGCTTTCTGGCCGGTCTGGCCAGCGCCTTCGTCATGGTGTTCATGGCCAGCATCGTTTTCAGCCACATCGCGGCTGCCGGTCGCAACGACCTGCAGGCCTGGCATTTCGGCGGCGTCGGGCTCGGCATAGCGGCATCGGCGGCGATGATGGCGGTGCTGGTCGCCGAGCATTCGGGCTGGGCTGCAGGCTGGCTGTGGTCGGCGGCGATTTCGGCCTGTGGTTTCGTCCTCGTTGCGCTGTTGGCCAATGAGGGTCCGCTCGGCAACGGCGAAGTCACCCGCGAGCCGGCACTGCGGATGGACCGGTCGTTGGTCAAGGTCATCGTCGCCTACGGCCTGTTCGGCTTTGGCTATGTGGTGACGGCGACATTCCTGGTCGCCATCGTCCGGCAAGGCGGCGGCAGCCGCGTCTTCGAGGCCATGGTGTGGATGGTCGCCGGTCTTGCGGGCTTTCCCTCAGTCTGGCTCTGGCAGAAGGTCGCGGCCCGCACCGGCCTCTATGCCGCCTATGCGCTGGCGTGCTTCATCGAAGTTGCCGGCGTCACCGCCAGCGTCGCCATCGGCGGCGCCACCGGGCCGCTGCTTTCCGGCGTGCTGCTCGGTGGCACCTTCATTGCCATCACCGCATTTGGCCTGCAGGCCGCCCGGCAGCAGGCGCCAAGCGCGCCGCGGCGGATATTCGCCCTGATGACGGCTGCGTTCGGCCTTGGCCAGATCATCGGGCCGGTCGCCGCCGGGTTTCTGGCGCAGATGTCCGGCGATTTCTTCCTCGCCTCGATCACAGCCGCGATCGTGCTGGTCGTCTCCGGCGCCATCACATGGTCGGCTGCGCCAAAATCGCCATGATTGTGGGCTTGCTGTGCCGGGCATCGGGCACGGGCATTTTCTTTCCCACTAATGTGTGACTTTATGCCCGCTGTCGTCAGCTGATTTGCGCCTAGATCGAGGAATTCGCCACAGTGTTCGTATCCTTTTTCCCGCAGCCGAAGCTGTTCTTCACTTCGGCCGCCGTCTGGAGCCTTGCGGCGATCCTGTTCTGGTTCTTCGGTGGTGAACAATTAGGTACGGTTTTCGGATTGCCGCCCGCCGCGGCCGGCGCGCCGCCCATCATCGGCATCGCCATCCTCGTATCGAAGCCGTTCCTCTGGTTCTATCTCTATTTCGCGTTCTGCGTGCTCGTCTTCTACGCATTCTGGAGCTGGTATTCGCCGCATCCGTGGCAACGCTGGTCGATCCTGATGACCGCGGTCATTCTGTTCTTCATCTATTTCAATGTGCAGGTCAGTGTCGCCGTCAACGCCTGGTATGGGCCTTTCTTCGACTATGTGCAGGGCCTGATGTCGGGGACTGGAAAGTCGACCAACAGCGAATTTTATATCGGATTGGCTGATTTTTCGTGGCTCGCCCTGGTCGGCATGAATGTGCAGGTGGTCAACGCCTTCATCGTCAGTCACTGGATCTTCCGTTGGCGCACGGCGATGAACAACTACTTCGTCGAGAATTGGGGCAGGCTACGCCACATCGAGGGTGCCTCGCAGCGCATCCAGGAAGACACGATGCGGTTCTCGCAGATCATGGAAGATCTCGGCTCCAGCTTCGTCCAGTCGATTATGACGTTGATCGCATTCCTGCCGGTCATGATCCAGTTGCAGGCCCATATCACCGAGTTGCCGATTATCGGCGCGATTCCACAGCCATTGGTTGTCGCAGCCCTTGCCTGGTGTCTGTTCGGGACGATCTCGGTCATGGTTGCAGGTCTGAAACTTCCAGGGCTGCAGTTCCGCAACCAGCGCGTTGAGGCAGCCTACCGCAAGGAACTCGTCTACGGCGAGGATCACGCGGACCGGGCCCAGCCGGCCACCACGGCCGAGCTGTTCGAGAATGTTCGCCACAATTATTTCAGGCTCTATTTCCACTACATCTATTTCAACGTCGTCCGTTACACCTACCTGCAGGCCGACAACATTTTCTCGCTGCTGATCCTCGGTCCCTCGCTGGTGGCGCACAAGATCACGTTCGGCGCGCTGAACCAGATTTCGAACGCATTCGGCAAGGTGACCGGTTCACTGCAGTTTCTGCTCACCTCCTGGTCGACCATCGTCGAGCTGCAATCGGTCCACAAGCGCCTGCGCGCCTTCGAGGCGACGCTGCAAGGCGAGCCGCTGCCCGATATCGACCAGCGCTATCTGGCAAGGCAGGGCGCTGAGGATCCGGCCTAAAGATCGAGGTTGGAAACGAACCGGTTGGCGGCTCAGCCGCCGACTGAGACCTGCCTCTGGCCGGCATCCTGCCGCGAAACATAGTCGCGAAAACTGATGCATTCGACATCGGCCTTGACACAGACATCGCCGGCAAAACGCTCCAGCGCGTTCCAGTAGGCGCCGTCATTCATCAGCGCGAAGTGGAAGCCGAGCTCCAGCGGAATGCGCTTGCCGGCATACTGCTTGTCGAAGGCGGCGCGGAAGGCATCATAGGTCCGGTTGGCGAACTCGCCCGCTTGGCTTGGCCGTTCGAAGCCGCCGGAATGCCTGACATAGAGATTGTAGTCCATGGCGATCACCGGCCGTGACTTCGGTCCTTCTGGAATCTGCGGCAGCGAAAAGTGCATGACGCCGTTGCTGGCCGTCGGTCGGGCGGGGCCCTGCGAGACGCCGCTGGCGTCGAATTGATAGCCGGCGGCCGGCAGCGCTTCATAGAGCGCCTTGCCCGTCGACAGATACGGCGCGCGAAAACCGACAACCGCATGCCGTGCGAAATCGCGCCAGCCCTCAGGCTCGGGCGCAATGCCGTTGATGGCATAGGCGTTCTCGAGAATGTGCTCGAACGAACCGAACTCTTTCAGCCAGTCGGCCTTGCTCCAGTCCTTGCCGTCGAAATGGCCGCAGCCATGGCTGGCGATGTCGTGGCCCTCATGCGCGGCAAGCCCGATCTGCTCGAGCCGGTCGGTGACTTCCTGTTTGGAGGCGGCAAAGCCGATATTGGATTTCCCGGCGCTTCTGCCGGGTGCGGTGTATTCCTTGCGTGTTTCCGTCGACAGCAGGAAGACGCAGGACAGAAAATAGGTGAAATGTGCGCCGGTGCGCTCAGCCAGTGCTCGACTGCGCTTCCACTGCGAAATGTCGCGGGCGCTGTCGAACGAGATGATGACGACCTGCTTGGGCTTTGCCGGCACCGGTGGCGCGGGCGGGTCGGCCAGAGCCACGCCGGCAGTGACGAGCGCGGCAAGCGAAAACGCAACAACGCGGAACGGACGAAGCATAGGAATCTGATCTTAACTCGGGGAACGTCTGCAAGCCGGCTATCGCCTAAATGTGGCGCGGGTGCGATGGGCCTCGTCGGCTGCTCGTCCGGGGCAAACATCCGTTTGCCCCGGACAATAGGCGATTTTCCGGTCGAACCCCTTCCATGCCGGCAAAATTTCGCTAAAACGCGGGCTGACAAAGGCCCGACCGGGCAGGAATGGTTTGATTTGATGTCCGACGACAGTTTTATCCGTGAAGTCAACGACGAGATCCGTCGCGAACAGGCGCAGGCGCTGTGGGACCGTTTTGGCCCAGCCCTGATTGTCGTTGCGATCCTCGTGGTGCTCGGCACCGCAGCCTTCGTCGGCTATCGCTATTGGGACGAGACGCGCGCCAACCGCTCGGGCGATGCGTTCTCGCAGGCGCTGAAGCTTGCCAATGACGGCAAGAACGATGAGGCGCTGACCGCGCTCGATCAGTTGGAGAAGGATGGCTACGGCGCCTATCCGCTGCTCGCCCGCATGCGCGGCGCGACCGTCAAGGCGAACAAGGGCGACGTTCCCGCCGCCGTCAAGGATTTCGACGAAGTCGCCGCCGACACGGCCATTCCCCAGAGCATTCGCGACATGGCGCGGCTGCGGGCAGCGCTGCTGCTCGTCGACCATGGCTCGTTCGCCGACGTGTCCAGCCGTGTCGAAGCGCTGACATCCGACACCAACACGCTGCGCCACACGGCGCGCGAGGCGCTCGGCCTTTCCGCCTGGAAGGAAGGCAAGACGCAGGACGCGCTGAAACTGTTCGACCAGATCGCCGCCGATGACGGCGCCCCGCGCAACACCCGCGAGCGCGCAACATTGATGTCCGAGCTGATCCGCGGGTCGGGCAGTGCGTCGTGACCTTCAAAGTCGCCATCATCGGCAGACCTAACGTCGGCAAATCGACTCTCTTCAATCGGCTGGTGGGAAGAAAGCTGGCGCTTGTCGACGACACGCCGGGCGTCACCCGCGACCGTCGCGTCCACGCCGCCAAGCTCTACGACCTGCATTTCGATGTCATCGACACCGCCGGCTTCGAGGACGCTGGTGCCTCGACCTTGCCCGGCCGCATGCGTGCGCAGACCGAGATCGCTATCCGCGAGGCCGACCTGATCTTCTTCACCATCGACGCCAAGTCCGGCCTTTTGCCTGATGACAGGACCTTCGCCGAGATCGTGCGCAAGTCCGGCAAGCCGGTCGTGCTGGTCGCCAACAAGGCCGAGGCGAAGGGCGCCCAGGGCGGTATGCTGGAAGCCTGGGAGCTCGGCCTTGGCGAGCCGATCCCGGTTTCGGCCGAGCATGGCCAGGGCATGCCCGATTTGCGCGACGCCGTGATCGGCGCGCTCGGCGAAGCGCGCGCCTTCGGCGAAGACGAAGATGGCGAAGACGAAGAGATCGCTGCCGGCGAGGTGCTGATCGGCGAGGATATCGCCGATCCGGATGCCGAGCACACCTATGACGACACCAAACCGATGCGCATCGCCGTCGTCGGCCGTCCCAATGCCGGCAAGTCGACGCTGATCAACGCGCTGATCGGCGAAGAACGGCTGCTCACCGGACCGGAAGCCGGCATCACCCGTGATTCGATCTCGGTCGATTGGGATTGGCATGGCCGCCGCCTGAAGCTGTTCGATACGGCCGGCATGCGCCGCAAGGCCAGGATTCACGAAAAGCTCGAAGTGATGTCGGTGCAGGACGGCCTGCGCGCCATCCGCTTCGCCGAGATCGTCATCATCGTGCTCGACGCCACCATTCCCTTCGAGAAGCAGGATCTGCAGATCGCCGACCTGATCATCAGGGAAGGGCGGGCGCCGGTGATCGCCTTCAACAAATGGGACCTGATCGACCATCCCCAGGAGCTTCTGGCCGAACTGCGCGAGAAGACGGAACGGCTTCTTCCCCAGGCGCGCGGCCTGCAGGCCGTACCTGTCTCCGGCGAGACCGGGCGCGGCCTCGACAAGCTGATGGATGCCGTCATCAGGACCCACAAGGTATGGAACAGCCGCGTCTCGACCGGCAAGCTCAACCGCTGGCTGGAAGGCATCCTGGCACACCATCCGCCGCCTGCCGTGGCAGGGCGCCGGCTGAAGGTCAAATACGTCACCCAGGCCAAGACCCGGCCGCCGGGTTTCGTTGTCCAGTGCTCGCGGCCCGATGCGATGCCGCAATCCTATGTCCGCTATCTCTCCAACAGCCTGCGCGAAGCCTTCGACATGCCCGGAGTGCCGATCCGCATCGCGCTGCGCACATCGGACAATCCGTTCGCCGGCAGGTCAAACAAGCGTAAATAAGCGGTCGGGCGCTGGATACCTGTTCCGGCTGTCTAAGCGACCTCCTTCAACCGCTCGTCCCGTGGCAGCGCCTGCAACGCCGCCTGCAGCAATATGTCGGCCAGCCGCGCTGCCACCGGATCCAGTTCAGCATCCTTCTGGTGCAGCACCAACGCCATTTTGGGCAATGCAGGCAGCCCGGCGATCTCCGGCGTCATCGCGCTGACGCTGGCCGGCAGGCCGATGTCGGTGCGGATTGTCAGCCCCAGCCCCGCCGCCACGGCTGCCCAGATGCCGCCAAGGCTCGGGCTGGAAAAGGCCATCCGCCATGACAGGCCGGCGCGGTCGAGCGTTTCGGTTGCCACCGTGCGCAGAAGGCATGGCGCTTCGAGCGCCACCAGCGGCAGCGGCTCACTGTTGCGCAGGCTGGTCTCGATACGCTTTGCCGGCCCGATCCAGCGCATCGGCACATCGGCGACATGCTGGCTGTAGGGCAGCGTTTCGCCGCAGTGCCAGGCGAGCGCGATATCGAGGCTGCCTGACAGGACCCTTTCGGCAAGGTCGTGGCTGCGTGCGATCCTGGCTTCGATCTTCACCTTGGGGTGCGCCCGGGCAAATCGGCCGAGCACGTCCGGCAGCACCGCCTCGCCGAAATCTTCCTGCAAGCCGAGCCGTACCCAGCCTTCCAGCTCGACACCGTGGATGGCGGATGCCGCCTCGTCGTTCAACTCGATTAGCCGGCGCGCATAGCCGAGCATGGTCTCGCCGGCCTCGGTCAAAGCGAGGCCCCGTCCTGATTTGCGGAAGATCGGCGTCGCCGCCTGTTCTTCCAGTTTCTTCAATTGCGCGCTGACCGCCGACGTCGACCGGCCAAGCCGGTCAGCGGCCTTGGCAAAGCTACCCAGCTCCATGCCGGTGACGAAACTGCGCAAGACGTCGAGGTCGAATGTCACGCGTCGCATGTTGGAAATCCCGATTTTCAGGATTGTAAGTTCAAAACTTCCTGATTTTCAGGATGAAATTATGGCGGTAGGGACAGATCGTCAAGGCCGGACCGCTGGCCAGCACGGGAAATGAAGTCATGTCCGCCATTGTCAATTGCACCGACCGGCAGCCGTCGGAACTTCTGGAAGATACCGGTTCCACCGGGAGGGTGTTCACGCCGGGCCATCGCTGGAAAGTCCTGGGCATCGGCGTTGCCGCCAATGCCGCCTTCTCGGCTACGTTCTCCGGCATCCCGGCGACGGCGGTCGTTCTTCGCCAGGGCTATCACCTAGGCAATGCCGAGCTCGGCCTGGCGCTCGGCCTTCTCGGGCTTGGGGTCGCGCTCAGCGAACTGCCCTGGGGTCTGCTCACCGATCGCTGGGGCGACCGCCGCGTGCTGTTGATCGGGCTCGGCGCGACGGCGGCGTGGCTCCTGGTCATGGCGATGCTGGTCGTGCCGACAAAGGCCGGTACTCCCGATGTCACGCTGCTCTCCGCGAGCCTATTCATCACCGGATTGCTCGGCGGCAGCGTCAACGGTTCGAGCGGCCGCGCCATCATGGGCTGGTTCCGGGAAAACGAGCGCGGCTTCGCCATGAGCATCAGGCAGACGGCGGTGCCGCTTGGCGGCGGCCTTGGCGCGCTCGTGCTGCCCTCGCTTGCGCTGGCTTTCGGTTTTGCCGCGGTGTTCGGGGTCCTGGCGGGTGCATCCGCTCTGTCTGCCCTGTTCGCCTGGCGCTGGCTGCACGAGCCGCCGACGGCGGGCGAGGGCTATCCCGCTTCGGCTGTGGCCGGACCGGCGCCGCTGCGCAATCGCGACGTCTGGCGTATCGCGACCGCCATCGGCCTGCTCTGCTTTCCGCAGGTGGCCGTGCTCACCTTCGCCTCCGTATTCCTGCACGACTTCGTTGGGTTGGGAACGGCGGCAATCGGTGCCAGCCTCGCCGCGGTGCAGATCGGCGCCATGGTCATGCGCATCTGGAGCGGCCGCTTCACCGACCGTTATGGCAACCGCCGCCAATTTCTTCGCCTGTGCAGCGCGTTCAGCGCCCTTGCCTTCGCCATGCTTTGGCTGCTGGTCCTGTTCGGCCCAACCAATCCGGGCGGCCAGCTCATCTGGTCGGCGGTTCTTCCGGTCGTGCTTATTGTCGCAGGCATCTCTGTCTCCGCCTGGCACGGCGTCGCCTACACCGAGCTTGCCACCCTTGCCGGCGCCGGCCATGTCGGAACCGCGCTCAGCCTTGCCAACACCTTTGTTTTCGTCGGCTTCTTCCTGGTGCCGGTGGCCATTCCGGGGCTCTTGCACCTCTGGTCCTGGTCCGGCGTCTGGCTGGCGGCCGCCATCTGCGCGCTGATCGCCCGGCCGATCTTCCTACGCCCGGCCTGAATGGTCGGCCGCAAAATCGCCCGACTTCGCAACCACGACCTCGGGCCGACCGGGAAAACCCGATCGAATCCGTTAACGTCCCATCAAGGTTAATGCATCATTTTGCTCTCCAGTGGGGTCTGTAGCGTTCCTGGAGAGAGTTCCGTGCATCGACGTGTGTTGAAGCGGCTGGTTGCCGCCGCCGGTGAGAGAAAACGTGGCTTTCTGGGTCCGCTCGTCATCGGTTTCGGCATCTGGATCGGCTTTCCGACCGTCGCCGCCTATCAGGACATGACGAGCCTCGTTTCCGGCCTCGAAGCATCGAGCACGCGCTGGAATTCCTATGTCGAGAAATCCGTTGCCGGCTCGACCCATGCGGCCGAGATGCCCTTTGTCGATTCCGATGTCACCGGCTCCATTTCCGGATCGGGCGTCCATCTGGCCGGTGTCGGCAACGTGTCGTTTCGCGGCAAGGGCGGCAAGGTCAGCGCCACGCCCGATGAGGACCGCGTGGTGCGCGCCGAGAAGAAAGGGCGCATCGTCCAGATGTCTCCCGTCGCACCGCCAAAGAACTTCAACGCCGGCTCGATCTTCGAGCGCACGTCCTCCTTGCTGCGGCCCAGCATGGACAGCGGCCTGAAAATGGCTTTCGCCAAGCCGCAGATCAAAGGCAAGGAAATCCAGATCGCCGCCGCATTCCATGTGCGCGAGGACAAGAAGCCGGATCCCGGCATGCCGGCCATGCTGGCGGCGCTGGTCAACAACGACCATCCGGATGTGCTGGCCACCGCCTATGCGCAATCCGAGCCGGACTATGCCAAGGCATCGCCCTTCGAGGCCCTGCTTCAGGACGAGCAGCCCAATGAGGGCCGCTTCATTCCGCCGATGGCCAAGGGCGATCATTCGTGGATCCAGAACCCGCTGCCGGCGAGTGTCTTCTCCAAGAAGGAGCAGGCATGCCTTGCCAACGGAATCTATTTCGAGGCTAGGAGCGAATCCGTGCGCGGCCAGGCCGCTGTCGCCCAGGTCATCCTCAACCGCGTCCGCAATCCGACCTATCCGAATTCGATCTGCGGCGTCGTCTACCAGAACGACAGCTGGTTCAACCGTTGCCAGTTCTCCTTCGCCTGCGACGGCAGGAAGAAGCGCATCGATAGCCCAGCCGCCTACAAGACCGCCCAGGAGATCGCCATGGCCGTCACCGCCGGCAAGATCTTCATTCCGGAAGTCGGATCGTCGACCCACTACTATGCCCAATATGTCCATCCCGGCTGGGCGCGCACGATGCAGAAGATGACCAAGATCGGCCTGCATATCTTCTATCGGACCTATGGCGGCGGCTGGAGCTGAGTGCGGAGCAGCCGCTGATCCTTGATGTGGCGCGCAGCCGATCAAAGAGCCATTGCGCGGGGGATTCGCGCCATGCATCCTCGTCATCCTGGCGGGCACGATGTCGCACCTTTGTAATTCATTGATTTCATTGCCTAAAATACATGGCAATGAACTTCCGCCCGTGGCTTGACGGGCGCAAACCCTCTAACTATGTTGCCGGCGACTTTAGAAGCGGACGGACGGTGACGGTCTGACCGGGCAGGGGGGTTGCGATGGCCGACAAGAATGGGCCAGACGGAACCGGAGAAACCGGCCGCGGCAATCAGCATGAACCCGACATCCGCGACGACGATCTTGAGCGCCGCCGCCGTGACCTTGAAGCTTCGCTTGCGACAAGGCGGCCGGGCCGGCTCGAGGGGAAAGACGACGCGAAAGCGGGCAGTGTGGCCGGTTATGGTCAGGCGCTCAAACTCTCCAGCGAGTTTATCGCCGGGGTGGTGGTGGGTGCCGGCATCGGCTGGGTCATCGACCGTTTGGCGGGGACATCGCCATGGGGTCTGATCGTGTTTCTGCTGCTTGGTTTTGGCGCCGGAGTGCTCAATGTGATGCGTTCCGCCGGCGTCGTGGCAGAATTTGGACAGGGCGATAAATCGCGCCGTGGCCAAGACGACAAGAAATGACCGCGCACCATGTGCGGTAATGGTAACGAGGCCGTACGCGGCATTGACGGGGTTTGAACGTGGCAGCTGACAAGGTCGATCCGATCCACCAGTTCCATATCAACAAGCTGATTCCGATCGACATCGGCGGCTATGACCTGTCTTTCACCAATTCGGCGCTGTTCATGGTCGCAACCGTGATCGTCGCGGCTGGATTCCTGTTTCTCACGACGTCGAGCCGCAGCCTGGTTCCCGGGCGGCTTCAGTCGGTCTCCGAGATGGCGTACGAGTTTGTCGGCAACATGTTGCGCGACGCCGCCGGCACGCAGGGCATGAAGTTCTTCCCTCTCGTGTTCTCGCTGTTCATGTTCGTGCTCGTCGCCAATCTGCTTGGCCTGTTCCCCTATTTCTTCACCGTCACCAGCCACATCATCGTCACCTTCGGCCTTGCCGTGCTGGTGATCGCAACCGTGGTCGTCTACGGCTTCATGAAGCATGGTCTTGGCTTCCTGAAACTGTTCGTGCCGCACGGCGTGCCGGTCTTCCTGCTGCCTCTCGTGGTGCTGATCGAAGTGATCTCCTTCGTGTCGCGCCCGGTCAGCCTCTCGGTTCGTCTGTTCGCCAACATGCTCGCCGGCCACATCACGCTGAAGGTGTTCTCCGGCTTCGTCGTCAGCCTGAGCGCGCTCGGCGCGGTTGGCGTCGCCGGCTCGATCCTGCCTCTGGCGATGGCGGTGGCGCTGACGGCACTGGAACTGCTGGTCGCCTTCCTGCAGGCCTACGTCTTTGCCGTGTTGACCTGCATGTATCTCAACGACGCCCTGCATCCAGGGCACTAGGTCCAAAAGTTTCCGGCCCAAAGATTTCCAACATTGGCGCCGGATGGAATCGCAACGGAATTTTAGATCCAAAGGAGTTGAACAAATGGACGCAGAAGCAGCAAAGTACATCGGCGCCGGCATCGCTTGCCTGGGCATGGGTGGCGCGGGCATTGGCCTCGGCAACATCTTCGGCAGCTACCTGGCGGGCGCACTGCGCAACCCGTCGGCCGCCGATGGCCAGTTCGGCCGTCTGATCTTCGGCTTTGCCGTGACCGAAGCTCTGGGCATCTTCTCGCTTCTCATCGCGCTTCTGGCCCTGTTCGGCTGAGCACTCGGGAAGATTGGACAGGCCGGCCGCGCAAGCGGCGGGCCTGAATTTCGGGGATAGTCCATGTTCGTGACATCTGCCTTTGCGCAAGAGTCCGCGCCATCAGCCGATACCAGCCACGCTGCGACGGAAGGCGACACGCATTCCGGCACCAGCGTGCCTGCTGAAGCGCATGGCACGTTTCCGCCATTCGATCCGGCGACGTTCCCGTCGCAGCTTCTGTGGCTGGCGATCACCTTCGGGCTGTTCTATCTCTTCCTGAAGCGGGTGGTGATGCCGCGCGTCGGCGGCATCATCGATGTCCGCAACGATCGCATCACGCAGGACCTCGACCAGGCGGCCAAGTTGAAGGGCGAGGCCGACGCCGCCGTTGCTGCCTACGAGCAGGAACTGGCGGAAGCCAAGACCAAGGCCAACGCGATCGGCCAGCAGGCCAACGACGCTGCCAAGGCCGAGGCCGACACCGCTCGCAAGAAGATCGAGGCCGCGCTCGACGCGAAGCTTGGCGAAGCCGAAGCCCGCATTTCTTCCATCAAGGCCAATGCCATGAAGGAAGTCGGCAGCATCGCCGAGGACACCGCTTCGGCGATCGTCGAGGCTCTGGTTGGCGGCAAGGCCAGCAAGGCCGAGATCGCGGCCGCGGTCAAATCCGTGGCCCGGTGAGGAGCGCATCATGGATTACACATCTCTCGCGACGCTCTGGGCCACGATAGCCCTGATCATCTTCCTCGGCGTTGCCGTCTACATCAAGGTGCCTGGCATGATCGCCAAGGCGCTCGACGCCCGTGCCGCCAGGATCAGCAATGAACTGGACGAAGCGCGCCGGCTGCGCGAGGAGGCCCAGCAGCTGCTCGGCCAGTACCAGCGCAAGCGCAAGGAAGCCGAGCAGGAGGCCGCCGACATCGTCGCTGCCGCCAAGCGCGAAGCCGACATGCTTGCCGCCGACGCGCATAAGAAGACCGAGGACTATGTCGTCAGGCGCACCGCGCTTGCCGAACAGAAGATCGGTCAGGCCGAGCGTGATGCCATCAGCGAAGTGCGCGCCAGCGCCGTCGACATCGCCGTCGAGGCAGCACGCGCGCTGCTTGCCGGCAAGATCGACGCCAAGGCCGGTGCAGATCTGTTCAAGGCTTCGCTCGCGGACGTGAAGTCGAAGCTGAATTAGGCGGTTCGTCTAGCCAGTCATCGAAAGCCGCCCGGGCAACCCGGCGGCTTTTTTGTTGCGGCGCTGAAGCTGCCGATCTCCCCTCTCGTGGGGGAGATGCCCGGCAGGGCAGAGGGGGGCGTGAACGAACGCTAACCTTTGTTGTCCTACGGTCTATCGGGACAAGCCTGAGGGCATAACTGCAATCGATTGAGAAGCCGGCGGGACAGCGCCCCCCTCTGTCCTACCGGACATCTCCCCCACAAGGGGGAGAGTGGCTTGTCGTCGTCGCTCAATCCAGCCCGGCGAAGCTCTCTTCTTCCACCACGTCCACCTCGGCCCCACCCAGCCGGAATGGCGCAAACGACACGCGGTGCAGCCGCGCCACCGGGCCATGCGCTTCGATCGCGGTGCGATGGCGAACCGTGGCGTAGCCCATATGGACTTCGAACCCGTAGCGGTCGTGATGGTTGCCGCAGCCGCACATCATGCGATCGCGCATCACCTTGGCGACGATCGAGGCGGCGGCGATCGACTGCGAACGCTGGTCGCCCTTGATCAGCGCGCGCCCTTCACAAGGCAGTCCCGGCGGCACGTCGCGTCCATCGGCAAGCGCAAGCTTCGGCCGGACCGACAGCCCTACCAGCGCGCGCCGCATGGCTTCCAGGCTTGCCTTGAGGATGTTGCTGCCGTCGATGCCCTCGGCGCTGATGGAGGCCATCGAGACCGCCTGTGCGGAGCCGAGAATGCGCAGGAACAGGGCCTCACGCTGCAAATGGCTGAGGCGTTTGGAATCGTCGAGGCCGTCGGGAATGTTGGCGGGATCGAGCACCACCGCTGCGGCGACCACCGGCCCGGCCAGGGGGCCGCGGCCTGCCTCGTCCATCCCGGCGACCGGCCACAGGCCCTCCGCCATCGCCTTCGTCTCGAAGGAGAAGTCGGGCTTCTCGATGATCTCAAAGAGAGGCGGAGAATCAGAACGCGCGCGAGCCATGTTGCGGCGAGGTTCGCATCGGCTCCGATTCTCCGCAAGTCCCTCCGGGTCGGGTGGGGCGCCGGACCGGGAGGGCACCGTCTGCAGGCCGGGGCAGGCCGGACGGGATTCTTGGTGCGCGACGGATCAAACCATCGCGACGAATTGTCTCTTCAAAGCAGCGTCAGTTGCACCTGGTCTTTCCCGGCGGCAACGAACTGATCGGTCCGCAGCGTGCGCCGTTCGGCATTGAGACCAAGCCGCTTGGCTGTGATCTCGAAGCGCCGGCCGATCTGCCAGGCATAGGGACCGGCGCCCTTCATGCGCTTGCCCCATTCCGAATCGTAGTCCTTGCCGTCACGCATGGAGCGGACAAGCGACATCACATGGCGGTAACGGTCGGGATAATGGCGCAGCAGCCAGTCCTTGAAGATCGGGCTGACCTCCAGCGGCAGCCGCAGGATCACATAACCCGCCTCGCGCGCGCCGGCCGCACGTGCCGAATCGAGGATGCGTTCCATCTCCGGATCGGTCAGGCCCGGAATGATCGGAGCCACCATGACCGACGCCGGAATGCCGGCATCCGAAAGCTGCCGGATCGCTTCCAGCCGCTTGGTCGGCGTCGACGCGCGCGGCTCCATGGTGCGCGCCAGCATGCGGTCGAGCGTCGTCACCGACAGCGCCACCTTGGCGAGCCCTCGTTCGGCCATGCGCGACAGGATATCGATATCGCGCGTCACCAGGGCGGACTTTGTCACGATGCCGACCGGATGGCCGCGCGCTTCCAGCACTTCGAGGATTTCGCGCATGATCCGGTATTGCTTCTCGATCGGCTGGTAGGGGTCGGTGTTGGTGCCGATGGCGATGGTGCGCGGCTGATAGCTGTCCTTCGAAAGCTCCTTGTCGAGCAAGCGCGCCGCATCAGGTTTGGCGAACAGCTTCGATTCGAAATCCAGACCCGGCGACAGGCCCATGAACGCGTGCGTCGGGCGGGCAAAGCAATAGACGCAGCCATGCTCGCAGCCGCGATAAGGGTTGATGGAACGGTCGAAGGAAATGTCGGGCGATTCGTTGCGGGTGATGATGGTGCGCGGCTTCTCGACCTGCACTTCGGTCTTGAAGGGGGGCAGTTCTTCCAGCGAATTCCAGCCATCGTCGAACACGTGCCGGCTGACTGGCTCGAATCGGCCGGACGGGTTGATGCCGGCCGACCTGCCGCGGTTGCGGTCCGGGCGGACACGCATGCCGCTCTGCTCGACCATCGCATTGGCCATCTCGGCTCTTCCTGCTCCGAAAGCTGCAATGTCGGCGCGCACGATCTGTTCCATTTTCGCCCGCTCCCAGGGACTGTTCGTGTTGTGTCGAATCGCTCTGTTCATGAAATTATTCCTATTTCATCGACGAGAACAAAGCAAGAACTTTCTATGTGCGATGCAAAACTGGCGCTGTGCGGCGCTTTCCGCTATTCGGCTAAGGATGCTCAGTGTTCTCATCGAAACCCGCAATGACGAGGAGGGCCTCGCCCGCACGCTCGCCTCGCTGATTGGCGGCGCGGTCGAAGGCGTGGTGCGTGAAGTTATCGTCTGCGACACAGGCTCCACCGACCAGACGCATCGTGTGGCCGAGCATGCCGGCTGTCAGTACGTGACCGGCGGTGTCGCTGCCGGCATCCGCCAGGCAAAGGGGGATTGGTTGCTGCTCCTGGAACCGGGCGCGCGGTTGGTGGAGGGCTGGATCGATGAGGTTGTCGCGCATACGGCCAGGCAGACCATGGCCGCACGATTTTCGCGCACGCGGGCCAGCCGCACGCCATTCCTGGCACGGGTCTTTTCGGGAAACCGCGCCCTGGCCGACGGATTGCTGATCAGCAAGCGTCAGGCGGCGGCCGCGGC
This sequence comes from Mesorhizobium sp. WSM1293, assembly GCF_000513875.1. Classification (NCBI taxonomy): domain Bacteria; kingdom Pseudomonadati; phylum Pseudomonadota; class Alphaproteobacteria; order Hyphomicrobiales; family Phyllobacteriaceae; genus Mesorhizobium; species Mesorhizobium sp. WSM1293. Next base: position 183,699 of record NZ_KI911320.1, on the reverse strand, counting down.
CAAGAGTGCCGGCAGTGCTGAGGCCATCGCCCGCGGCCTCGCAACGAAGCGGCTCGACGCCGAGATCTGGATGGCGCCCGCCAAGCAGGAACGCCGCTCCTCGACATGATTTTTTGCAGCTGCTCAGGCCATTGTGCATTGCACAAAATCTGACGCGGGGTTAGCTTCCGTTCAAGCGGGAATTGGGTTTGGGACATGCCGAGTGGCGAGCACCGATGCGGCATCGGTGGTGCTCTCATAGCCGAGGACCCAATGAAGCTTTCAACCCCCGACACATCCGGCGCGGCCAGTCTCGAGGCTATTGCACGCGACGGCAGTCTGTTGCGACGCATCGCGGTGCGCATTCCGACCTATCTCAAGGACCTGCGCGAAAACCCCGCCTGGCTGCCGATGTTCGTGCTGGCGCGCACAATGCCTGGACGCCGCATGCATTGGCTGGGCGCAAAACGCGCCCGCCCGGTCGCCAATGCCGGGGATACGATGTTTGCCGGTGTCGAACGGGGAGCGGTCGTCGATGCGTTGCGCTCCGACGGGCTGTTCTCAGGCTTGGTCCTGCCGCCTGATATCCATGAAGAGATCGCCGACTTCGCCGGGCGCACGCCTTGCTTCGGCAATTTCGACCGCCGTCTCGAATTCATGCCGGGGGAACATGCCGAGGCCGAGAAACGCCTTGGCCGCTCGCTGCTCAGCGGGCATTTTTTCGAGCGCATCCTCGACTGCCCGGCGGCGCTTGCCATCCAGCGCGATCCGCTGCTTCTGGATATTGCCGCGCACTATCTCGGCGGCCAGGCAAAACTGATCACGACGCGCGTCTGGTGGAGTTTTCCAACCGGTGCCGCTTCGGACGCCGACAAGAACCTCGCCTCGCTCGGCAAGTATCATTTCGACCTCGATGATTGGCGCATGCTGAAATTCTTCTTCTACCTCAAGCCGGTCGACGCCGACACCGGTCCGCATGTCTATGTCAGGGGCAGCCACAAGCGCCGCAGCCTCAAGCACCAGCTCACGCTTCTGGTTGGCCACCCCGCGCAACAGGTGCTGGATGTCTATGGCGAGCAGAGCCCGGTGACGCTGACCGGCGAGGCCGGTCTCGGTTTCGTCGAGGACCCTTTTGGCTTCCATATGGGCACCGTGCCGGCACGCACGCCCCGACTGATGATGGAAGTCGGCTTCGGCGTGTCGCCGCCGTCGCGCCGGCGGTTTCATGGCGAGCCGGTCATCCGCTGAGAGCGACGCTTGCCTCGGCTTTACGGAGCTGATTTGCCGCGCCGCAAATGCTCGTCCAGGCGCGGCATGATCTCGACGAAGTTGCACGGCATATGCCGGTAGTCGAGCTGTGCCTTCAGGATGCCGTCCCACGCGTCCTTGCAGGCGCCTGGCGAACCCGGCAGCACGAAGACGAAGGTGGCGTTGACGACGCCGCCGGTCGCCCGGCTCTGGATCGTCGAGGTGCCGATCTTGTCGTAGGAGATCCGGTGGAACACTTCCGAAAAGCCATCCATGCGCTTTTCGAAGATCGGCTCCAGTGCGTCCGGCGTCACGTCACGGCCGGTGAAACCGGTGCCGCCGGTGGTGATGACGACATCGATATTCTTGTCCCGCGACCACGCCAGAACCGTGTCGCGGATTTTTTCCCGATCGTCGGTGACGATATCGCGGGCCGCCAGCATATGGCCGGCCTCGGTGATGCGGTCGGCCAGCGTCTGGCCGGATTTGTCGTCGGCGAGGCTGCGCGTATCTGAAATCGTCAGCACCGCGATGCGCACGGGAATGAAGGAGCGGCTCTCGTCAATTCTGGCCATCCGATACCTCCGATGCGATGCTGCGCGTCGCCGCGACGAACCAGTCGGGCTGGCGGCCGCGGATTTCGGCGGCGGCGCGCTTGGCGACATTGCCGGTCTCGAACAGGCCGAAGCAGGTGGCGCCGGACCCGGACATCCGTGAAAAACCGGATCCGGCCTTGTTCAGCCAGGAAAGCGCCCTGCCGATAGCCGGCTGCATCGCCAGCGCGGCGGGCTCGAGATCGTTGCGGGTGATCTCCAGCCAGTTGCGCAGGCTATGAAAATCGATGCTGCGCGGCAGCGGCGGCAAGGCCTCATTGTCGCGCCGGGAAAGCGCCGCAAAGACGTCCGCCGTCGAGACCGGGGTGCCCGGATTGACCAGCACCAGGCCAAGCGCCGAAAAATCCGGCACCATCGACAGTTCATCTCCGATGCCGCGCGCGACCAGCGGCTTTGCCGCCAGGCACATCGGCACATCGGCGCCGAGCGAAATGCCGATCCGCGCCAGCTCTGCGCCGTCGATATCCAGGCCCCATGTCTCCACCAGCCCGCGCAGCACGGTCGCCGCGTCGCTCGAACCGCCGCCGACGCCGGAGGCGACCGGCAGGTTCTTTTCCAGCCGGATAGCGACCGGCGGTGTTCTCTCGTGCCCGACCGCCTGTCGCAGGGCATCGCGCGCCCTAGGCACCAGATTGCTGGCGTCGAGAGGAACGGCCGGGGCGTAGCGGCCGGACACGGTAAATTCATCGATGTCGGCGGGCGCGATTGCGATCCTGTCGCCAAACCGCGTGAACACCGCCAGGCTTTCGATCCGATGATAGCCGTCAGGGCGCCTGCCGGTGACATGCAGCGCAAGATTGATCTTGGCGTGCGCGTGCCAGCTACGCGACCCGATGTCGGTGTCCACAATGGTCTGCGAAATGGTGCTCAGTCCTTGGCCAGCCGGTACTCGCCGGTCTTCGGATCCTTGACCAAAGTGCCCATCGCGCCGTTGGCCGTCTGCTTTTCGGTACGCCGCACCTTGGCGGTCACGCGTTCGGCTTCGCGGATGAAGGTGCGGTAGCCGAAATAGGCGGCGACGCCAACGACGGTGAAGAAAATGATCTGCGGCATACCAAAACTCCTCCCACGCTGGGCCGGCGAAGGTGGCCGGTCGGGTCGGTTAAGCTCTCATGCTAGACGCTTTTGCCGGGTTTTCAAAGCTCGAAGCGAGACCACAATGCGCGCTCTTCCGCCGCATCGATCAGGCCGCTGGCGGCAGCGCCTGCGATCTCGGGCGCTGAAAAGCCCTTGCTTGAGCCAAACAGGCCGAAGCGGCTGAGGAAACCGCGCGGTGTCGTGATCAGCCTGAGCTGGGTTTTCGCCCCGAAACGGGTCTTGAGCACCGTACGCATGTCGCCGAGCGCATCGACCAGGCCGAGTTCAAGGCCCTTGATGCCGGTCCAGAACAGGCCGGTGAACAGGTCCGGGTCGTCTTTCAGTTTCGCGCCGCGCCGCTCCTTGACGAGGTCGATGAACGTGCCGTGCACCTCGAGCTGCAGCGCCTTCAGCCGCTCGACATCTTCCTTTTTCTCGGGCTTGAACGGGTCGAGCACCGCCTTGTTCTGGCCGGCGGTGTGGACGCGTCGCTCGATGCCGATCTTCTTCATCAGTTCCGGGAAGCCGAACGAAGCCGAGACCACGCCGATCGACCCGACGATGGAGGATGGGTCGGCGAAGATCTCATCACCGGCAACCGCGATCATGTAGCCACCCGACGCCGCCACGTCTTCGACGAAGACCAGCACCTTTCTGTTCTTTTCCGTGGCCAGGTCACGGATGCGCTTGAAGATCAGCCGCGACTGCACCGGCGAGCCGCCGGGCGAATTGATCGAGATGGCGACTGCCGGGGCGTCGTAGGAAAACGCCTTCTCAATGAGGCCAGCGGTGGAGGCCAGCGACAGGCTCGGCCGGAACTGGCCACCGCCTGCCATGATGGTGCCGTGCAGCCGGATGACCGGAATGGTGACGACGGTGGAGCGCCAGGATTTCGGCAGCAGGCGGTTGATAAGGCGTTTCACGAGGGCGCGGTCTCCGGTCGATAGGTTGCAGGCATGTAGGGATTTCCCGGCCAACGGCAATGTGGCCAGGCAGAATAGCTCAATCTCCGAACAGCGAGGCGAGGCCGTTGGTAATCATTTCGCTGCGCTCGTCAGGGCCGTTGCCTGATTGCGCGTGCAGCATCAGGGGCGGGCGGATGGCAAGCTTTCCCCGTGTCCCGAGCGCTGCCCGCACAACGATGCGGATTGCCGCGGCGTCTGGGCGAGGGTGGACGGCGAGCATTTCGGCATCGCCGAAGCGCCCTGCGATCGCATCGAGAATGGCGCCGAGCTGTTCGGGGCGGGCGATGACGGCAAGCCCGCCGCGCGGCCTGACAACCGCCGCCGCACTGCGGATCCAGCTCTCGAACACCCCGTCCTCCATGACATGGGCCTCTTTTCTGAGGCGATCGGGGGAGGCGCGGTCCCGGGGGGCGTTGAAGGGCGGGTTCATGATGACGAAGTCGAAATCATTGTCGGCGAGGCCGGCGGCCGCCCGCGCCCGGCCCGATACGGTGACATCGGCGACCAGCACGGAGGCGCGATCGCTCAGATGGGCATTGCCGGGATGGGCAAGGGTGGCTGCCGCGAAGGCCGCCATTTCCGGCGCGCGTTCGACAAGCACCGCCTCGGCGGCCGGGCAGCGCGACAGCACCGCCAGGCCGGCGGCCCCGGCACCGGCACCGAAATCGGCGAGACGACCGGCAAGGGAGGACGGCACGGAGGCCGCCAGCATCATCGCATCCATGCCGGCGCGATGACCGCCTTGCTTGGGCTGCACCAGCCAGAACCGGCCGCGATGGAAAGCGTCGACCGTATGGGCCGGCGTGTCCGGGACAAGGGCGGCGGGCGCGGCGGACATTATCTTCCGCGGATTTCGTTGGCGATGCCGGCATCCCTGAGGATGCGCCGTGCCGCGTCGGCCTGGTCGGCGTCGACCATGACGCGCTTCTGCAAAAGACCGATCGACCCTTCGAGAATGCTCATATTCTGGTCGGCGACAAAGCAGGCAATGCCGGCGTCGCGCATCAGCGATTCGACAAAGGAAATGATCACGGCATCGTTGGTGCGGACTAGTTCTATCATCGTATGAAACTCGCAGTTTGCGCTATTGATGTAAACGGGCAGGGGATTCCGGGGCAGAGCCGTTCCCTTGGGGGTCGTTGACATTCTGTCGCCGCCGCCGCGCCAATTCGCCACTTGCCGTGCCCATGTCCGCCGCCCTAGAGTCCATACAGGGACTAAGGGTGCCGTCGCACGCTCTATACCAAGACGGGAGTGATTGTCGTGGGTGTCGTTCTCAACATCGAAAACGGGAAGCGGGAGCCCGCCTCCATCAAGGATCTGATCGATCTGACTGCCGCCGATATGGGGCGCGTCAATGAATTGATCCTGTCCAAGGCCGGCTCCGACGTCGAGATGATCCCGGAGGTCGCCAACCATCTGATCTCGTCCGGCGGCAAACGGCTGCGGCCGATGCTGACGCTGGCCGCAGCCCAGATGTTCGGCTATGCCGGCGAGGGCCACGTCAAGCTCGCCACCTCCGTCGAATTCATGCACACCGCGACGCTTCTGCACGACGATGTCGTCGACGAGAGCGGCATGCGCCGCGGCAAGAAGACCGCCCGCATGATCTGGGGTAACCAGGCAAGCGTGCTGGTCGGCGACTTCCTGCTCGGCCAGGCTTTCCGCATGATGGTCGATGTCGGCTCGCTCGAAGCGCTCGATATCCTGTCGAGTGCGGCCTCGATCATCGCCGAGGGCGAGGTCATGCAGCTTGCCGCCGCCAAGAACCTCGAAACCACCGAGGACGAGCATTTCGCCGTCATCAAGGCCAAGACCGCCGCACTTTTTTCGGCTGCTGCCGAGGTCGGCCCGGTTATTGCCCAGGCGACGCGCAACGATCGCGCCGCGCTGCGCTCCTATGGCATGAATCTCGGCCTGGCCTTCCAGCTGATCGACGACGCGCTGGACTATGGCGGCACCAGCAAGGATCTGGGCAAGAACGTCGGCGACGATTTCCGCGAGGGCAAGGTGACGCTTCCGGTCATTCTCGCCTATCGGCGCGGCACCAAGGCCGAGCGCACCTTCTGGAAGCGCGCCATCGAGGACAATGTCGCCGATGACGCCGGCCTGGAAAAGGCGACCGGCCTGATGACCCGCCACGGCGCCATTGCCGACACGATCGGACGCGCGCGCCATTTCGGCGAGATTGCCCGCGACGCACTGGCGCCGCTCGAAGCGACGCCGCAGAAATCGGCGCTGATCGACGTCATCGATTTCTGCATCAGCCGGGTCAACTAAAGGCTGGTCTTTCGCGACGCTACCTCTGGCCTGCGCTAAGAGGAAGTTTAGGAATTCGGTCCCGCCGTCTCGACAAGCCGCCCTGCCGCAAATTATCTATAAAACATGGCAAAGGGCACAGACGACACCATCGCGGTGCGCATCAGCAAGGTTCTGGCGGACCGCATCATCTCCGGTGCGATCGAGCCGGGGGCCAGGCTTCGGCAGGATCATATCGCCGAGGAATTCCAAACCAGCCATGTTCCGGTGCGCGAGGCCTTCCGCCGCCTCGAGGCGCAAGGGCTGGCCATCGGCGAGCCGCGCCGCGGCGTGCGTGTCGCGTCTTTCGATCTGGGCGAGGTCAAGGAAGTCGCCGAAATGCGCGCCGCCCTTGAAGTGCTGGCGCTGCGCCACGCCGCGCCGCATCTGACATCGGCCATTCTCGATCTCGCCGAGGAGGCGACCAAGGCCGGCGACAAGTCCCGCGATGTCAGGTCGTGGGAGGAAGCCAACCGCGCCTTCCACCGCTTGATCCTCGCGCCATGCGGCATGCCGCGCCTGCTCGCGACCATCGACGATCTGCACGCGGCAAGCGCCCGTTTCCTGTTCGCGGCATGGCGCTCGGAGTGGGAGACACGCACCGATCAGGACCATCGCGCGATCCTCGCCGCCTTGCGGCAGGGAAACACCGAATCGGCGGCCGTCACACTGGGGCGGCACGTCCAATGGATTGGCCGCAAGCCGGTCAGGACGGCTTCCGGAACGACGCGCGAAGCCTTCGCCATCGTAGGTTAGACGGCCTCGGCCAAAGCCAGGGCTTGCAATCTCCAGGGAAGTGTGGATTCGATAATAGATCGAAAACAGAAATTATCTATAATTTGAAATCGATCGAAGGAATCCCAATGACAGACGTCGCATTCTCACCCAGCAAGCCGTCGTTCAGTCCGCTCCGGCTTCAGGATCGTTCCCTTGCCTGGCAGGTCGGAGCCGTCGTGCTCGGCACCCTGTTCCTGACGCTGTCATCCTACGTCGAAGTGCCGATGGTGCCGGTCCCGGTGACGATGCAGACCTTCGCCGTGACATTGGTCGGCGCGCTCTATGGCTGGCGGCTTGGCGCGCTCACCATCGCCGCCTGGTTGGTCGAGGGCGCTGTAGGCTTTCCCGTTCTGTCCGGAGGGGCAGCGGGTGCGGCGCATTTCGTCGGGCCGACGGCTGGCTATCTCTTCGCCTTCCCGCTTGTCGGCGCCCTCGTCGGCTGGCTGGCCGAACGCGGCTGGAACGGCAACAGAGTGGTGCTGGCATTTGTCGCCATGCTGCTTGGCAATCTTGCCTGCCTCGTGCTGGGCACAGCATGGCTTGCCGTCATGATTGGAGCCGAACAGGCCGTTACCTTCGGCTTCCTGCCGTTCATCGTCGGCGGCTTGCTCAAGTCGGCGCTGGGTGCCGCGACCCTCATGGCGCTTCGCGGCGGCAAGGCCAAGCCGGTCAATCCGTGACGATCAGGCTGCGCGCCCACCACCTCCTTTGCCTGCTCACCTATGTGGGCAAGGGATACAGCCCCGCCTTCACCGCCAATTATGATCGCGTAGCGGAGCGCCTGAGCCGGGGCGAGGACATCCTCCTCGTTTCCGGCCCGGACGATGTCTGCGCCCCGTTGCTTGATGAGCTGGAACCGCACTGCCTCAACGAGAGTGTCGTCGAGCGGGACCGGCTCGCCACGCAGGATGTGGGCGAGTTGCTGGCGCGGCCAATCCGCGTCGGCGCCCGTCTTGATCTCGATGCTGCGATGCTGGGCCGGATGCGGCAGGCCTTTTCGGCTGGCCGTGTACGCAAGGCCTGCGGCGGCTGCGAATGGAACGAACTGTGCAGCACGATAGCGGCCGGCGGCTACGGCGACACGCTGGTGCAGCGGTCTGCCTCGCCAGGCGAGGGCTGATATTGGCCCGACCCTTCGCGGTCGAAGCGGAGCCTCAGCGGTCGAATCTGTGATATATTCGGCGCCGCGTAGGGCCATGGCCGAAATCCCAAGAGCGGAAACTGGTGCCTGTCGCCATGATTTGTTAATCGGGTGCCCGGATTGTGAATTCGAGGCGGATTGAAGCGCGACCCCAAAAAGGCCATGCTTTGCCTGGAAAGATCGAGTCTACGCCGATCCCGCTGACGCGGAGATGGCGCCTGGCTGAAAGGGATACGATGCGGCAAGGACGTGCGCGCTGGCTGACAAGGCTGGCAATTGTGACAGGCATGGCGATCTCGGCTTTGCCGGCCTATGCCAAGCAAACCACCGAACCGGTCAAGATCACGTCGTTTTCGGGCGCCTATCTGGCAGCCCGGATCGCCGAAGGCGATAACGACCTCGACAGCGCCATCGCCTACTACAAGCAAGCATTGGCCTTCGATCCGAGCGACACCGGCCTGCAGCAGAGCCTGATGCTGTCGCTGATCGCGCAAGGGCGCTTCGACGAATCCCTGGTCTATGCCGACAAGCTCAAGGAAGTGCCTGACGTCGAGCGTTTCTCGCGACTGGCACTCGCCGTCGATTCCTTCCACAAGAAGGATTTCACCAAGGCGCAGTACTGGCTCAAGCTGTCGCTGGAATCCGATCTCGACCGGCTGATCTCCGGGGTGATGTCCGGCTGGGCGCAGCAAGGCGCCGGCGAGCCTGCCGATGCGATGGCGTCCATCGACAAGCTGCAGGGGCCGGATTGGTTCGGCCTGTTCAAGTCGTTCCACCGCGCCCTGATCGCTGATGCATCCGGCATGCCCGAAAAGGCCGAGGCCATCTATGCCGCGACCATGCAGGATACCGCCGCCGGTGGTGCCGCTCCCGAAACCTGGATGCGCAATGCCCAGGCCTACGCCTCGTTCCTGGCCCGCAAGGGCGACAAGACCAAGGCGCTGTCGGTGCTCGACCAGGCCGAGGCGTTTTCGCCTGGCAAGCTGGAAATCGTCGCCTTGCGCGACCGAATTGCAAAAGGCGACAAGATTGCGCCCCTGGTGGCCGGCCCATCCGATGGCGCCTCCGAAATCCTGCTCGACCTCGCCACCGCGCTCAACCGTGGCGGCGGCGAGCCGTTCGTGCGCCTCTATCTGCAATATGCGCTTGCTTTGAAGCCTGACAGCGACGCTGCCCTTGTGCAACTCGCTGCCGTGTCCGAGCAATTGAAGGACGGCGAAGGCGCCATCGCGCTCTATCGCCGGATTCCCGCCGGTTCGCCGCTGAAGGAGCTTTCGGACCTGCAACTCGGCCTCAACCTTGCCGATCTCGACCGTCACGAAGAAGCGATCACTCATCTGAAGGCTTTCGTCGACGCCCATCCCAATGACATGCGCGCCTATCTGGCGCTCGGTGGCGTCTATTCCTCGAAGGAGGATTTCCGTTCGGCCGCCACACTCTACGACAAGGCTGTCGAGGCGCTGAAGACGCCGACCGCAGCCAACTGGAACATCTTCTACCAGCGCGGCATCGCCTATGAGCGCCTGAAGGAATGGCCCAAGGCCGAGCCGAACTTCCGCAAGGCGCTGGAACTGTTCCCCGACCAGCCGCAGGTGCTGAATTATCTCGGCTATTCCTGGGTCGACATGAACATGAATCTCAAGGAAGGGCTGGCGATGATTCAGAAGGCCGTCGACCTCAGGCCGAGCGACGGTTACATCGTCGATTCGCTGGGTTGGGCCTATTTCCGCCTCGGCAGGTTCGATGACGCGGTGCGCGAAATGGAACGCGCCGTGTCGCTGAAGCCGGAAGATCCGGTTCTCAACGACCACCTGGGCGATGCGTACTGGCGCGTCGGCCGCAAGCTGGAAGCCACCTTCCAGTGGAACCAGGCTCGCGACCTGAAGCCGGATCCCGATGTGCTGGCCAACTTGCAGCAGAAGCTGATGAAGGGCCTGCCGCCGATCGAATCCAACACGGCGCAGGAGACCCCGAAGGTCAAGCCGGAGCCGGTGCCCGCCCCGAAGGGATGAAGTCAGCCATTTGAATTCAACGCAAACGGGGCTCTTTTCAGGGTCCCGTTTTCGTTTGAACCGCGTATTCGGCTGGCTGCCTCAGAAGAGCTTGCGATAGACGACAAAGCCGGAGTGTTCGGCGACCTTGTCGTAAAGCTTCATTGCCGTGTGATTGGTCTCATGCGTCAGCCAGTATACCCGGCCTGAGCCGGCCGCCTGGGCACGCTCGTAGACGCCCTCGATCAGCGCCCGTCCGATGCCTTTGCCACGCGATGCCTGCGTGGTGAAAAGGTCCTGCAGATAGCAATTGGGCGCGATCGCCGTGGTGCTGCGATGGAAGAGATAATGCACGAGGCCGAGAAGCCGTCCCTCGCTTTCGGCCACCAGCGCGTGGACCGGCTCATAGGCATCGAAGAAACGCGACCATGTCATCTGGGTAATCTCACCCGGCAGGGCCGTTTCGCCCGAGCGGCCATAAAATGCATTGTAGCCGTCCCACAGCGGCAGCCATTGCTCGAAATCCTGTCGCGCAACGGGGCGGATGACGATCGGGCTGGGCATGGCTGGAACCTGTTGTCGTTGCTGCACAGGCGAACAGAGCGCAGGCCCGAGAGATGGGCAATGGGCCAGCCCCTGCAAAGCTTTCAACATTGTCCATAATGTCGGCGCGACCGCATCGTCGTGCTTTGCTTGACGCTTCGCCGCCGTGTCTCTAGGACGTGCCGGCAAGCTAGCCTGTGCTGTCGAGGCCACCCGTGACAATTGAAATCCCCGCCCATATGCATCCCAGCCGCTCGTTCCAGGGGCTGATCCTGACCTTGCACAACTATTGGGCGGCCTACGGCTGCGTCATCCTGCAACCCTACGACATGGAAGTCGGCGCCGGCACCTTTCATCCGGCAACGACGCTGCGCGCGCTCGGCCCAAAACGCTGGAACGCTGCCTATGTCCAGCCCTCGCGCCGCCCCAAGGACGGGCGTTATGGCGAGAACCCGAACCGGCTGCAGCATTATTACCAGTACCAGGTGATCCTGAAGCCGAACCCGCCCAACTTGCAGGAACTCTATCTCGGCTCGCTGGCAGCGATCGGCGTCGATCCGCTGCTGCACGACATCCGCTTCGTCGAGGACGATTGGGAAAGCCCGACGCTGGGCGCCTGGGGTCTCGGCTGGGAATGCTGGTGCGACGGCATGGAAGTCTCGCAGTTCACCTACTTCCAGCAGGTCTGCGGCATCGAATGCGCGCCGGTGGCCGGCGAACTCACCTACGGGCTGGAGCGGCTGGCCATGTATGTGCAGGGCGTCGACAATGTCTACGAGCTCAATTTCAACGGCCGAGAAGGCGCCGACAAGGTCACCTATGGCGATGTCTTCCTGCAGGCCGAGCAGGAATATTCGCGCCACAATTTCGAACACGCCAACACGGCGATGCTTCTGCGCCACTTCGAGGACGCCGAGACCGAATGCAAGGCGCTGCTCGATGCCGGCGCGCCGGCATCGAACGACAATCTGCCGATGCACCGCATGGTTTTCCCGGCCTATGATCAGTGCATCAAGGCCAGCCATGTCTTCAACCTGCTTGACGCGCGCGGCGTGATTTCGGTCACCGAACGACAGAGCTACATCCTGCGGGTGCGCAATCTGGCGAAGGCCTGCGGTGAGGCGTTTTTGAAGACGCAGGCGGGTGGCCTGGCGGCCTGAGTCTCAGGCCCGCTTCATCATCTCGAAGGAAGCTTTGATCGGCAGTATGTTCTGGCTGCTGGCACCGTCGATTGTGCGCAATGCCTGTCGAACGCCCGGCATCGAGAAGGCACCGTGAGCCTGCGCGGTGAAGCAGGCGCCGAGTGCGAGGATCTGCAGAAGTCTGGATGCCGTTTTCATGGTCGTTGAGCCAAATGTTCCCTGCCTGAGCGTGGGTCGCTTCAGCGCTGCGTTCGGTTCATGGAAATCTTTGATCCAAGGACGGGTGGCGCGGTCTCGTCCCGACAGGGCGGCCAAAATTTCTGGAAACGGGCGCAAATCGGCGATCCCCGTGCGGAAAGGGTGACAGCGGCCAGCCGAGTTGCTATGCCCCCGCCCGGACCATTTTGCCGCGTGAGCCCCATCCATGCCTGACCTGCTTCTAGAACTCCGCTCGGAAGAGATTCCCGCCCGCATGCAGCGCAAGGCGGCTGGCGATCTCAGGAAGATGCTGACTGACGGCCTGGTCGAGGCGGGGCTGACCTATGAGGCGGCGCGCGAGTACTGGACGCCGCGGCGGCTGACCCTCGACATCAGGGGTCTCACCGCGCGCTCGAAGGATATAAACGAAGAGATCAAGGGGCCTTCGACATCGGCGCCCGAACAGGCGGTCCAGGGCTTCCTGCGCAAGGCCGGACTTTCCTCGATCGCCGAGGCGCATGTCCATTCCGATCCGAAGAAGGGCGATTTTTATGTCGCCCACATTTCGAAGCCGGGCAGGGCGGCCGAACAGATCATCGCGGACCTGGTGCCTGATATCATCCGCAATTTCCCGTGGCCGAAATCGATGCGCTGGGGGCCGGCCTCGGCCAAGCCCGGTTCATTGCGCTGGGTGCGCCCGCTGCAATCGATCCTGTGCACCTTCGGCCCGGAGACCGAGGAGCCTGTCGTGGTCGATTTCGAGATCGACGGCATCCGCTCCGGCAACATCACCTATGGCCACCGTTTTCATGCGCCTGATGCGATCACGGTGCGCCGCTTCGACGACTATGTTTCCAAACTGGAAGCGGCCAAGGTCGTGCTCGATGCCGACCGCCGCAAGGAGATCATCCTTGCCGATGCCCGCAATCTCGCCTTCGCCAACGGGCTTGATCTGGTCGAGGACGAAGGGTTGCTGGAGGAGGTGTCCGGACTGGTCGAATGGCCTGTCGTGCTGATGGGCGAGTTCGAGGAGGCATTCCTCGCCATTCCAGCCGAGGTGATACGACTGACCATCCGCGCCAACCAGAAGTGCTTTGTGACGCGGCCGCAGGGTGTCGACGACGCGCTTTCCAATCGCTTCATTCTAACCGCCAACATCGAAGCCAGGGATGGCGGCAAGGAGATCGCCCACGGCAACGGCAAGGTGGTGCGCGCCCGCCTGTCCGACGCGCTTTATTTCTGGACGACCGACCAGGGCGATTTGCCTGACCTGGCTGAGCTCGAGGCATCGGCGGAAAAATTCGGGCTTGATCTCAAGAAGCCGCTCGACCAGCGCATGGCCCGCCTCGACCATCTCGGCGTGACTTTCCACGCCAAGCTCGGCACGCAGGGCGAACGGGTGGAGCGGATCAAGCGATTGGCGGAAGAACTGGCTCCGATCATCGGCGCCGATCCCGCACTCGCGCGCCGCGCTGCCGTCTTGGCCAAGGCAGATCTCACCACTGAAGTCGTCGGCGAGTTCCCGGAACTGCAAGGCGCCATGGGCCGCAAATATGCGCTGCTTCAGGGCGAGCACGCATCGGTCGCCGCTGCAGCGGAGGAACACTACAAGCCGCAAGGCCCGTCCGATCGCGTATCGAGCGATCCGGTTTCGATTACAGTGGCGCTTGCCGATAAGCTCGATACGCTGGTCGGTTTCTGGGCAATCGACGAAAAGCCGACTGGGTCGAAGGATCCCTATGCGCTGCGTAGAGCGGCGCTGGGTGTGGTTAGAATATTGGTCGAGAATGATATTCGACTGGCGCTGGCAGCCATCGTCGGGAAAGCGTCTGACCTTCTGTCCTTCTTCCACGACCGCCTGAAAGTCTACCTCCGCGATCAGGGCGCCCGACACGATCTCATCGATGCCGTCATCACGCCGCAGTCCGACGACCTCTTGCAGATCGTCCGCCGCGTCGAGGCGCTCGGCTCCTTCCTCGACACCGAGGACGGCAAGAACCTGCTCGCCGGCACCAAGCGCGCTGCCAACATTCTGGCTGCCGAGGAGAAAAAGAAAACGGCGGTCGCCGAAACCGTTGAGCCGGCGCTGTTTCGCGCGGATACCGAGAAATCGCTGTTTGCGGCGGTGAACCAGGCTGAGAAGCAAGCCGGCGAAGCGATTCAAAACGATGATTTTTCCGGCGCCTTGCTGGCGCTTAGCGTGTTGCGCGAGCCGGTTGATTCATTCTTTGAGCATGTTCTTGTAAACGATGAGGATCAGGCGGTGCGTGCCAACCGCCTGGCGCTGCTCGCCCGCATCCGCGCGGCCACCGGTCAGGTCGCGGATTTCTCCAGGATCGCAGGTTAAGGCGAAGAAAATATTCTTTGCTACCGGCCGTTCGAGCCGGCTTACAGTCATATGGCGATGATCTCTCCGTGGCAAAAGGGACATGTTCCCCAACCCCACGGAGGCTTCCATGAATTCCGATCACGACATCGAAGTGACAGAAGAAACCCCGGCTCCCGCCGAGGCGCTTGAATCCGCTTCCGAAACCATTCTCGATCATGCCGCCGCCGCAGCGATCGAAGCCGCTGACCTGTCTGATGACGACGAAGACGGCGACGATGAAGAAGGCGAAGAGTCCACTGAAGCTGCCACGCTCTCGGATGACGACGAAGATGAAGACGAGGACGAAGACGACGCCGAGGACAGCGTGAAGGCTGAAGGCGACGAGTCCGAAGACGACGACGACAAGGAAGAAGCGGCCTGATCTTTTCGGCCGCCGAGTCTATCGATGGCAAGGCGGCGCCGAGGCGCCGCCTTTTCCTATCAGCCGTCCCCGAAGCCGACTGTCAGCCGCCCCGGCGACGGCCCGTCAGTTCTCGAGAATGCTGACGCGCACGCTGTTTTCGTAGACGTCGACCTGGATCAGCGGTTCGCCATTGAGGATGGCGCGCTTGGTCGAGGAACTCATCGCGCCGCCGCGTTCCAGCATGCGCTGCAGGTCGGCGCGCTGGTCGTTGGTCCTGAACCAGCCATCAGCCTCGTCGTCGCTGTCACGGCGGTGGAACTTGTGCCAGTTGGCGCGGTCCTGCCGCACCATCTGCGCGGCATTGTCCAGCGCATAGCCGTCACTCGCCTGATGGTCGCGATCGGAAATGCGCGCGACATAGGATCCCAGCATGTCGTCGGCATGAGCCGCGACGACGCCAAGCAGTGACGCCAGCAATAAGCCTGCTCCGGTTACGATTCCAGATTTTCTCATGGACCCCCCTTTACCCCTAGTGATGAAATCCCGTCTGCCAGAAATGCCTGGAACGGGGACTGCCTGGCAATGGTGCGCCGGGCGCCAGATCGCCGTCAAGTCACGCCATCGATGTCGGCTGTCTTTGAGCCGAGGCTACTTGGTGTAGCCGTTGGGAGGCATGCGCTGCCCTGCTGCCGGGGCCGGAGCGCTCGGCGGGGCGGGTTTGTTCTCGGCGTTCCCTGAGGGGGCAGCGGAAGCGGTGGCCGTTGCCGGCGCGGTGCCAGCGGCCGGCGCGGCACCGGTCGCTGGTGCAGCGGTTGGCGCGGGTGCCGGGAAATCGGGACCGGTAACGCCGCCACGGATGACCATCGGGCCTGGCTGGAAGCCGTGTCCGGTCGCGGGCTTGTCCGGGATCGCCGCTACCTTTTCATCGGTGACGTCGGGCGGCGCTTCCCCTACTGCCATCACCGACCGCGCATCGCTGGTGTTGACCGCATCGACGGTTCCAGGCTGGTTGGGAGCGCCGATCCTGACGATCGATGGTGTGGAGGATGGCGTGCCTGGAAAAACCAGGGATGATGCCTGGGCTTCGCCGGCCGCAACAGCAAGAATGATACCCAGCAGGATACGCGCAGACACTGATGTCGCTCCCCTTTGCCCAGAAGCTGTTCGATAGCAGGCCGGAATTGATGCCGGCTTTCGTGGAAACATAGCATTTTAGGGATTGATAAATCGCCAATGCTCCTGCTCGCCAACAAACGGTTACCCAACAGCCGACTTGCCCAATGGCCGCCATCGTACTACGCACCCCGCATCTGTGAGGTGACAAGAGTGGCTGAAATACTTGGCTCGGGCGAGGCGCTGGAGCGGGCGCTGGCGCTGCTCAGGGAGGGCGATGTCGTCGCCATCCCGACGGAAACCGTCTACGGGCTGGCCGGCGACGCGACCAACGGCATCGGCGTCGCGCGCATCTTCGAAGCCAAGGGGCGGCCGCGCTTCAACCCGCTGATCGCCCATGTCGCCGACATGGCGATGGCCGAGCGCCTCGCGCTGTTCGATCCGCTGTCGAAGAAACTCGCGCGCGCGTTCTGGCCCGGTCCGCTGACGCTGGTGCTGCCGCAACGGCCCGGCAACGGCATCCATCCGCTGGTCACCGCCGGGCTCGATACAATCGCCTTGCGCATGCCGAGGGGCTTTGGTAGCGATCTGATCGCCAGGCTCGGCCGCCCGCTTGCCGCGCCCAGCGCCAATTCATCCGGCAGGATCAGCGCAACGACCGCGCAAGCGGTGGCAGCCGATCTCGGTGCGCGGATAAAGCTGGTGGTCGATGGCGGCGCGACCCCGGTCGGGCTGGAATCGACGATTCTCAAGGCCGAGGGGGAAAGAATGCGGCTGCTGAGGCCCGGCGGCATCGCCGCCGAGGAGATCGAGGCGGCCATCGGCATGGAACTGTTGCGCGGCGGCACCGCCAGTATCGAGGCGCCGGGCATGCTTGCCTCGCACTATGCGCCAGGTGCCGCGATGCGGCTCAATGCCGGCACGGTCGGCGAGGGCGAGGCTTTGCTCGGCTTCGGCGGCCAGAGGGCGGACGGCTGGCGCCGCGCCGAAGCCTTCCTCAATTTGTCCGAAACCGGGAACCTGCGCGAAGCGGCAAGCAATCTGTTCGCATGTATGCAGGCACTCGACCGCAGCGGCGCGCGCACCATCGCCGTCGAGCCTATTCCCTGCGACGGGCTCGGCGAAGCGATCAACGATCGGCTGTCGCGTGCAGCCGCCCCTCGTGACATCACGCAACCCGCAACATAGTTTCCCCCATGATCGAAATCACAAAGACACTCGATCCCGCCCTCATCGATCGCTTCGCTGCGATCGTCGGCGACAGATATGCGCTGCGTGATCAGCAGGACATCGCGCCCTACCTCATTGAGCGACGTGGGCTCTGGCACGGCGCGACGTCGCTGGTGCTGCGGCCGGGCAGCGTCGACGAGGTCAGCCGGATCATGCGGCTGGCGACCGAGACGGGAACGCCGATCGTGCCGCAAAGCGGCAACACCGGGCTGGTCGGCGCGCAGGTGCCGGACAGGTCCGGGCGCGAAATCGTCCTGTCGCTGTCGCGGTTGAACCGCATCCGCGAGATCGATGTCCTGTCCAACACGGTGACGGTCGAGGCCGGTGTCATCCTGCAGACGCTGCAGGAGGCAGCCGACGCCGCCGACCGGCTGTTCCCGCTGTCGCTGGCCGCGCAAGGCTCCTGCCAGATCGGGGGCAATCTTTCCTCCAATGCCGGCGGCACCGGCGTGCTTGCCTACGGCAATGCGCGTGAACTTTGCCTCGGTGTCGAGGTGGTGCTGCCGACCGGCGAGGTGTTCGACGACCTGCGCAAGCTGAAGAAGGACAACACCGGCTACGATCTGAAAAACCTGTTCGTCGGCGCCGAAGGCACGCTCGGCGTCATCACCGCCGCCGTGCTGAAACTGTTCCCGAAACCGAAGGGGCGCGAAGTCGCCTTCGTCGGCCTGTCGTCGCCCGAGGCGGCACTTTCGCTGTTCGGCCTGGCCATGGACCGTGCCGGGGCAGCACTCACCGCTTTCGAACTGATCGGCAGGCGGCCATATGATTTCACCCTGGCGCATGCCCAGGGTGTGGTGCGGCCGCTGATCGAGGACTGGCCGTGGTACGTGCTGATGCAGATTTCATCAGGCCGTTCGTCGGAAGATTCGAGAGCGTTGATCGAGGATGTGCTGTCGGCTGGCCTCGAACAGGAATTCGTCGGCGACGCCGTCATTGCCGCGAGTCTCGCGCAGGGCGATGCCTTCTGGAATTTCCGTGAGCTGCTGCCCGAGGCGCAGAAACCGGAGGGCGCCTCGATCAAGCACGACATTTCGGTGCCTATTGCCTCGATCCCGCGTTTCATCGAAGAAGCCGCCGGCGCGGTGGCGTCGGTGAGCGCCGGCGCGCGCGTGGTCTGCTTCGGCCATATGGGCGACGGCAATCTCCACTACAACATTTCGCGGCCCGTCGACGGCGACGATGAGGCGTTCCTCGCTCTCTATCACCCCATGAACAAGGCGGTGCACGATGTGGTGCGCAGCCTGCACGGTTCGATCTCGGCCGAGCATGGCATCGGCCAATTGAAGCGCGACGAACTGATCGCCACCGCGCCGCCGATGGCGATCGATCTGATGCGAAGGGTGAAGGCCGCTTTCGATCCGGCCGGCATTATGAATCCGGGTAAGGTTATCTGATCCTTTCGACATCTTGTGGCTGGTGGGATTCCGATAACCATCCCTGAGATCAGCAAAATTTAACCGACTTTCTTAAGCGGGGCGGTAAGGAGCCCGCGCTACTGTCTCCATACAAACGAGGCTGGAAAAACCGGCCCGGAGAGAACCGGACACCGGCTCTCAGGAGACAGACAGGAAGGCCACTCTATGAACACCGGACTGAAGCCAGTCTGGGCGGGACGCAACATGCGTCTCGACCCATTCCGCCTGCCGCAAGTGGTGAGCTACGCGACTCGCGACGACTACGGCGATGTAACCTTCACCATCGACCAGCGCGGCGCCGTGATCCGCCGCTTGCTCGAGATGAGCGGCCTGCCCGCGATCATCGTTCTGCCTTCCAATGCGTTCCGCGGCGTTGCCGCCCGCGCCATGGAGGATCCGGACGGCAATGTCACGGTGACCCTGGAACTCCTGCACAACGACCCGATGCTGTCGGTGCCGCTGCTGGTGGCCGACGATCTCGACGATGTCGCAGCCGACTGGCGCGCCTGGGCCGACGCTTACCGCCTGCCGATGCTGCTCATCGAATCGGACGGCGTTGCCCGCACCCTGGAAGAATCGCTCGGCGCCGCCATCAAGACGCTGCCGCCGCAGGATCGGCGCAAGGGGCGGATTTCGAACACGCGCCGCCCGCGTTTCCTCGCTCGCCGCAGAGCTGGCGACCTCGGTCTCAGGCTGGTCATCGACGGCCAGGAGATTATTTCGCGCGACTGAGCATGGTCCCGCTGGGAATGCTGAAACGCGAAGCCGCTAAACCAGCGGCTTCAGAGCCACCCACACAGCGCCGCCGATCAGGCCGAGGAAGATCAGCCAGCCGACCTGGTTGTTCGACCTGAACAGGCGCAGGCATTGGTCCGGATTGTCGATGTCCAACACGGCGATCTGCCGCGCCATATGGGCGCCGGCGGCGATCAGCCCGGCCAGCGCCACCACCGGCGCCTGCGCCGACGCGAAGGCGATGGCGAAGCAGATCAGCGCGCCGCCATAAAGTCCGGCCAGCCAGGCCTTGGTGTTGTCGCCGAACAGGCGTGCCGTCGAGCGCACGCCGACAATGGCGTCATCTTCCTTGTCCTGGTGCGCGTAGATCGTGTCGTATCCGATCACCCACAGGATCGAGCCGATATAGAGCATGACAGCAGGCCCATCGAGATCGCCGAACTCGACCGCCCATCCCATCAGCGCGCCCCAGGAAAACGCAAGGCCGAGCACCAGTTGCGGCCAGTTGGTTATCCGCTTCATGAACGGATATATGGCGATGACCGCCAGTGAGCAGATGCCGAGCAGGACGGCAAAGCTGTTGAACTGGATGAGCACGACGAGGCCGACCAGGGCCTGCAGGACGAGAAACAGCCATGCCCGCCGGCGCGTCGCCTTGCCTGACGGCAGCGGTCGCGAGCGCGTGCGCTCCACCTGGCTGTCGATGTCCTCGTCGACGAGGTCGTTGTAGGTGCAGCCGGCGCCGCGCATGGCGATGGCCCCGACCAGGAACAGCACAAGATACAAAGGCGCCGGCAGCAGTGAGAGCAGCGGGTCGCCGGGACGCGGATAGGCGCTTGCCGCCAAGGCCGCCGACCACCAGCACGGCCACAGCAGCAGTTGCCAGCCTATCGGCCTGTCCCACCGCGCAAGCTGCGCATAGGGCCATATCGAGCGCGGTAGCACGCGGTAGACCCAATGGCCGTTCGGCGCATCGGCGACACGGCCCTGGGCCGCTTTCGACTGGATGGTTTCCATGCCCATGGAGTGGCAGCAGCGGCGGAAACCGTCAAGCGGCAAGCGGAGACGCGGCGCCCGTCAGCCTTTCACGAGGCAAAGATGTCGCGGGTGGCGAACCAGTCCTTGGCCACCTCGACGAAGGCCAGCGCTGCATTCGACACACGCTGATGCGTGTCATAGGTGAGCAGGATCCGCTGCATGGGCAGCGGATCGGACAGCGGCCTGCAGATGAGCGGCAGCCCGTCATAGCTGCGGTCGCCATGCGGGCGGGTGTAGCTGACCGCAACGCCGAAGCCGTTGGCGACCATGCTCCGTTGCAGTTCGAACGAGCTTGTCGTCATGTCGGCCACAGGCGAAAGGCCGCGGCTGCGGAACAGGTCGAGCATATGCTGCCAGCTGTGCGGCTGGTCGGTGGTGATCAGCGGATAGGCGGCCAGATCGGCAAGGCTGACCGACGGGCGATCCGCCAGGGCATGGCCTGCCGGCAACAGCGCGTGCGGGCGAAGTTCACGCAGCAGGATGCGGGCGAAATGCGTCGGCAGGCTGAGATCATAAGTCAGGCCGAGATCGATGGCCGCGTCACCCAGCCGTCGACCCAGCGTCTCGAACGTCTCGTCGCGAACGACGATCTTGACGGCCGGATAGCGTTCGGAGAAGGCGCGGATCAAAGCCGGCGCGAAGAAAGGCGCCAGATCCTCGAAGCATCCCAACACCAACTCGCCGCTGACAGCCGATTTGCTTGAACCCAGGCCGATGAGTTCCTCCGTTTCGGTGAGAACCTGCCTTGCCTTGGCCACGACGGCGCGGCCGAACGATGTCGGCGACACGCCGCTTCCCCGCTGGCGGACGAACAGTTTCTGGCCGAAATTCTTTTCAACCGCGTCGATCGCCACCGAAATCGAAGGCTGAGAGACGTTCAGCATCTTTGCCGCGCCGGTGACGCTGCCGTGACGCGCCACGGCAACCAGATAGCGCAGCTGCGTGAGAGTCACACTCATAGGGGCACTCTATATGTCAGATCGAAAGTTATTATTTTACCGAATGACTAACTGTTGCGATAGTGGCTTTATTCCAAGAGGAGAACGCCATGGCTTCCCGGACTGCCACCCTCGACGCCACCAGGATCGGCGCGTCCACGATTGCCGATTATCAGCGTGACGGCGCTGTTTGCATTCGCGGCGCCTTCAAGGGCTGGGTCGACACGATTGCCGCCGGCATCGAACGCAACATGCAGAACCGCAGCGCCACCGCATCCGACATAGCCAACGGTCGCGGTAGTTTCTTCGATGACTACTGCAACTGGGAGCGCATCCCCGAATTCGTCAGCCTGGTACGGGACTCACCCGCCGCCGAACTGGCGGCGGCGGTGATGCAGTCGCGCACCGCGCAGTTCTTCCATGATCATGTGCTGGTGAAGGAACCCGGCACGCAGAAGCCGACGCCCTGGCATCAGGACATCCCCTACTATTTCGTCGATGGCCAGCAGACGGTGAGCTTCTGGATACCCATCGACCCGGTGAAAGAGGCGACGCTGCGGTTGATCGCCGGCTCGCACAAATGGGACAAGATGATCCTGCCGGTGCGCTGGCTCGACGATAGCAATTTCTATGCCGGCGAGGGCGACTATCTGCCGGTGCCCGATCCCGACAAGGACCCTTCGATGAAGGTGCTCGAATGGGAAATGGAGCCGGGCGACGCCATCCTGTTCGACTTCAGGACCGCGCATGGCGCGCGTGGCAATATGACCGCGGCGCGGCGCCGGGCGCTGTCGCTGCGCTGGGTCGGTGACGATGCGCGCTATGTCGAGCGGCCGGGCCGTACCTCGCCGCCCTATTACGGCCATGGCATGCAGCCGGGCGAGAGGCTGCGCGAGGACTGGTTTCCGGTGGTTTTCTCCGCCTAGCGAATCGCCAGAAAATTGGCGGCGGGGATAACGTTCCCGTGCGCAATTGCGATCTAAACACCCTGATGCCTTGACCCGTCGCCCGGAGAGCAATAGCGGGTCTCCAAGAGACTGTTTCGAAATTCGCTCTGGCGAGTCATATGGTGGTGGTTTCGAGAACCGTAGCGGAGCGGACATTTGGTCCGTGAGCTCAGTTCTACTGCACGCAGTAGAACGGGAAGCGCAGAAAACGCCATCAGATGGCCGCCAGAGCAGAATTTCGGCATCAAGAGGTGGCCATGAACGTTCTTCTTCTGGGCTCCGGCGGCCGCGAACATGCGCTCGCCTGGAAGATCGCCGCGTCGCCGCTGCTGACGAAGCTTTTTGCCGCCCCCGGCAATCCGGGCATTGGCGGCGAGGCCGAACTGGTCAAGCTCGACATCGCCGATCACGCCGCGGTCACCGCATTCTGCCGGGAGAAAAAAATCGACCTCGTCGTGGTCGGTCCGGAAGGCCCGCTGGTCGCCGGCATTGCCGACGATCTGCGCGCCGAAAATATCCGCGTCTTCGGTCCCTCCAAGGCAGCGGCACAGCTGGAAGGCTCGAAAGGTTTCACCAAGGACCTCTGCGCCCGCTACAACATCCCGACCGCCGCCTATGGCCGTTTCAGTGACCTGGCCTCGGCCAAAGCCTATGTCGAAAAGACCGGGGCGCCGATCGTCATCAAGGCCGACGGGCTCGCTGCCGGCAAGGGCGTCACCGTCGCCATGACGCTCAGTGAAGCACAGGCAGCACTCGATGCCTGCTTCGATGGTTCCTTCGGCGCCGCCGGCGCGGAAGTTGTGGTCGAGGAATTCATGACCGGCGAGGAGGCGAGCTTCTTCTGCCTCTGCGACGGTACCACCGCACTGCCCTTCGGCACCGCGCAGGATCACAAGCGCGTCGGCGACGGCGACACCGGTCCGAACACTGGCGGCATGGGGGCCTATTCGCCGGCACCGGTGATGACTTCGGAACTGGTCGAGCGCACCATGCGTGAGATCATCGAGCCGAGCATGCGCGGCATGGCCGAACTGGGCGCGCCTTTCTCCGGCGTGCTGTTTGCCGGGCTGATGATCACCGACAAGGGGCCGAAGCTGATCGAATACAACACCCGCTTCGGCGATCCGGAATGCCAGGTGCTGATGATGCGGCTGAAGGACGATCTGCTGGTCCTGCTCAACGCGGCAACCGACGGCCAGCTGGCACATACTTCGGTGCGCTGGCGCGACGAGGCGGCATTGACCGTGGTGATGGCGGCGAGAGGCTATCCCGGCACGCCGGAAAAGGGCTCGGTCATCCGCGGCGTCGAAGACGCGGCGAGCGACGGCGTCCAGGTCTTCCACGCCGGCACCGCCATCAATGGCGGCGCACTGGTGGCCAATGGCGGCCGCGTCCTCAACGTGACGGCATCAGGCGCCACGGTCGGCGAGGCGCAGAAACGAGCCTATGCCGCGCTCGACCGCATCGATTGGCCGGACGGGTTCTGCCGCCGCGATATCGGCTGGCAGGCGGTGGCGCGCGAACAGGGAAACTGAAGTCCGCGTTGGCTTACCGCTGGCCGCGATCGAGTTCGGTGGAAGCGGTGCTGAGCGGATCGGCAGCGGCAAAGGCAGCGTCGAGTTGTGCGGGCGAACGCCGCTCGGTCCGCTTCCAGGCGACATATTGTACAATGCCGAAACTCGGTCTCCGGGGCACCGTCTTCACGACCGGCATGCGGAAGCCGTCGCGGAAACGGGACCAGCGTGTCCCCAACGCTGCGACCATGTCCTCGAAAGTCGGCGGCGCGGCCACAGACGCATAGGTGATGGTGACATTGCCTGCGAGGCCGGCCTCGCGTGAAACCGGTAGCGGTATAGAGGCGAGATAGTCCGGCGGCACGTCGATAAGCCCGCCGAACGGCCATTGCGCGCGCAGCGTGGCGGCGTCTGTCGGCGCGACATTAACGTCTATGTCGTTGGGCGTGCCAGCAACCCTGTAAGGGCAGCGGAAACGGCCGCAATTGGCTTGCGCCGAAAACTGCCACAGTGCGTAGCCTTGCCAGTTGCCCATCGGAAAATGCACGTCGATGTCGGACTTATAGCGGGCATACCAGAGCGGCAGCCGCGACAGGAGCCGGTATCGGTAGCTGTTGTCGGCAATGTACTGGGCGGTCTTGCCGTTGGTGTACAGCACCGGGAAACGGCCGATGCGCCGATGCACCTGGCGGACGAACTCCTCGGCATCGTCGAGCGACATCCATTGCGAGGGATCATTGCCCTCAATGTCGAGAGCCATGAGATCGTCCGGCGCAGGCTCGGCGAAATCGAGGAAATTGTTGGCCTGCTCGACCGGATTGCCGGGGCGGGCAAGGTGATAGGCGCCCCATTTCAGGCCGAGTGCCTTGGCCACCACCCGGCGCGTCTGGAACAGTTCGCGCGTCACCGCATGGCGTTTCCACAGCGCCTTGCAAAGCTTCACCTCAATGTCGTTGCCCAGGCAGAAATAGGGCGGCGGCATGCCGTCGGAGGCCTTGTTGATGAAGCCGACGACCCGCTTGTCGGTGGCGAGTTGGGCCCAACCGATGGAATTGTATTCGTAGGCATCGACCACCAAAGCGCGGTCGGCGTTCTTCCAGGGTTCGGAAAAATCCGAAGCCTTTGCCGCCGTGGACAGCGCCATCGTCGCCGCCAAGGCGAGAAGCGCCAGCGGATGTCGCCCAAAAGTGTGCAGCGGTTTTGGGGCAACGACATGCGGAGGAAACAATGGCTTGAAGGGCGTCGGCACGACACTCTTCAAGCGGCGAAGGAGACGCGCCGTCCTTTTCAAAACAGGGAATCCCCGTTGATCAAAGACAAATCCTGAACGGCTATGGTTAAGGAAGTACTTTCGGGGCTGACTTCAGAAAAGCTGGCGACGCATCAGCTGTTAGAATTCAAACGGGTCCGGAGCCGGCTCTTGCCGCAGCGTGCCCTCGGCGGCGCGTTTGCGGTGGTGGGCGAGTGAGCATTGCGGCGAGCATAATATGCCGCGATCCGACCAGTAGGCGGCCCCGTGGTCCAGTCTGCCGCCATGGTAGCAGAACCCCTCCGCTCGATAGGGCAGGCCGCATTCGATGCAGCGATAGGCGTCGGGTCTGGCAAGCATGGGCGGTTCCGGTTGGCTGGTTCTGATCCGTCGCCGGTCGACTTGATCCGGCATGGATTGAACTTAATACGCGCCGCCGCGATTGCAAAATCCGCGTGACAAAAGTTGACGTTTACGTAAAAAATGCGCGCGCCATGACCATCGTCCGGGAGCAGCTTGCCTCCCGTGTCGGATACGGCGAGGCGCGAAGCCAAGCACTGCCAGCATCTGCTCCTGCATCTGACGCCCGGCGACGTGACCGTTCATGGGGTCAGGTCGAGCTCGCGAGTATCTTGGCGGCGAGACGGACGTGAGCTACGAGACGGCCGAAGAAACGATCTCGCATCGCGTGGTTGATCGAACGGCATCGAGGGGCACGTCTGTTCGATGACGTCACGGATCAAATGCGAGGCAGTTACACGCATCGTTTGGGCTGGTCGAGAGCCGTCTCATGATTGTGTCTCGATGAGATCGAATGTCGCCTCTGCGACTTCAGCAACCTGAAGCCGGTGAACACAATAGACCCCACCAGGGTTGTATTCTTTACAAACACCTGGAGCGATACATGGACAAGGCACGGGCGGCCGGAGCGTTTTGCTGGGTACACCAAACGGGCCCCATAGATCAGGAGACTGCAGACCGAACAATCCCACCGCCGGAGTTCCAACAGACGCTGCAACGTGCATCGGGCCGCTGTCATTGCCAAGGAAAATTGCCGCTTCTGCCAATAACGCGACAAGGACTTCAAGCGAGGCCTTTCCGACCACAGTGGCCACCGGCGACGTTGCCGTTTCAATTATGCTTTGCGCAACGGGCCGTTCATCAGGGCCACCGATGATCAGAGACCGCAGTCCGGTTTTGGCGTAGATCTCATCAATGACGGCGGCAAAATGTTGCGGCGGCCAACGACGCCCCTCAGACCTCGCGCCCGCATGCACAGCCACATATGATTTCGTCGCCAAGGCGTTTTCCGAAAGAAGCCTAGCACACTCCTCTTGGGCGCCCTTGGTGGGCTGCAGTCGAGGAGTTGGATCTTGAATTGCTAATCCGAGGGCGCCCAATGGGGACAAGTATCTGTAGAGATAATGGGACCCACCATGGCCTAAGGGCGCCGCGAGAACATTTGCCATCTGGATTTCCCAGAACTTAAACGGACGCTCGGGAGGATCGAAGCCAACGCGAACGGTGGCGCCGGTCAAACGGTGCATAATCCGTGAGGTTTTTGTATCGGTAAGATCAATACTGAGATCGAATTTTTGACCGCGCAGAGCAGAAATGACGGCATAATAGTCGGTCAATCGCTTAAGCGGAGTCCTTCCTCTGCCCCCGGGTTCAAAGCCAACCGCCACGTCGGCAATCTGTTGCGCGACAATGAATTGCTTAAGGCCAGGCGCGCATATCATTGTAATCGAAGCGTCGGGATAGGCGAGGCGTAGATTACGGACCAAGGCAGATGTCAGCGTGACATCACCAATGAATTTTGTTTGGACAATGCATATCGAGCGAATTTCATTGCCGGATTTTGGACTCATGACTGCGTTGCCGCAAGTAGACGAGGCCAAAGCGCCGCTTTGGTTAGTATCGAGTTACGCTGTTTGGCCGAGTCCAGCCATGGCGTCGCGGGGGTAATTTCGTAATCTTCCGGCGCAGTCCATTTTGACTTTGTCACGATCTCACCTATCCGCCGAGATAACCGGCACCATGGAATAAGAGCTGTACGCCGAAGCGTTGCCAGCATCGGTCTTTAGGGTTTTGCGGTGTGTGAGGCAACATTGATCGAAAACCAGCAATTGCTATCGCAGATTGAGCTAGTCTTATTAGGTTCTGGCACTTTCAATGTATGTCGGTGCGAGCAGATCGAAGTTGGCTGTTGGATTGTATCACCCACAAGTGTTCACTCCCGTTGATCGCGAGCCATGTTCTCGCTGTGTTCACTGCATGGCTTCGACGTCGGCTCATTGATAAAGGCAGGGATGCAGATCATGGCGCATCGCCTCCGCTGCCATCACCCCATACGCTCGGCCTGGAGGCGCTGCGCGCCAAGGATGCTCCGGCCATGGCCATCGATCTCGCGCTACGAGTGCGCTGCACCGCCTACCAACGGCGTGCCGTCGGTTCAGCCACACGCCCGACGTCAGGAAGCATTGGGGCATGGGCGTCGCGGACGGCTACGCCGAGAGGGCGGGCGCTTACAACGGCGTGGTGGCGTTTGTCGTCGGAGCGATCTGGCGTCGCGATCATTGACGCGACCCCACGGGCTGACGCTGTATGATGTGGCGCGGGGCGCGCTGTGGGCAAAGTATCGGAAGAGAGCAATTAGCGAGGACGGCGATGCCTTGGTAGTCCTGGCGTCGCGAGCCTTGGTTGCCGTTTTTGAGGAAAGATGGGAGAGCGCTGATATGGCGGGTGGTTTTGCAGCGGCGCCGGCTCTAGGGTTGGGCGGGCCGATGCATCAGGAGGAGTGAGCGGCATGTATAGGGCACCGGTCGAGGATATCGCCTTCACGCTCAAGCACGTCGCCGGCATGAAATCGGCGCTCGATGCCGGCAGGTTCGGCGATCTCGGCGATGACCTGGTCGATGCCGTTCTTGGCGAGGCCGGCCGCTTCGCCACTGAAGAGGTCGCACCGCTCTACACGATCGGCGATCGGCAAGGTGCCGTGCTGAAGGACGCTGCCGTCACCACACCACCCGGCTGGAAGGAACTCTATCGCCGCTGGATCGATGGCGGCTGGAACGCTCTCTCCGGGCCTGAGGAATATGGCGGCCAGGCGCTGCCGACCATGCTTGGCGTTGCCGCGCTCGAAATGTGGAACTCCGCCGCCATGGCCTTCGGCATCGGCCCGACGCTGACCATGGGCGCTGTCGAAGCGCTCGATAAACACGCCTCCACAGACCTCAAGGCAAAGTATCTCGAAAAGCTCGTCTCCGGCGAGTGGATGGGCACGATGAACCTGACCGAGCCGCAAGCCGGTTCGGACCTCGCCGCCTTGCGCGCCCGCGCGGAGCCGGTGGGTGACGGCAGCTACCGCATCTTCGGCCAGAAAATCTTCATCACCTATGGCGAGCACGATTTCACCGACAACATCATCCATCTGGTGCTGGCGCGGCTGCCCGATGCGCCGGCCGGCACGCGCGGCATATCGCTGTTCCTGGTGCCGAAATTCCTGGTCGGCGACGATGGCGCGCTCGGCGCGCGCAACGATGTCTTCTGTTCCGGACTTGAGCACAAGCTCGGCATCCACGCCTCGCCGACCTGCACCATGATCTATGGCGATGGTTTCCAGGGCGCCAAGCCCGGCGCTATCGGCTGGCTGATCGGCGAGGAGAACAAGGGCCTCGCCTGCATGTTCACGATGATGAACAATGCGCGGCTTTGTGTCGGCATGCAGGGGGTAGCGGTCGCGGAAGCCGCAACGCAGAAGGCGATCGCCTATGCCAATGAACGCCGGCAGGGCAAGGCAGCGAGCTACACTGGCACGGGTATGGCGCCGATCGTCCATCACCCCGATGTCCAGCGTAACCTGCTGACCATGAAGGCGCTGACCCAAACCGCGCGCGCCATCAGCTATTCCTGTGCCCATGCCATCGACATGGCCCGTGTCTCCGCCGGTGACGAGGCGGCCCACTGGCGCGACCGCGCCAATCTGCTGACGCCGCTGGCAAAGGCGTTCTCGACCGATATCGGCGTCGAGGTTGCCTCACTCGGCCTCCAGGTTCATGGCGGCATGGGCTTCATCGAGGAGACGGGAGCGGCCGCCTTCTATCGTGATGCGCGCATCGCCCCGATCTACGAGGGCACCAACGGCATTCAGGCGATCGATCTGGTGATGCGGAAGCTGCCGCTCGGCGGCGGCGACCATGTGCATGGTTATATCGCCGAACTGGCTGATATGGCCGCAGCGGTGCGGACCTCGAACCTGCAGGGTTTCGGCCGCACCGCCGACGCTCTCGACGCGGCACTTGGCGATCTCGGCGAAGCGACCCGCTTCCTGCAGAAACTGGCGGCCGAAGGCCGGGCGGACGAGGCGCTGGCGGGTGCGACGCCTTATCTCAGGCTGATCTCGCTTGCCGCCGGCGGCGCCTATCTGGCGCGCGGCGCTCTTGCCGATCAAGGCCGTATTCCCCTTTGCCGCTTCTTCGCCGAAAACCTGCTCGGCGAGGTCAGCGCTTTGCGGGCGCGCGTCATCGATGGCGCCGAAAGCCTCGCCGCTGCCGGAAAAACGCTGATTTCCGCCTGACGTTCACAAGGAAAGAACCGTGACAGACCATATCCTCGTCGAGCGCCAGGGCGCCATCCAGATCATCCGCATGAACCGGCCGGACAAGAAGAACGCGCTGACGCGCGCCATGTATGCGAAAATGTCAAAAACCCTGGCCGAAGGCGACGCCGATCCTGCGATCCGCGTCCATGTCTTTCTCGGCGTGCCCGGCGCCTTCTCCTCAGGCAACGACCTTGCCGACTTCATGATCATCGCCACCGGCGGTGACGGCGGCACCGAAGTCTGGGACTTCCTGATGGCGCTGGCAAAGGTTGAGAAACCCATGGTCTCCGGCGTCGACGGCATCGCGGTCGGCATCGGCACCACGCTCAACCTGCATTGCGACCTGACCTTCGCCACGCCACGCACCGTGTTCAGGACACCTTTCGTCGACCTTGGCCTGGTGCCTGAGGCGGGATCGAGCCTCCTGGCGCCGCGCATCCTCGGGCAGCAGGGTGCCTTCGCGCTGCTCGGACTCGGCGAAGGCTTTTCGGCTGAACGGGCGAAGGCCGCCGGCCTGATCTACGAGGTGGTCGAGGAAGCAGCACTGGAGGCCTCGGTGCTGGCGGCCGCCGGCCAGATCGCGGCCAAGCCGCCGCAGGCGTTGAAGATCGCGCGCGACCTGATGCGCGGCTCGCGCGACGACCTCGTCGCCCGCATCGGCGAGGAAAGCGAGCATTTTCGCGAGCGCCTGAAGTCCGATGAGGCGCGCGCCGCGCTCACCGCGTTCATGACGAGAAAGAAGGCCTGAGCCTCTTCTTCAGGGATAAAGCCTCGTCTTGTCCCAGGCGCCTTTCGCGTTGCGGCTGAAGACGAGCCGGTCGTGCAGGCGGAACGGCCTGTCGTGCCAGAACTCGATTGTCGTGGGCACGATTCGGAAGCCGGACCAGTGCTTTGGCCGCGGGATCTCGCCGATCGGGTAGCGTGCCGTGTATTCGGCCACTGCCTTCTCCAGCGCAAAGCGGCTTTCCAGCGGCCGCGATTGTTTCGAGGCCCATGCGCCGATGCGGCTGCCGCGCGGCCGTGTCGCATAGTAGGCGTCGGCTTCGGCGTCGCTGACGATCTCCACCGGTCCGCGAATGCGTACCTGGCGGCGCAGTGATTTCCAATGGAAACACATCGCCGCCTTCATGCTGCCAAGAATCTCCTGGCCCTTGGCGCTCTCGAAATTCGTGTAGAAGACAAACCCGCTTTCATCGAACCCCTTGAGCAAAACCATGCGCACATCCGGCATGCCGTCGGTATCGACGGTCGCCAGAGCCACGCCGTTGGGGTCGTTCGGCTCGCTTTTCGTGGCGTCGTCCAGCCATGCGGCAAACAGGCGAAACGGCTCGGCAGCCTCGGTAAAGTCACCGCTTGTTAACTCAGTGTCACTCATAGTTTTTCTCAAATTGTCACGAAGATTCTTACAAAGCCAAGATTCTTAACGAAGCAAGGGGGAGGCTGCCGATTGTCGCTTATCGCGCAAGCTTTTGACAGCAGGCAATGGAGCGTTATCGCTTCGGCCAGCGCGAAAGCCGCGATCGTGGCGGTCGCCTTGCCGCTTGCCGCTTGTGGCGCCGGCGGCTTCAGCCTGGAAAAAGCCGAAGTCGACCGCTCGATCCTGACCAGCAGCACATCGGCCTCGGCCGCGCCGGCCAGTCTGGATCGCGACTCCGACCAGACGACGATCGGCAATGCAGTCTCCTCGGCCGACATCGAGCAGCTCGGCGGGCAGGCCGTCCCATGGGCCAATGCCGGTACCGGCTCGCGCGGCTCCATCACCGATCTGGCGGAATTGAAGGACAACGGCCAGACCTGCCGCCGCTTCAAGGCCTCGCGCGAAAGCTTTGACGGCGTTGCCATGTTCGAAGGCGAACTGTGCCTGGCCAGCGCCGGCGGCTGGCGCATGCAGGACTTCAAGGCGCTCTGATTTTCCGCGTCTGATATGCGGCTCCAGCACTGGAATTTCTTCCTATGGGAGCGCATATAAGAGGCAACCAGAGACTCAACTCTTCTCCAGGGCAGTAAGCATGCGCGACCCCTATGAGGTGCTGGGCGTTGCCAGGAACGCATCGGCCAAAGACATAAAGTCGGCGTACCGGAAACTCGCCAAAAAGCATCATCCGGACCAGAATCCGAATGATCCAAAGGCGAAGGACCGTTTCGCCGCAGCCAACCAGGCCTACGAGATCGTCGGCGACGAAAAGAATCGCGCCGCTTTCGATCGCGGCGAGATCGACGCTGACGGCAAGCCGCGATTCCAGGGCTTTGAGGGCGCTGCCGGTGGCGGCGATCCGTTTGGCGGCTTTCGCCGGCAGCAAGGTCCGGGCGGCTCGCGGTTCGAATTCCGCTCCGGTCGACCCGGTGGCGATCCGTTCGACGGCAACAGCGACATCTTCAGCCAGATTTTTGGCGACACTTTTTCCGGCGCGCGCGGTCCCGGCATGGGCGATCGCCGCCAGCAGGCGACCGCTGCCGATCTGAACGTGACGCTCGACGTCACCATCGAGGAAGCGGCGACCGCTGAAAAGGTGACGGCGATGTTCCCCGACGGCCGCAAGGTGGCGGTCAAGCTGCCGGCCTATGTCGAGGATGGCCAGACCATCCGCCTCAAGGGCCAAGGCGAGCAGGGGCCGGGCCAGCCAGGCGACGCGCTGGTCAAGATCCATCTACGCCGGCATCCACGCTACCGCATCGAAGGCCGCGACCTGCACGCCGATCTGCCGGTGGCACTGGCGGATGCCGTGCTCGGCGCCAAGGTGCCTGTCGAGACGCCGACCGGCAGGCTCGCGGTCAACATTCCGGCCTGGTCGAGCTCCGACAAGGTCCTGCGGCTGAAGGGCAGAGGCCTGCCGGAAAAGGCCGGCGGTCACGGCGATCTCTACGCTCATGTGCGTATCATGCTGCCGGAAGGCGGTGACAGCGCGCTCGAAGCGCTGTTGCGCAGCCAAAAAGGCTGATCGGCGGCTTTTGTCCCCTGAACTGTCCGTTTTGAGCGCTTGAAGGGGCTCTGTGCCTGTGCGATAGGGCAACCCACAAAGCTGAAATCTTGCGGAGAGCGCTCACATGGCGGGTGGACAGGGCCTAATGGCCGGCAAGCGCGGCCTCATTCTTGGCGTCGCCAACAATAGGTCGATCGCTTATGGCATCGCCAAGGCCTGCGTCGATCATGGCGCCGAGATAGCGCTGACCTATCAGGGCGAGGCGTTCAAGAAGCGTGTCGAGCCGCTGGCGGCGGAACTGGGCGCCTTTGTCGCCGGCCATTGCGACGTCACCGATCCGGCGAGCCTGGATGAGGTTTTCGCCAATGTCGCCAAACATTGGGGCAAGCTTGATTTCCTCGTCCACGCCATTGCCTTCTCCGACAAGGATGAGCTGACTGGCCGCTATGTCGAGACGTCACGCGACAATTTCCTGCGCACAATGGACATTTCGGTCTATTCCTTCACCACCATCGCCAAGCGCGCCGAGGCGCTGATGACCGATGGCGGCTCACTGCTGACGCTGACCTACTACGGCGCCGAAAAGGTGATGCCGCACTACAACGTCATGGGTGTCGCCAAGGCGGCGCTCGAGGCCAGCGTGCGCTACCTGGCGGTCGATCTCGGCGCCAAGAAGATCCGCGTCAACGCCATTTCGGCTGGCCCGATCAAGACCCTTGCCGCTTCCGGCATCGGCGATTTCCGCTACATCCTGAAGTGGAACGAGTACAATTCGCCGCTGAAGCAGACGGTGACGCAGGAGGAAGTCGGCGATTCCGGCGTCTATTTCCTGTCCGATCTGTCGCGCGGCGTCACCGGTGAAGTGCACCACGTCGATTCGGGCTACCACGTCGTCGGCATGAAGGCGGTCGACGCGCCTGATATTTCGACGGTCAAGGACTAGCACCCCCCAACCGTCGTCCGTCCCGATCCGCACCGGAAGACCTGATGTACCCGCTGGTTTATATCGCGCGCCACGGCCAGACCGCGTGGAACGCCGAAATGCGGCTTCAGGGGCAGGCTGACACCGATCTCAATGCTCTTGGCCGCGAACAGGCGACCGGCAACGGGCTTCGGCTAGCTGCGTTGGTTCCAGATCCCTGGGAATTCGACTTCGTCGCCAGTCCGATGAAACGGACGCGCGAAACGATGCAGCGTATTCGCGCCGCGATGAAGCTGGATCCGGATGCCTATCGAACCGATCCGCGCCTCGTCGAGGTCAATTTCGGCGATTGGCAGGGATTTACCTTTCCCGAGCTGGAGACGCGGTATCCCGGAGCAAGCGGGACGCGTGCTCTGGACAAGTGGAACTTCCAGCCGCCCGGCGAAGGCGCCGAGAGCTATCAGATGCTGCTCGAACGGGTGAGGCCATGCTTCGACGCGATCGAACGCCAGACGATATGCGTGACCCATGGCGGCGTCATGCGCACCTTGTTTCGTTTCGTTCTGGGATGGGCCGAGGACGAGGCAGCGAACCTGGAAATACCGCAGGATCGCCTGCTCAAGCTCGAAGGCAAGAGTCTGGAGTGGCTTTGATGCATGTCGCCCAAAAGTGGCCCCGGTTTTGGGAGAACGACATACATAAAACAAAGACCTAAAGCGGGTCGCCTGAAATCCGTTCAGACGCAACACGCTCTAGGCCATTTCGCAGGCGGCTCGGCGAAAGCTGAACCGCAAACGCTGCATTCAATTGAGGTTGGAAGCTCTAGTTGGCTGAGCTGTCCGGCAGTTCCATGTCGGTGATGACGTTTTCGCCATTGGTCACATCGTAGGCGATGACGATGTCCATGCCCGGCTTCAGCGCGTCGAGATCGGTCTCTGCGTTCAGCTTGTAGGACTTGCCGTCATCCAGCGTCAGCGTCGCCGTGTCCTTGTCGATCTTCTTGATCAGGCCTTCGGTCTGGCCGGCGAAAGCGGCGGTGGAAAGCAGCAGCGTGGCGGCAACGGCGCTAATCAGGGTACGCATAATCGTTCCTCTTTATCATTGCACCGGCATGGCGGCGGGCTGTTCAACAGCGGATGGAGCAGAGCAGAAACCAACCGAATGTGTCAAAACTAAATCCGCCAGATCACAGTTTGACCCCTGTGAAAAACGCCAATAGAACGCAATCTTCAGCCGGCTCCGATGCCGGGCAGGGTATTTCATGTCTCACAACACGTTCGGCCACCTTTTCCGCGTCACCACCTGGGGCGAAAGCCATGGCCCGTCGCTCGGCTGCGTGGTCGACGGCTGTCCGCCCGGCATCCGCTTTACGCGCGACGAGATCCAGGCCGAACTCGACAAGCGCCGTCCGGGACAGTCACGTTTCGTGACGCAGCGTCGCGAACCAGATGAAGTGAAGGTGCTGTCAGGTTTCATCCTCGACGAGGACGGCGAGACGATGATCACCACCGGCACGCCGGTGTCGATGCTGATCGAGAATGTCGACCAGCGTTCAAAGGATTATGGCGAGATCGCCCGCCAGTACCGGCCCGGCCATGCCGACTACACCTATGACGTCAAATACGGGGTGCGCGATTATCGTGGCGGCGGCCGCTCCTCGGCCCGCGAGACGGCAGCCAGAGTGGCGGCCGGTGCCTTGGCGCGCAAGGTGGTGCCCGGCGTGGTGGTGCGCGGTGCGCTGGTGTCGATGGGCGAGAAATCCATCGATCGCGCCAACTGGAACTGGAATTTCATCGGCGATGCGGAAAATCCGTTCTTCACCCCCGATCCGGCTTCCGTTCCTGTCTTCACGCAGTATCTCGACGGCATCCGCAAGGCGGGCTCCTCGGTCGGTGCGGTGATCGAGATCGTCGCCGACGGCGTTCCACCGGGCCTCGGCGCGCCGATCTATGCCAAGCTCGACCAGGACATCGCCTCCGGCCTGATGTCGATCAACGCGGTCAAGGGCGTCGAGATCGGCAACGGCTTCGAGGCCGCCCGCATCACCGGCGAGCAGAATGCCGACGAGATGCGCATCGGCAATGACGGCAAGCCGGTGTTCCTGTCCAACAATGCCGGCGGCATCCTCGGCGGCATCTCGACCGGCCAGGCAATCGTCGCCCGTTTCGCCGTCAAGCCGACCTCGTCGATCCTGACCCCGCGAAAGTCGATCGATAAGGACG
This sequence comes from Mesorhizobium sp. WSM1293, assembly GCF_000513875.1. Taxonomy (NCBI): domain Bacteria; kingdom Pseudomonadati; phylum Pseudomonadota; class Alphaproteobacteria; order Hyphomicrobiales; family Phyllobacteriaceae; genus Mesorhizobium; species Mesorhizobium sp. WSM1293. The sequence goes on along the minus strand of NZ_KI911320.1, from coordinate 148,144 downwards.
GCAAGGACGTCGAGATCATGACCAAGGGCCGCCACGATCCATGCGTCGGCATCCGCGCCGTGCCGATCGGCGAGGCAATGGTTGCCTGTGCGATCGCCGATCATTATCTGCGGCATCGGGGACAGACGGGGAGGGGAATAGGGGAATAGGGGAATAGGGGAATAGGGGAATATGTTGCGCTCTTAGCCCGGCCGGCCAAATCTTTTTGCTTTTCCCTACTCCCTTACTGCCCTACTCCCTTATTCCCCTGCGAGCAAAGCGAGCACTTATGCCTTACGACCAGAAGAAAATCGTCGAAGCCCTGCGTGCTTTCGAACGCGGCGAGATCGTCGTCGTCATGGATGATGACGGACGCGAGAACGAGGGCGACCTGATCGTCGCCGCTGTCCACTGCACGCCCGAAAAGATGGCGTTCATCGTTCGCCACACCTCCGGCATCGTCTGTACGCCGATGCCGCGCGAAGAAGCCAGGCGGCTGAACCTTGCCCCCATGGTCGCCGACAACGATTCCGCCCACACCACCGCTTTCACCGTCAGCGTCGATTTCAAGCATGGCACCACGACCGGCATCTCGGCCGAAGATCGCACTTTGACCGTTCGCAATCTTGCCAACGGCAATGTCGGTGGCTCGGATTTCGTCCGGCCCGGCCACATCTTTCCGCTGATTGCGCGCGAAGGCGGCGTGCTGATGCGCTCAGGCCATACCGAAGCAGCGGTCGATCTGTGCAAGCTCGCCGGCCTGCCGCCGGTTGGCGTCATTTCCGAGCTGGTCAATGATGACGGCACCGTCAAGCGCGGTCCGCAGGTGCAGGCTTTCGCCGAGGAGCATGGCCTCAAGCAGGTTTCGGTCGCCGACCTCATCGCCTACCGGCAGCGCAAGGAAACGCTGGTCGAACGCGTCGCCTGCTCGGAAATCGACACGCTCGGCGGCAAGGCACAGGTCTTCACCTACACGCTGCCGTGGGACTCCATGCATCACGTCGCCATCGTCTTCGGCGACATTCGTGACGGCGAGGACGTGCCGGTGCGTCTGCATTCCGAGGATGTGGTGACCGATGTCTTCGGCACCAGCCACCGGCTCGACGCCATCATGAAGACAATGGGCGAGCGCAGGCGCGGTGTCATCGTCTATCTCAGAGAAGGCTCCGTCGGCGTTGCGCATCAGGAGCGCAAGCGGCCGGCAAGCGGCGACCGCGAGGATCACGAAGAGGCGCGCCGCCGCGAAAACGAGTGGCGCGAGATCGGGCTAGGCGCCCAGATCCTCAAGGATCTCGGCATCTCCTCGATCAACCTGATCGCCTCGCGCGAACGCCACTATGTCGGCCTCGAAGGTTTTGGCATCCACATCGCCAAGACGGAGATCCTCTGAGCCTCCCGCCGATCCGGTTGCCGGAGAAGACGGATGAATGCGTCTCTGCCTTCCAGCCAGCGCAGCGAGCGGCTTTTGCTGCGCCGCCCAGAAGAGGCTGATCTGGATTTCCTGATCGACCTCTTTTCGCGCCGGGAGCTTGTTGCTCATCGTCCGGACCCTGTCCCGGATACAGCCCAGCAGAGCGCCGCGCGGCTGACGCGCGACATCGGTCATTGGGACAAGCACGGCTTTGGCCGCTGGGCGGTCGAGGCGGACGAAAAGCTGGTCGGCTTCGGCGGCGTCACGGTATCGGCGGATTTCGACGGTCTGAACCTGTCCTATCATCTTCATCCGGCGAGCTGGGGACATGGCTATGCCACGGAATTGGTGACGGAAGCACTGCGCACCGCGTTCGGCCCCTTGCGTGCCGATCGGGTTGTCGGCCTCGTCCGCCCCGCCAATCCGGCTTCGCGACGGGTGCTGGAGAAATGTGGCTTCGTCTTCGAAAAAGAGGTGATGTTGCATGGGGCGCCAACGATAGTTTTGGCATTGGCGCACCCAAGAAGAGTCAATATTTCAGGCCCGGCCGCCTAGAGCGGCGCGCCCGGCCTAAGGCCCGGGCGCGCCGGAACTATTCCGCAGCAATCGCGGCTGCTTCGCATCCGTCCATCTCGCACTCAGCCGTGGCAAGGCTGCGCTGGCCAAGCAGCACCGTGGCCAGCGCGATCGTGCCTGAAGCCACAGAGACCCAGAACCCGTTCTGGGCACCGAACGCATCGACCACCGCGCCGGCCGCGAACGAGCCGAGCGCCATGCCGATGCCGATGCCGGTCATGACCCAGGTAATGCCTTCGGTCAGCATCGCCTCCGGCACATGCCGCTCGATCAGGCCGAAGGCGGTGATGAAGGTCGGCGAGATCGCCACGCCGCTGATGAACACAGTCAGCGCCAGCAGTGGCACGGTGTCGGCGGTGAGCGGCAACAGCGTGCCGAGCGCGACGAGGGCGACTGCGATGGCCAACTGGCGTTGCAGCGGCGCCTTCAGGCTGAGCGCGCCGACGATGATGCCGAGCACGAACGATCCCAGCGCGTAAACGCCGATGACAAGGCTGGCGGCGCCGGGCTGGCCAAGCTCCTTGGTGATCGCCACGGTGCTGACTTCCGTCGTCGCGAAGGTCGCGCCGATGAAGATCAGGGCGAAGGTGATGATCTGAACCGGCCGCAGGCGGATCGCCGAGCCGCTTGAGCCATGGTCCACCGGCCGCACTTGCGGCTCCGTCGAGCGTTGCAGGATGAAGGCCGCTGATCCGAATGCGAGAAATAATGTGCTCACCAGAACGCCGGCTTCCGGGAACAGGGCAGCACTGAGACCGACCGATAGCGATGCCCCGGCGATATAGACCAGTTCATCGGCCGCGGACTCGAAGGCGAATGCGGTGTTCATCTGCGGCCGTCCGCGGAAAATCTCTGTCCAGCGCGCCCGCACCATCGCCGGCATGCTTGGCATGGCCGCGGCCAGTAGGGCCGACACGAACAGCGTCCACACCGGCCAGTCCTGGTTGGCCGCCGCTATCAGGACGGCGAAAGCCAGCACCGCGATGATGGTGGTGGGCACGACGATCCGTGTCTGGCCCAGGCGGTCCACCAGTCTCGATATCTGCGGCGCAACGAAAGCGTTGGCCAGAGCGTATGTTGCCGAGACGGCTCCGGCCAGCCAGTATTCGCCACGCGTCTGCGACAGCATCGCCACGATGCCGATGGGCGCCATGGCGATCGGCAGGCGCGCCATGAATCCGGCGGCCGCAAAGCCCTTGGCTCCGGGGGCACGAAAGATTTCCGAATAGGGATTTTGCATGGGTGGTTCCTCGACAAAGGACGATTCGGCAATTACATACGAAGCGTATGATTGTTAAATAGAGCATACGCCGCGTATGTCAATTGGCATACGTTACGTATGTGAATAGGGCCAGAAGCCATGCACAGACCCCGCAAGGAGATGATCGCCGAGACGCGCGCAAAGCTGATCGCGGCGGCCCGCCATGCCTTCGGCACAACAGGCTATGCGGAAGCCTCGATGGATGATTTCACCGCTTCGGCCGGGCTGACGCGCGGCGCGCTCTATCATCATTTTGGCGACAAGAAGGGGCTGCTGCAGGCGGTCATAGCCCAGATCGACGGCGAGATGGCGGCGCGCATCAATGAGGTCGCGTCGAGAGCGCCGACCCGCTGGCAGCATTTCGTCGACGAGTGCTCGACCTATATCGAGATGGCGCTGGAGCCGGAAATCCAGCGCATCATGTTCCGGGATGGCCCGGCCGTGCTGGGGGATCCAGCGCAATGGCCGAATGCCAGTGCGTGCATCGTGTCAATGACCGACCATCTGACCGCGCTGCAGGAGGAGGGGGTCGTTGTCTCGAGCCTCGACCCCGAGACGGCCTCGCGACTGATCAACGGAGCGAGCAGCCAGGCAGCGCAACGGATCGCCAATTCGGACGACCCCGAAGCGACGTCCAAGAAGGTGGTGACGGCGTTCAAGCAACTGCTCGAAGGCCTGCTCAAGAAGCCGGATCCGCAGTCGAATTGAGTTCCCACCGGAGCTTTCGTGCCGGCATCTGTTCCCGATAGGAATTTTTTCTTGACACCTGCCCTCAGCTAAGGTACATATTCGTCCATGGTGCTGATTTGCGCCGGTGACCCGCCGCACAGGCGGGTTTTTCGTTTGATGCTCCGTCAGACAACGCGCCGGCGAAAGGCTGCGAAAGAAAACCGTTGCCCCGAATTCGTCGCGCTTCGGCGTCAGGGGCCGGCAATTGACAATCGCCGGGTTGAGTTCATCCTCTTCCACCATCTCTGAGGCGGAGATTCGGGGCACATGTGGGATTTCGAGATCGGCCGGTCGGTGTCCATCATGATGCGGACCTGGCCGTTCATCGTCTTTCGTATGATCGTCTATTTCGGCATCACGCTGGCCTACATCATGGCGACCGGCACCGGTGCCTCGGTCGGCTATGGTGTCGGCCATATCTCCACCGATCCCGACGGGCCCATGTCCTTTGCCCTGTGGGGCGGCGTGGTCGGGTTTGGCATCGTCTCGATCGCGGTCTACTGGATCCGCGAATACATCCTCTATATCGTCAAGGCCGGCCACATCGCCGTCATGGTTCATCTGATCGACGGCCGCGACATTCCCGGCGGTCAGGACCAGATCGCCTACGCCAGGGATGTCGTGACCCAGCGTTTTGCCGAGGCCAATATCCTTTTCGTCGTCGACCAACTCGTCAAGGGTGCCATCCGCGCCATCACCGGCCTGCTCGGCGGTATCGCCGCCTTCCTGCCGATACCGGGCCTGAGCGGCCTGGTCTCCTTCATCAACACGGTGATCCGCCTGTCGCTGACCTATGTCGACGAGATCATCCTCGGCTACAACATCCGCATCAATTCAGCCTCACCCTTCGAGACGGCGCGCCAAGGCGTCGTGCTCTATGCCCAGAACGGCAAGGTCATGGTCAAGAACGCCGTCTGGCTGGCGGTCATCATGTGGGGCGTGTCGTTCGTCATCTTTCTGATGATGCTGGCGCCTGCCGGCGCCATTCTGTTCCTGATGCCCGGCCAGCTCGCCGGCTGGGCCTTCGTGCTCGCCATCGTCTTCGCCTGGGCGTTCAAGGCGGCCTTCATCGAGCCTTTCGCCATCGCTTGCCTGATGCAGGTCTATTTCAAGACCATCGCGGGCCAGATGCCGGATCCGGCCTGGGACGCCCGGTTGGCCGAGGCGTCGTCGAAGTTCAGGGAGCTCAAGGACAAGGCGCTCGCCTCCTTCGGCGGTTCGCGCTGGGGTACGGCCGGCGCCACACCCTGATCGGCCGGGCAGGTGGTGTCTGGTGAGGCAGAAACGGTGTTGAGGCGCGCCACGGTGGACTTCAGCTGTGTCTCGCCTTGCCCGGAAAACGTCTCGCTCATGATCAGTTCCGGCAGCGGCAGCCGCCGTCCCCAACCATGCGTTTCAAGGTCCGGTTTGGAAGCGAACTCGGAAACACGGCCGACGCAGAGATAGGCGATTGGCGTTACGTGATCCGGAATGGCCAACAGCCGCTTCAGCGCCTCAGCCTCGATGATGCTCACCCAGCCGACGCCAACGCCCTCGGCACGCGCGGCCAGCCACAAATTCTGCACTGCGCAGACGGTGCTGTAGAGATCCATCTCCGGATTGTGCCAGCGTCCCAGCGGCGAACCTTTCGAGCGCTGCCGGTCGCAAGTGATGCAGATGTTGAGCGCGCTTTCGCAGATGCCTTCCAGCTTGAGCTTGCGGTACAGCGCCTGTTTTTCCGCCTCGATCGCCGGCAGTTCCTGCTCGCGCGCGGCCAGGAACAGGTCGCGCACCTCCGCCCGTCGTCCGGCATCGCGAATGACAATGAAATTCCATGGCTGCATGAAGCCGACCGATGGCGCGTGATGGGCGGCAAGCAGCAGCCGCGCCAGCACGTCGTCATCGATCGCGGTGGGCAGGAAATGGCTGCGCACGTCGCGCCGCGTGAACATGGCGCGATAGACCGCATCGCGCGCATTCTGGTCAAATCCATCGTCAATGGCAGCGGTCATATGTTCCGGCATCGCTTGTCCCCTTGCGATTGCAGATTCAAAACGGTCAGAGCGTACGTTGTGCGTCCAAATGGACGCACGTCGCTCTGATGTCATCCGCCTGACCATGCGGATGACGATGCCTGCCAGGCCGGTCTTCTGGCTTGGGATCAACCCGCGTCCGGTGCCTTCCCGTCATCGACAGTGGCATTTACCGGCGCGGTCCCCCTCACAGCGTTGGGCACGCCACGGAATTCAACCGTGTTCCCGATTCTCCCGCTTGCGGCGGGCACCAGGCAGTACCCAGGGACCTTACGCCGAAGCGCCGGCGAGGCCAATGCCCGCGGCGACGCGAATGGACGCAGGCGCGATTTTCCCCAGTCATCGGCCGCCCGTGCATGGCCTTTGTCGATCCGGGTCACTAGATTAGGACGATGACCACCCGTCTCTACACGCATCCGATCTTCCTCGAGCATCTCACGCCGCCCGGACATCCCGAGCGGCCCGACCGCCTGCGTGCCATCGAGCGCGTGCTCGATGAGGAAGCCTTTGCCGGGCTCGATCGTATCCAGGCGCCGGAAGGCGACGAGGCCACCATCCTCTACGCGCATCCTGCCGATTTCGTCGCCCGCGTGCGCGCCGCCATTCCCGACGAGGGGATTACCCGCATCGATGCCGACACCACTGCCAGTCCGAAGAGCTGGCAAGCGGCGATCACCGCGATCGGCGCCGCCAACGCCGCCGTCGATGATGTCTTTTCGGGCCGCGCCGACAACGTCTTCGTCGCCGCCCGGCCGCCCGGCCATCATGCCGAAAAGACCACGGCCATGGGCTTCTGCCTGTTCAACACGGCGGCGATCGCGGCGCGTTATGCGCAGAAGAAACACGGTGTCGAGCGCGTTGCCATCGTCGACTGGGACGTGCATCACGGCAATGGCACGCAGGATATTTTCTGGGACGATCCCTCGGTGCTCTATTGCTCGACACACCAGATGCCGCTTTATCCCGGCACCGGAGCGAAGACCGAAACGGGCGCCGGCAACATCGTCAACGCACCGCTGGCGCCGCAGACCGGCAGCGAGGTGTTTCGCGATGCCTTCCTGTCGCGCGTCCTGCCCGCGCTCGACAATTTCGCGCCCGACCTGATCATCATTTCGGCTGGGTTCGACGCGCACCATCGCGATCCGCTGGCCGAGATCAATCTGACCGAGGATGATTTCGATTGGGCGACCGGCCAGCTGATGCAGCGCGCGGCACGCCACAGCGGCAACCGGCTCGTCAGCCTGCTCGAGGGCGGCTACGATCTGCAGGGATTGGCATTTTCGGTCGCCGCCCATGTCGGGCGACTGATGAAAGGATGAACGATGGCTGGTGAGACCAACGAAGACGTCAAGGCGATGAGCTTCGAGCAGGCACTCGATGCGCTGGAGAAGATCGTCGATGATCTGGAGCGTGGCGACGTGCCGCTCGACCAGTCGATCAGGATCTATGAACGTGGCGAGGCGCTGAAGGCGCATTGCGACCGGCTGCTGAAGGCCGCCGAGGACAAGGTCGAGAAGATCAGGCTGTCGCGCGACGGCAAGCCGGTTGGAACGGAGCCGCTCGACGCGGATTAAGGCCGGTCCGAACGATGGCCTCGCCTCACCGGTTTTTGGACATGATCATGATCGAGGCTATAACTTGTTCCGATTGAAACAGCTCAAGGACAAGAGGAGATACGGAAGCGATGTGCAGAAACATCAAGACCCTGTTCAATTTTGATCCGCCGGCAACCAATGACGAGGTGCGCGACGCGGCCCTTCAGTTCGTCCGCAAGCTGAGCGGAACGACGCGACCCTCGAAGCAGAACCAGCACGCCTTCGATCATGCCGTCGACGCCATCGCGGCCTCGGCGCGCGAACTGCTCGATTCCCTGGAAACCCATCAGCATCCGCGCAATCGCGAAGAGGTGGCGGCCAAGCTGCGGGCAAAGGCGGCCATCCGCTTTGCCTGATGCGGCCAGGCGCCCTTCGACCACCGACAAGGAGAGTCCATGAGCTTCTTCCCCGGGAAAGACCCTGAGGTGGGCGATGCGTTCGCCAGCGATCAGATCGAATTGATGGTCGTTCCGAACGCCAAGGACATCGGTGGTTTTCAGGTGCGCCGTGCCCTGCCAACGGCAAAAAGGCGGCTGGTCGGTCCGTTCATCTTCTTCGACCGCATGGGTCCCGCGATCCTGCGGGCCGGCCAGGCGCTGGACGTCCGTCCGCATCCGCATATCGGACTGTCGACGGTCACCTATCTGTTCGACGGCAAGATCCGGCACCGCGACTCCCTCGGCACCGAAATGGTCATTCAGCCCGGCGACGTGAATTTGATGACCGCCGGCCGCGGCATCGTCCATTCGGAGCGTACGCCGGAGGAACTGCGTGGCGCGCCGATGTCGGTATCCGGCCTGCAGACATGGCTGGCGCTGCCGGACGACAAGGAAGAGGTGGCTCCTGTGTTCGAGAACACAGGAGCGCTCAGGCTTCCCGAGATTGATGCCGAAGGCGTCAACGGGCGCCTCATCATCGGCGATTTCCAAGGATTACGGTCCCCGGTCAGGGCCGATTCGGAGACGCTCTACGCCGACCTGCGCCTGGCGCCCGGCGCCAGCGTGAAAATCCCTGCCGATGCGGAAGAGCGCGCCATTTACACGCTGGAAGGCGAGGTCTCGATTTCGGGCGATGTGTTCCCAGCCGAACGGCTGCTGGTGTTCCGTCCCGGTGACGAGATCGTCGTGTCGTCGCAGACCGGGGCGCATTTCATGCTGTTCGGCGGCGCCTCTCTTGGTTCGAAGCGTTACATCTGGTGGAATTTCGTCTCGTCGTCGAAAGAGCGTATCGAACAGGCGAAAGAGGAATGGAAGACAGGCCGCTTCGACATCGTTCCAGGAGACGAGGAAGAGTTCATTCCGCTGCCGGAAAGCTGATGCCTTTCGCCCAAAGTGGCCCGGTTTTGGGGAAACGACCTGCATAGAAGCAAAAGACCACAGTCTGATCCGCGTCACTGACACGCATTTACTTTCGCCGGCCGGCGGCCTATTTCGCCCATCAACCGAAAGCCTGAGCACCGTGAACGCAACGCCGCATACGCCGCTTCTCGACAAGGCCCGCATCCCGGCCGACCTGCGCATGCTTGCCGAGAGTGAGCTGCCGCAACTGGCGTCCGAGCTTCGCGCCGAGCTGGTCGACGCGGTATCCCGCACGGGTGGTCATCTGGGCGCCGGCCTTGGCGTGGTCGAGCTGACGGTGGCGCTGCACTATGTCTTCAACACCCCCGATGATCGGCTGATCTGGGATGTCGGCCACCAAGCCTATCCGCACAAGATCCTGACCGGCCGCCGCGACCGTATCCGCACGCTGCGCCAGGAAGGCGGCCTATCCGGCTTCACCCGCCGCGCCGAGAGCGAGTACGATCCCTTCGGCGCAGCCCACTCCTCGACATCGATATCGGCCGGCCTCGGCATGGCCGCGGCCCGCGATCTCTCCGGCGGCCGCAACAATGTCATCGCCGTCATCGGCGACGGCGCCATGTCTGCCGGCATGGCCTACGAGGCGATGAACAATGCCGGCGCGCTCGATGCACGGCTGATCGTCATTCTCAACGACAACGACATGTCGATCGCGCCGCCAACCGGCGCCATGAGCGCCTATCTGGCGCGGCTGGCCTCCGGCAAGGCCTATATCGGCCTGCGCGATTTCGGCAAAAAACTGACGTCTTATCTCGGCAAGCGTGCGGATCGTGCGATCACAAGGGCGGTCGAGCATGCACGCGGCTACGTCACCGGCGGCACGCTGTTCGAGGAACTCGGCTTCTATCACATCGGCCCGATCGACGGCCACAATCTGGAACATCTGATCCCGGTCCTGAAAAATGTCCGAGACAATGGCGAAGGCCCGGTGCTCATCCATGTCGTCACCCAGAAGGGCAAGGGCTATGCGCCGGCGGAAGCCGCCGCCGACAAATATCACGGCGTCAACAAGTTCGACGTCATCACCGGCGCGCAGGCCAAGGCGCCGGCCAACGCACCGGCCTACACCAAGGTGTTCGCCGAAAGCCTGGTCCAGGAGGGCCGCGAGGACGACCGCATCGTCGCCGTCACCGCAGCCATGCCGAGCGGTACCGGCCTCGACCTGTTCGGCGAAGCGTTCCCGTCGAGGACCTTCGATGTCGGCATCGCCGAACAGCACGCGGTGACCTTCGCCGCCGGCCTCGCCACCGAAGGCTACAAGCCGTTCGCGGCCATCTATTCCACCTTCCTGCAGCGCGCCTACGACCAGGTCGTCCACGACGTCGCCATCCAGAAATTACCGGTGCGCTTTCCCATCGACCGCGCCGGCTTCGTCGGCGCCGATGGCGCCACCCATTGCGGCGCCTTCGACACCACCTTCCTGGCGACACTGCCGGGCTTCGTGGTGATGGCGGCGGCCGACGAGGCGGAGCTGCGCCACATGGTACGCACCGCGGCAAGCTATGATGACGGCCCGATCGCCTTTCGCTATCCGCGCGGCAATGGCGTTGGCGTCGACATGCCGGAGCGTGGCTCCGTGCTCGAAATCGGCAAGGGCCGCATCGTCAGGGAGGGCACCAAGGTAGCATTGCTGTCCTTCGGCACACGGCTGCAGGATTGCCTGATCGCCGCCGAGGAGCTAGGGGCTGCCGGGCTTTCCACCACGGTCGCCGACGCCCGTTTCGCCAAGCCGCTCGACGAGGATCTGATCCGGCGGCTGGCCCGCTCGCATGAGGTTCTGGTGACGGTGGAGGAGGGCGCCGTCGGCGGCTTCGCCAGCCATGTGCTGCAGTTCCTCGCCCATGAAGGCCTGCTGGAAAGCGGCCTGAAGGTGCGCCCGCTGGTGCTGCCCGACGTGTTTACCGACCACGCCAAGCCGGAAAAGATGTATGCCGATGCCGGGCTCGATGCTGCCGGCATCGTGCGCACCGTGTTCGTCGCGCTCGGGCATACGGTTCGCGCCCAGCGCGCCTGAATCAAAGTCTCAGTGACTTGAATCAGTTTGCCGGCCAACGTTCTTAACGCGTTGTTTACGCTGCCGTTTGGCGCTTTGCTTACCGTGTCTCTTGGCCGTTTTTCAACGGCGCCCTGCTAGATCGTGATCAGGCAGGGAGACAGCAACAATGAAAACGCTTCTGTGGGGCGCAGCGCTTTGCGGCGTCGTCGTCGCGCCGGCCACAGCCGAAACGCGCTATGATCGCAGCCTCGAAAAGGCGGCCATGGGCATCGTCGCCGGCAAGATGGGCGACATCCGCGGCGGCTTTTCCTTCAAGCAGGTGCCGCAACTGGTGGTTCTGCCGGCCCCCGTTCCCGCACCTGCGGTTGCCATCGAGCCTTCACGCGAGCAAGCGTCGGGAGGGCGTGCGGATGGGTTGTCTCCGGCCGTCGAGCGCCCGGTTTCGCGAAGCGTATTCTGAGCTAGAGACCAGCAAGCCCTGATCGGGATTGCCCGATCGTTTCATCGTGCTTTGCCGCTGTGCGGGTGATCTAAAGGCGTCGGCACTGCTACTCCGCCGCCACCAGCTCCGCTTGTTGCGCCGGTTTCTCGGGGCGCCAGGATTGCGCCGCGTGGCGGGCGCGGTCTGCCAGGGCGGCAAGGCGTCCGCGCAGGTTTCGTCCACCCACCACTGACGACAAGATCACCGAATGCGTCGCAAAGCGGCGCTTGAAATCCTCGCCGCCGCAGAGAAAATCGATCGTGGTCAAGCCCCTGTCGAACGACCACTGGATGTAATCCATCATCAAGACCATGCCCGGCGAGGCCCGTTCGAAGGCCGGATCATAGGTGGTGACGAAAGCCATCATCGTTCCATGCTGCTCGAAATTGATCGATATGGCGATGATCTCGTCTTCGCGTTCGAGCACGAAGATGCGCAGCAACCCAAGCCCGGCCAGAACCGAGATCAGTGCCGGCAGCGCGGGGGAACCTTCGTCGAACAGGTCCGAAACGCGGCCGTGTTTTGCGAGCCATAGCCGCTTCAGCGCGGCGACGCGTTCCAGCACCGGCTCGCGGGCTTCGTGCGCATCCATCAGGCGGAAACGCAGCGCGCCGCCTTCCTCCATGAATTTGTAACCACGGCGATAGTTTTGCCGGGTTTTCTTCGACTGGCTTTCAAACCATTGTGCGCCGCGTTGTCCGGCGCTGGAAACTCGGTAGCTGACCTCGCTGCGGTGGCTCGGCTGCAAAATGCTGCCCTGGCCTGGGGCGGCGGGACCAAGCAGGGTCCGGAATCGAGCATCGGGCAACAGCCGATTGAGATACGCAAGATCGAAGCCGCCATCGTCGAGGATATGTTGCCAGAGTTGCGGCAGGATCTGTGGCTCTGCATCGGGAGCAAGCAGGACATCGCCATAGTCGCAGTGATCCTTCGCCGCCCATTCCAGCATACGGATGCCCGAGCGCCAGAAGGTCGCGAGCGCAATGACCGCCTCGAGGCGCTCGCCGCTCCAGACCAGGCCGATCCTGAGGCCGCGGCGGTCCTGATGCGGTGTGGTGTGCCACCAGGCCGAGATCCAGTCGGGATGCTGGAAAACGAGGCCGCCGGCGCGTTGCCAGAGCGCTGCCCAGGCGGGCGCGATTTCTGCCAGTCGCTCTGGCGAGGTTGCAATTTCGATCCGGTGCGCTTGCTGCATCCGGAACACGGCCGGTCCGTTCATGGCTTGCCCCCCTGCGGCGATTGCTGTGGCTCGGGCTTGTCGGCGCGGAAATGTCTGGCGATCTGCCGCCACATCCGCTGCAGCGGCATGACATAGAGGCCTGCGAGCGACTGGTAGTCGCGCACGTTGCGTTCGATCAAACCGAACTTGAAGTCCTCGTCGGGTCTCGGAACGCACAGAGTTCCGAAGAGCCGATCCCAGAACGAGAAGAGCAGCCCGAAGTTCTTGTCGTAATGGCGCGGGTCGGTGCTGTGGTGCAACTGATGCCAGTGTGGGCACAGGATCAGATTGTTCAACGGCCCAAACGAGATCTTGAAATGCGTGTGCCTGACGAAATCCATCATCAGGATGTTGCGTATGATGTAGACGTTGACGCCGAAGACCGTCAGTTCAACCAGGTTCAGCGACACCAGCGACCAGATGCCGAAGCAGATGCCGGGAATGACGCCGTCCCAGGCCCGGTTCATCAATTCGTCGAGCGGGTGGACGCGATCCTTGGTGATGCCGACCATCACCTCGGCCGAATGGTGCACCTTGTGCAGTTCCCAGAGCACCGGGTAGCGGTGCTGGGCGACATGATAGAGATAGTACGAAATGTCGTAGGCAAGCAGCATGGTGAGGGTGAAGATCGTCACCGTCACAGGCCCCGCCGGCCCCTCGATCAGAGGCGGCTGGATTGCCAGCAGCGTGGAGAGCAACCAGTTCGTCGCATAGCCGACGGCGCTGACGAAGACGACGCCGGCGGGCAGCATGAGGAATGGCATCAGCGCCTTCCGCGTCACCCAGAACAAAAGGTCGGCTTTCGCCGAAGGATGCGTGATGACCTCATGCGGGACCGCGAACTCGAAGAACTCTTTCCAGCTCTTTTTCTCGACCGTGCGCCAATAGGCGACCAGGGCACTGGCCAAAGCAGTCAGCAACAGAAGTCCGGTCGCCAGCAGGCCGGCGCCGGAAATCCGGTCAAGAACCTTGTAGACGATGTCGCTAGCCATTTCCAAAGTTGCCGCCTCTTCATCCGGGTTTTCCGGTCGTCGCGGTCATAACATTGAAGTCCTCAAGCAAATGCGATGAAAATTGGTTAAGAAATCATGAGGCTTTCTAGGTTTTTGGTATTTATCCGCAGGCGGTGAGACCTCATGCTTCGGCGGTCATCCGTCTCAACGGGCGTAACGCATGGGTATTCATAAGGATGGTCGGCGGGACGGGACGCCTCACCATCGTCGCCGTGCAAGATGCTGAGCGTGATGATGGGAACGGGAGACGAAATGCTTCCAGCTGGCGCTCTTGCCATCGTCGTCGGCTTTCGCCATGAAGGCCGATGAATTCGCCTCTGCCAGCCAGCGCACGCCAGCGGCTCGACGACCTGCTCGTCCAGCGCGGGCTGTTTGCCAGCCGCTCGCGTGCCCGCGACGCGGTCGAGCGCGGCACTGTGACCGTCGACGGCGTCATTGCGCGCAAGCCCGGCCAGAGCGTTTTGCCGCAATGTCACGTTGCCATCGATGATCCGGCGCAAGGCTATGTGTCGCGCGCGGCACTCAAGCTGATCGGCGGGCTCGATCATTTCGGCCTCGATCCTGCCGGCCGTGAAGCGCTCGACATCGGCGCCTCGACCGGCGGCTTCACCCAGGTGTTGCTCGAGCGCGGCGTGGCCCATGTCACCGCCGTCGATGTCGGTCATGGCCAGATGCATCCTGATATCGGCGGCGACCCGCGTGTGACGGTGATCGAAGGGCTGAACGCCCGCGACCTCGCCGTCACCGATCTCGGCGGGCGTATTCCGGATTTCATCGTCTCCGACGTCAGCTTCATCTCGCTGAAACTGGCGCTGCCGCCGGCCCTTGGTCTGGCCAAGGCTGGCGCAAAGGCCATGTTTCTGGTCAAGCCGCAATTCGAGGCCGGCAGGGAAGCGATCGGCAAGGGTGGTCTGTTGAAGGATCCCTTCGACGCCGCCCGTGTCGCCGGCCTGCTGCAGGATTGGCTGGACTCCGTTCCCGGCTGGCGCTCGCTGGGGCTGCATCTGTCGCCGATCGATGGCGGCGACGGCAATCGCGAATTCCTGCTCGGTGGGATCAAGGATCGATGAGCGCGCGCTTCAGCATCAGGAAACTTGGCGCTCAGGGCGACGGCGTCGCCGAGACCGAGACAGGCGATCTGTTCATTCCCTTCACACTGCCCGGTGAAACGGTCACCGCCGCGCGCGAAAGGGATCGCGCCATGCTGATGGCGGTGCTGGAAGCATCGCCGCTGCGCATCGATCCCGCCTGCTGCCACTTCACCGAATGCGGCGGTTGCGCGCTCCAGCATTTCGAAGCCGAAGCCTATCGCCAGTGGAAGCGCGAAAAAGTGGCGCACATCCTGAAGGGCAAGGGCATTGATTGCGAGATCGGTGACCTGGTCGCCTGCGCACCGCAGACGCGCCGCCGTGTCGTGCTTGCCGCCCGGCGCACCGAGACAGGCATGCTGCTCGGCTTCCATCGCCATCTGTCGCCGGAGATCGTCGCCATATCGGAATGCCCGATCTCGCTGCCGGAGATCGTTGCCGCCCTCGATCGCTTGAGGGCGCTCGCCGAATTGGTCTGCGCAACCACCAAATCGTTCCGGCTGGCGGTCACCGTGACCGGTTCGGGGCTCGATGTCGCGGTTCACGAATCCGGCAAGCTCGGGGAGCACCAGCGCCGGATCGCGGCTAACTTCGTCATGGCGCAGGGCTTTGCCAGGCTGTCCATCGATGACGAAATCATTATCGAGCCGAAAAAGCCGGTGGTCATGTTCGGCAGCGTCGCTGTCGCCTTGCCCCCGGGCGCGTTCCTGCAGGCAACCGAGGCCGCCGAACAGGCGATGGCCGACATCGTCGGCGGACATCTGAAGCGTGCCAAGAAGGTGGCGGATCTTTTCGCCGGTTGCGGTAGCTTTGCTCTGCGCCTGGCCGCGAAGTCGGAAGTCCATGCGGTGGAAGGCGATGCGGCAGCGCTTTCAGCGCTCGACCGTGGATCGCGCTTCGCCACCGGCTTGAAGCGGGTGACGGGCGAACGCCGCGACCTGTTCCGCCGGCCGCTGACGTTCAAGGAGTTGAACGCGTTCGACGGTGTGGTGTTCGACCCGCCGCGCGCCGGCGCCGAGGACCAGTCGAAGCAGATCGCCCGCTCGGATGTTCCCTACGTTGCTGCGGTATCCTGCAATCCGGTGACGCTGGCTCGCGACCTGCGCATCCTCATCGACGGCGGCTACGCCTTGAAGAGCGTGACGCCGATCGACCAGTTCCTGTGGTCGCCGCATGTCGAAGCGGTGGCACTGCTGGAGAAGCCGAAGAAGCGGCGATAGCCTGGAGGCTTCGGCCCCTACGAACTTGGCGACAATCGTTTCGACGTGCCGCCGCGTTGGTTGATCGACACCCAGGTGTTTGGGTTCTGCTGCGACTGGCGTTTCACGAAGTAATAGCCCGTCGCGTTCCAGGGCCTGATCTCATTGACCAGATTGTCCAGGACAAGATCACCCTTGTCGGTTTTCACCGTCAGAATGGTGTGGCCTTCATTGTCCAGGTCGCGCACCACGGTCATCAGCAACGCCTGCCGGGGGAATCCCGCTGCCAGAAGAAGCTTGCGCTTGTAGAGCGCGTAGATCTTGCAGTCGCCCTTGCCGTCCACCGGATAGTCCCAGTGATCCGCCATCGTACCCCAGTGATCGAAATTGCTGACGGGTTTGATGGCGCTGTTCGCCATGTGATTTATCCGCTTGAGGATGCGTAGGTTCTGCGCGGTCAGCTTGACATTCGCCGCCGGCAGAGCGGGCACCTTGCACTCCTTTGGCCGGCGATGGCAGAAATCGACCCAACCGTAGGGGACGCTGGTGCTTCCACCAATTGCGGCAGATTGCGTCGATCGCGACTTGAACAATGTCGACTGTGCCGCCGCCGGACTGGCTTGCAACCATGTCGCGCCAATCAACGAAACGAAGCCAAGCAGGAAAGAGGAGGTCAGGACGCCGGGGAAATGCCGCATTGCCAACACCACCGCAACCAGAAGGCCGGCACTGCGTTCGTGCGGAAACGGCAGCCCAGGCAGTTAAACACCTAACAATTTCCTAATGCCGATTGTGTTCACTTCAAGGTGCAGCCGGGAATTCAAACTGGAAAACGCAAGCATCAGCGGGCGCATTCGGTCTGACTCGACCATCAGGGCGCCAGCGACGGACCTTTGTCATGCTTCCTGCAAGCTGTCATATCCCGCTGTCTTTGCAGCCTTGAGGAAATTACGATCAAAGGTTGCAAAGCCAGCGCAATGAGCTGATTTCCCCAGATGCAGAGCATCTGCGAAATCCATTCCCTTCTTCGCGAGGTCGAGTGCGGACGACACCACCGCGCTGTCCGCGACCTCTACTGTTGGGAGCCCGCCAAATGTCCGCAGCGCGATGTCAGGCGCCGCATAACGTAAGCGCCGGCGCGACTCTCATGATGGCGCTCTCGGGTGCGCTCGTCGCCTGGATTTTGCGAAAGATCGCTCGAACCGGGCTATTGCCATCCTATGCACTTGGCATCGCGGCCATGACGTTTGTCGCAGCTGCGCTGTATGTCTCCGGCCACGACGGGACCGTCGACTGCCTGAGTGCTTGGCTCAAATATGCGATCGGTGGCGTCATCGCCTTCCTGATTCTCTACACGATTTCGCGCCGGTCTATCGGCAAGGCATAACGGCCCGGCCATCGGGGCCGTTCGCTCAGACCCGCGTGCCGCCCACCGTCATCTGGTTCATGCGCAGATGCGGCTGGCCGACGCCGACCGGCACGCCCTGTCCGGCCTTGCCGCACATGCCGATGCCGGTGTCGAGCTTCATGTCGTTGCCGATCATCGAGACGCGATGCATGGCGTCCGGACCGTTGCCTATCAGCATCGCGCCCTTGATCGGCTGCGTCACCTTGCCGTTCTCGATCATGTAGGCCTCGGTGCAGCCGAACACGAATTTGCCCGAGGTGATGTCGACCTGGCCGCCACCGAAGGAGACGGCATAGATGCCGTTCTTGACCGAGGCGATGATTTCGTCCGGCTCCATGTCGCCCGCCGTCATATAGGTGTTGGTCATGCGCGGCATCGGCTGGTGTGCGTAGCCTTCGCGGCGGCCGTTGCCGGTTGCCTTCATGCCCATCAGCCGGGCGTTCTGGCGATCCTGCATGTAGCCGACCAGCTTGCCGTCCTCGATCAGCACATTGCGGGCTGAAGGCGTGCCTTCGTCATCGACTGTCAGCGAGCCGCGCCGCTCGGGCATCGTGCCGTCGTCGACGACGGTCACCCCCTTGGCGGCGACCTGCTGGCCGAGCAGTCCGGCGAAGGCCGAGGTCTTCTTGCGGTTGAAATCGCCTTCCAGCCCATGGCCGACGGCCTCGTGCAGCATGACGCCCGGCCAGCCGCTGGACAAGACGATGTCGAAAGTGCCGGCCGGCGCCGGTATCGCCTCGAGATTGACCAGGGCTTGCCTGAGCGCCTCCTTGGCGGCGTGCTTCCAACTGTCCTCGACCAGGAATTCGCCAAACGCCTTGCGGCCGCCCATGCCGTAGGAGCCGCTCTCCTGGCGGTCGCCATTGCCGACAACGACGGAGACGTTGACGCGGACCAGCGGGCGGATGTCGCGCACCACCTGGCCGTCGGCGCGCACGATCTCGACATGCTGCCAGGATGCGGCGAGCGATGCCGAAACCTGCCGCACGCGCGGGTCCTCGGCGCGCAGCCAGGCGTCGATTTCCTGCAGGAGCTTTGCCTTGGCCTCGAAGGAGGGCGAGGGGATCGGGTTCTCTTCGCCATAGAGATGGCGGTTGGTGCGGGCGGGTGCGGCGGCAAGCGTGCCGGAATAGCCGCCCTTGACGGTCGAAACGGCATCGGCCGCGCGCAGCAGCGAAGCTTCGGAGAGATCGCTGGAATGGGCATAGCCGCTGGCTTCGCCGGCAACCGCGCGCAGGCCAAACCCTTGGTCGGTGTTGAAGTTGGCGGTCTTCAGCCGGCCATTGTCGAACATCAGCGCTTCGCTCTCGCTGTATTCGAGGAACAGCTCGCCGTCATCGGCGCCGTTGATGGTTTCGGCGACGATCTGCTTGATGCGATCGTCTGAAATGTCGAATTGGCCGATCAGGCTGTTCATGGCGCGTCCGTTCACAGGAGGAATGGGTCTTTGCCACGATGTAGGCGCGAAGGTGCGCCGAGACAATCGCTCAGCCGCATTGTGAAGACAAAAGCGGTTTGCCAGCAGACCGTCGACGTCACTTCTGGTTGATGAAGCCGGTGATGTCGCCGGGCTTTCAGGGGAGGGCGGCGAAGCCGTCGGCAAAACCCTTGAGGTCGACCGGGATGCCGATGCCTTCTTCCGGGGTCTGGAAGACAATGAAGGTGGCCGACGTGCCGGTCTTCAGCGTGTCGAGAAGCGGCTTTTCGAGGATAACCTCGGCATAGCAGCCGTCCTGGAAACAGCGCACGAAATAGGCGCGACCGATGTCCTTGCCGTCGACATTGAGGCCAAGCCCGTTGGGCAAAAGCACGCCGAGCGGCGCCAGCACGCGCAGGATCTCCGCCTTGTTGTCGGCGGTGCGCAGCACGACGACCGACAGTCCCATCTCCGGACGGTCCTCGGCGACGACGTTCTGCATCATCACGCATTGTTCCGAGGTGGCACCGGCCGGCGTGTCGCAGATGACCGACCATGCGCCATGCGTCGAGCGAACGGTACCGCTCGGTTGCGCGGCGTTCGCCGTGCCGGACACGATCGCGGATAAGCCGATGCCAGACAGGGCGGCGAAAAAGATGACCTTCGCCCAGTTTCTCGAAAACCGAGAGTTTCTCGAAAGCCAGTAATTCATGACGGCTCCATTGCGAATCACGGCACTTTAAGCCGCGCCAAAGCCAAGTAAAGGACGAGACCGCACCAGGTCTGCCCCGAAAAAGCCAATACGGCGCTTTTCCCTGCCAATTTCGCCCGAATTGCGACGTTCGGCACGTGCGCGCCGCGGGAATGCCGCTGTGGGTTCAATGTAGGCGATTCGGGGCTGCCGCGGCTGCCTCCAAAGGCACATCCGGGCTTGCGCGCAAAAATGCCGCACGGTTTCGTCCGCTCCTTTCTTGCGGAGGGAAAAAGAGTATGGTTTGAACCAGCTTGAAACTGTCGGGATTCCCGTCCCGGCATTGTTCGTTATTCTCGTGGGTACCACAGCGAGGAACTGGGAGACGATGAGGGCGATGAGAAATTTCCTGGCAAACGCCAAGGTTCCAGCAAGTGCCAAGTTTCTAAGTGCTTGTGCCGCTATCACGTTTTTCGCCGGCGCATCCGCCCATGCCGACCAGCCCAAGAACTGGGAGACAACCTTCCAGGCGCCGGCGACCGACATGATGCGGCAGATCGAGTGGTTCGGGAACTACACGATGTGGTTCATCGTCCCGATCACCATCCTGGTGCTGATTCTTCTCGCCTATTGCATCATCAGATTCCGCGCGAGCGCCAACCCGGTTCCGTCCAAGACCAGCCACAACACGTGGATCGAGTTGATCTGGACGATCGGACCTGTCGTCATCCTGCTCCTCATCGCTATCCCCTCGTTCCAGTTGCTGACCGCGCAATACACACCGCCGGAAGAAGCAAAGCTGACCGTCAAGGCGACCGGCAACCAGTGGAACTGGGACTACGAGTACCAGACCGACAACACGCTCTCTTTCAACTCCGCGATCCTCCAGGACGCCGAACGCGCCGCTGCCGGCAAGGAGGACCGCAAGGTCTACCCGCGCCTGCTGGCCGTCGACAACGAGCTGGTCGTGCCGGTCAACACCATGACCCGCGTGCTCGTCACCGCGACCGACGTGATCCACTCCTTCGCCATGCCGTCGTTCGGCATCAAGATCGACGCCGTTCCGGGTCGCACCAACGAGACCTGGTTCAAGGCGGAGAAGGAAGGTATTTTTTACGGCCAGTGCTCGCAGCTCTGCGGCAAGGACCATGCCTTCATGCCGATCGCCATCCGCGTCGTCTCCGATGCGCAGTTCAAGACCTGGCTGGCGGCAGCCAAGACCGATCTGCCCGGCGCCAACAAGACGCTGATGGCCGAGGTCGACGGCCAGAACAAGGTAGCGGCCGCCGGCAACTGATGCCGCGGGTTAGCAAGATTTAGGGAACGGAGCGGAACATGGCAGACGCTGCAGCTCACGACGGGCACGACCACAAGCCTTATCACGGCTGGGTGCGCTGGGTTTATTCGACCAACCACAAGGACATCGGCACGCTCTACCTGATCTTCGCGATCATGGCCGGCATCATCGGCGGCGCCTTGTCGGTCGCCATCCGCATGGAACTGCAGGAGCCTGGCATCCAGATCTTCAGCGGTCTGGCGCAGATGGTCTACGGCATGAACGGTGACGCCGCGATCGACGGCGGCAAGAGCATGTACAATGCCTTCGCCACCGCGCACGCCCTGATCATGATCTTCTTCATGGTCATGCCGGCGCTGATCGGCGGTTTTGCCAACTGGATGGTCCCGATCATGATCGGCGCGCCCGACATGGCGTTCCCGCGCATGAACAACATCTCCTTCTGGCTGCTGCCGCCGGCCTTCATCCTGCTGCTCACCTCGATGTTCATGCCGAGCGCACCGGGTGCCTATGGCGTCGGTGGCGGCTGGACGCTTTATCCGCCGTTGTCGACTTCGGGCCAGCCCGGGCCGGCCATGGATCTGGCGATCCTGTCGATCCACATTGCCGGTGCCTCGTCGATCCTCGGCGCCATCAACTTCATCACCACGATCTTCAACATGCGCGCGCCTGGCATGACGCTGCACAAGATGCCGCTGTTTGCCTGGTCGGTGCTGATCACCGCCTTCCTGCTCCTGCTGTCATTGCCGGTTCTGGCCGGCGGCATCACCATGCTGCTCACCGACCGCAATTTCGGCACCACCTTCTTTGCGCCCGATGGCGGCGGCGACCCGATCCTGTTCCAGCACCTGTTCTGGTTCTTCGGTCACCCTGAAGTGTACATCCTGATCCTGCCGGGCTTCGGCATCATCAGCCACGTCATCTCGACCTTCTCGAGGAAGCCGGTGTTCGGTTACCTCGGCATGGCCTACGCCATGGTGGCGATCGGCGCCGTCGGCTTCATCGTCTGGGCGCACCACATGTACACGACCGGCCTGTCGCTCGATACGCAGCGCTATTTCGTCTTCGCCACCATGGTCATCGCGGTGCCGACAGGCGTGAAGATCTTCTCCTGGATCGCGACGATGTGGGGCGGGTCGATCTCGTTCAAGACGCCGATGCTGTGGGCGCTGGGCTTCATCTTCCTGTTCACCATCGGCGGCGTCACCGGCGTCCAGCTGGCCAATGCCGGCCTCGACCGCTCGCTGCATGACACCTATTTCGTCATCGCCCACTTCCACTACGTGCTGTCGCTGGGCGCGGTGTTCGCCATCTTCGCCGGCTGGTACTACTGGTTCCCGAAGATGACCGGCTACATGTATTCGCCCGTCATCGCCAACACCCACTTCTGGGTCACCTTCGTCGGCGTGAACCTGATCTTCTTCCCGCAGCACTTCCTCGGTCTCGCCGGCATGCCGCGCCGCACCATCGACTACCCCGATGCGTTTGCCGGCTGGAACTATGTGTCGTCCATCGGCTCCTACATCTCGGCCGTCGGCGTCCTGATCTTCCTCTATGGCGTGTTCGAGGCCTTCCAGAAGAAGCGGATCGCCGGCGCCAACCCATGGGGCGAGGGCGCAACGACGCTCGAATGGCAGCTGCCTTCGCCGCCGCCCTTCCACCAGTGGGAACAGCTGCCGAAGATCAAGTAAGGCGGCTGCCCGCTCGAATACGAAACCGCCGGTCCGCCGGCGGTTTTGGCCAACGGATGATGGACTTAAGTACGCATGGCCCTTGTCGACGACCCATTGATTGACGAAGCGGGCTTTCGCATGTCGGAAGCGACGGCGGGCGATTTCTTCGCGCTGCTGAAGCCGCGCGTCATGTCGCTGGTGGTGTTCACCGCCTTTGTCGGCCTGGTCGCCGCACCCGTGACCATCAACCCTCTGCTGGCGGTGATCGCCATCCTGGCTATTGCGATAGGTGCTGGCGCCTCCGGCGCACTCAACATGTGGTACGATGCCGACATCGATGCCGTGATGACCAGGACCGCCAGCCGCCCGGTCCCGGCCGGTCGCATCCAGCCGCACGAAGCGCTGACCTTCGGGCTGGTGCTGTCGGTGCTGTCGGTGATGACGCTCGGCGTGCTGGTCAACTGGCTGGCGGCGACGCTGCTGGCCTTTACCATCTTCTTCTACGCCGTCGTCTACACGATGTGGCTGAAGCGCTGGACGCCGCAGAACATCGTCATCGGCGGGGCCGCCGGTGCCATTCCGCCCGTGATCGGCTGGGCCGCGGTGACCGGGACGGTCAGCCTCGAAAGCGTTGTCTTGTTCCTGATCATCTTCCTTTGGACGCCGCCGCATTTCTGGGCGCTGGCGCTTTTCAAATCCGAGGACTACGCCAAGGCCGGCATTCCGATGATGCCCAACGTCGCCGGCCACGCTTCGACGCGCCGCCAGATCTTCGCCTATGCGCTGGTGCTTGCCCCGGTCGGCGTGCTGCCGTGGATGCTCGGCTACACCACGCCCTTCTATGGCGTGGCCGCCCTGTTGCTCGGGGTCGGTTTTGTCTGGTACGCGTGGAAAGTGCTTGGCATGGCCGACGATGACCGCGTCATGAAACCGGCCAAGGCCCTGTTCGCCTATTCGCTGCTTTATCTCTTCGCCATCTTCGCTGCCTATCTGGCCGACAGCGTTGTCGAACGCGCGCTTGCCATGGGTGGAGCATGACCATGATCGAGGAAAAGCTCGAGACCGTCACGTTGACCGAGCGTCAGAAGAAGGCGCAGCGCAGCCGTTCCATCGCCATCGGCGTGGCGCTGGCGCTGCTGGTGGTCATTTTCTACATCGCGACGATCGTGAAGTTCGGCCACAATCTGGGCACGATGTGATGAGCGTCGAGAAGTCCAGGAAAGCGGCGGGCAAGAACAGCAACGTCATCGTCGCGGCTGTCTGCCTCGCCTTCTTCACCGGCATGATCGGCATGGCCTATGCCGCGGTGCCGCTCTACAAGATGTTTTGCCAGGCGACCGGCTATGGCGGCACGACGCAACGTGCCGAGAAGCAGTATGCCGGCCGCGTGCTCGACCGCGAGATCACCGTCCGCTTCGATGCCAACGTCGCCGGCGTGCCATGGGAGTTTCAGCCGGTCCAGCGCTCGATGACGATGAAGATCGGCGAGACCGTGCAGGCGCACTACCAGGCGACCAACAAGTTCGATCGTTCCGTGACCGGCCGCGCCACCTTCAACGTGCAGCCTGAACTGGCGGGCCCCTATTTCAACAAGGTCGAGTGCTTCTGCTTCACCGACACGACGCTGAAGCCCGGCGAGACGCTGGACATGCCGGTCCTGTTCTACGTGGACCCCGACATCGTCAATGTGCCGGAGCTCAAGGACGTGAAGACGATCACGCTGTCCTACACGATGTTCCCGGTCGAGAAGACCAAGCCGGTCGCCTCCTCGGCGCCGACCGATGGCAACAGCAAGACAATTTCGAATACCGAAGCAAATCTCGGGGGTTGATATGGCAGACGCGCACGCAAAACCACAGCATGACTATCATCTCGTCGACCCGAGCCCATGGCCTTTCCTAGGCTCGGTAGGGGCGCTGGTCATGGCCTTTGGCGGTGTCGCCCTGATGGAATATCTGAAGGGCGGGTCGTTCCCGATCTTCGGCTTCAACATCGCCAATCCGTGGCTGTTCTTCATCGGCCTCGTGATCGTCCTCTACACCATGTTCGCCTGGTGGTCGGACACGATCAAGGAGGCGCATGAGGGTCATCATACGCGGGTCGTGTCGCTGCACCTGCGCTATGGCATGATCATGTTCATCGCTTCGGAGGTGATGTTCTTCGTTGCCTGGTTCTGGGCCTATTTCGATGCCAGCCTTTTTGCCGGTGAGGCACAGAACTACGCGCGCGCCACATTTACTGGTGGCGTCTGGCCGCCGAAGGGCATGGAGGTTCTCGATCCCTTCCATTTGCCGCTCTACAACACCGTCATCCTGCTGCTGTCGGGCACCACGGTGACCTGGGCGCACCATTCGCTTCTTCACGGCGACCGCAAGGGGCTGATCAACGGCCTGGTGCTGACCGTTGGCCTCGGCATGCTGTTCACCATGGTGCAGGCCTACGAGTACATGCACGCTCCGTTCGCTTTCAAGGATTCCATCTATGGCGCCACCTTCTTCATGGCGACGGGCTTCCACGGGTTCCACGTCATCATCGGCACCATCTTCCTGTTGGTCTGCCTGATCCGGGCGATGAAGGGTGATTTCACCCCCAAGCAGCATTTCGGCTTCGAGGCGGCCGCCTGGTACTGGCACTTCGTCGACGTGGTCTGGCTGTTCCTGTTCGCCTCGATCTACGTCTGGGGATCGGTCGGCGCGGTGATCGAGGGCCACTGATCCAGGCCTGAGGGATTTTCATTTCTGGAGGCGGCCGCGGCAACGTGGCCGCCTTCTTCTTTTTGGCGCAATGATCGCTGATCGATAGCCAATGCGACTGACAATCTTCCGGGCTATTTGCGCATTGATGATCGGGGCACTCCCGGCCTTTGCCGGCGAGAAGGTGGACCTGGTGCGTGTTCACAAGGCCGAACGCCGGCTGGAACTGATCGGCGACGGCAAGGTCCTGCGAAACTACGGCATCGCGCTCGGCGGCGATCCCGTCGGGCACAAGCACCAGGAGGGCGATCAGCGCACGCCCAAGGGGAACTATGTCCTCGACTGGCGCAACCCGAACAGCATCGCGCACAAATCGATCCATATCTCGTACCCCAATGCCGATGATGAGGCCGCCGCCAAGGCGCGCAATGTCGGCGCGGGCGGCATGATCATGATCCACGGCCAGCCGAATGGTTATGGCTGGTGGGGCTGGCTGCTTCAATTGGTCGGCTGGACCGACGGCTGCATTGCGGTTACGGACTCCGACATGGACGAAATCTGGGCGCTGGTGGCCGATGGCACACCGATCGAAATCGAGCGGTAAGCAATGAGCGACGACGCTCCTATGAGTGAAGACAGAGCGATCTGGCCGCCGATCGATCCGATCTCGGCCGGCCTGCATGGCCGCTGCCCGCGCTGCGGCGAGGGGCGGTTGTTCTCCGGCTTCCTCACTGTCGGCAAGCGCTGCGTCAATTGCGGCCTTGATTATTCCTACGCCGATGCCGGCGACGGGCCGGCGGTGTTCGTCATCCTGATCATAGGCTTCCTTATCGTCGGCCTGGCGCTCTGGGTTGAAGTCACGCTTAGCCCGCCGCTCTGGCTGCATCTGCTGGTCTGGATTCCGCTGGCTGTCGTGCTGTGCCTGGCGGCGCTGCGGCTGATCAAAGGCGTGCTGCTGACGCTGCAATACCGCAACAAGGCGGCCGAAGGCCGGTTGGATCGCGGCGAATGAGCGAGGCAACCGTTAAAGCCGATGGGCGATCGCGGCCTAGGACGGCACTGCTGCTCGGCCTTGGCCTTGTGCTGATACTGATCCTGCTGGTGCTCGGCACCTGGCAGGTGCAGCGCCTTTATTGGAAGGAAGGCCTTCTGCAGACCATCGACCAGCGCACTCATTCGGCTCCCTTGCCGTTGGTTGCGGTCGAGAAAGAATTCGCAGCCACCGGGGACGTCGATTATACGCCCGTCACCGTCACCGGGACGTTCCTGCATCAAGGCGAACGGCATTTTTACGCGACCTGGGAAGGCGATGCCGGCTTCAATGTCTACACGCCGCTGGCGCTCGACGACGGCCGCTTCGTCCTGATCAATCGCGGCTTCGTGCCTTACGATCTGAAGGACGCCGCCAAGCGCGCCAAGGGACAGGTGACCGGCAGAGTGACGGTCACGGGGCTCGCTCGCAACCCCCTGCCAGCAAAGCCGTCGATGATGCTGCCCGACAACGATGTGGCGAAGAACATCTTCTACTGGAAGGACCGCGACGTCATGGCGGCGAGCGCGGGCCTGCCGGCTGGGTTCACGCTGGTGCCGATCTTCATCGACGCAGACAAGACGCCAAATCCAGGCGGATTGCCGGTTGGCGGCGTCACCATCATCGACCTGCCGAACAGCCATCTGCAATATGCCGTCACCTGGTACGGGCTTGCCGCAGCGCTCGCCGCCGTGCTCATCCTGCGGCTTCGTCGCCCCGCGAAAAAGGAATGAACGCGAGCGACGCCCCCTTTCTACCGATGCCCTTGACAGGGCAGGGGTGCGCACCTCATTTCGGCTTTGATCAACCGGCCCGGATTTAATGCTTCAGACAACCACCAAACCACCTCTGACGATCCGGCTCTGCCAGCCGCGCGGTTTTTGCGCCGGTGTCGACCGTGCCATCCAGATCGTCGTGCTGGCGCTGAAGAAATATGGCGCGCCGGTCTACGTCCGCCATGAAATCGTGCATAACCGCTACGTCGTCGAGGGGCTGCAAAGCCTTGGCGCCGTCTTCATCGAGGAACTCTCCGAGATCCCGGCCGAACATCGGCAGTCGCCCGTCGTGTTCTCGGCGCATGGCGTGCCGAAATCGGTGCCGGCGGATGCGAAGGCGCGCAATCTCTTCTATCTCGATGCCACTTGCCCGCTGGTGTCGAAGGTCCACAAGCAGGCGATGCGCCATCAGCGGCTCGGCCGTCATGTGCTGTTGATTGGTCACGCCGGACATCCCGAGGTGATCGGCACCATGGGCCAGCTCCCGGACGGAGCGGTGACCCTGATCGAAACCGAAGCCGATGCCGCAAAGCTCTCGCCCGTCGATCCGCAGGCGCTAGGCTTCGTTACCCAGACCACATTGTCGGTCGAGGACACCGCCGGCATCATCCGCGCCTTGCAGGATCGCTTTCCGGCGCTGCAGGCGCCAGCGGCGGAATCGATCTGCTATGCCACCACCAACCGCCAGGAAGCCGTCAAGGACACCGCGCCGGGCGCCGATCTCTATCTGATCGTCGGCGCGCCGAATTCATCCAATTCGCGACGACTTGTCGAAGTGGCGGAGCGTGCAGGCGCCACCATGTCGCTTCTCGTGCAGCGCGCCGCCGAGATTCCGTGGAATGACATCGGCAACATTTCGACGCTCGGCCTGTCGGCCGGCGCGTCGGCGCCCGAAATCATCGTCGACGAGATCATCGACGCGTTCCGGCAGCGCTTCGATGTCACGATCGATCTGGCCATCACGGCCACGGAAACGGAGGATTTTCCGGTCATGCGGGTACTGCGCGATGTCGAACTGACGCGGGCCGACATGGCCTTCGTCAATGGAGCCGCGTAAGGCACATGGCGGTCTACACTGACGTCGCGGAAGGCGAACTCGGCGCATTCCTGAAGCGCTATCCGGTCGGCGATCTCCTGTCCTACAAGGGCATCGCCGAAGGCACCGAGAACTCGAACTTCCTGCTGCACACCTCGAGCGGCTCCTACATCCTGACGCTCTATGAGAAACGCGTCGAGAAGGCGGATCTGCCGTTTTTCCTCGGGCTGATGGGCCATCTCGCCTACAAGGGCGTGTCCTGCCCGCTGCCGGTGACCGCCCATGACGGCAGCGTCATCGGCACGCTCGCCGGCCGGCCGGCGGTCATCATCACCTTCCTGGAAGGGCTTTCGTTGCGGCGGCCCACAGCCACGCATTGTGCCGAGGTCGGCAAGGCGTTGGCGCAATTGCATCTGGCCGGCGCCGATTTTTCGATGACGCGTCCGAATGCCCTGGCCATCGACGGCTGGCGCAAGCTCTGGGACGCAGCGCGCGACCGCGCCGACGAGGTCGAGCCGGGCCTGGCGGCCGAGGTTGATGCCGACTTTGCCGATTTTGAGCGCAACTGGCCCAAAGACCTGCCGCAAGGCATCATTCATGCCGATCTTTTCCCGGACAACGTTTTCTTCCTCGGCGAAAAGCTCTCCGGCCTGATCGACTTCTATTTCGCCTGCGACGACCTCTATGCCTACGATGTCGCCACCTGCCTCAACGCCTGGTGCTTCGAGAAGGATTTTTCCTTCAACCTGACCAAGGGCAAGGCGCTGCTCGCCGGCTACCAGAGCGTCCGGCCCCTGAGCGACCAGGAAAAGGCTGCGCTGCCGATGCTGGCGCGCGGTTCGGCGTTGCGCTTCATGCTGACCCGGCTATACGACTGGCTGACCGTCCCCGATGGCGGGCTGGTGATGAAACGCGATCCGACCGAATACATCAGAAGGATGCGGTTCCACCGGGCGATCAAATCTCCTTCGGAATATGGATTGGCCTGATATCATGAGCAAACAGGTTGAGATCTTCACCGACGGCGCTTGTTCGGGCAATCCCGGCCCTGGCGGCTGGGGCGCGATCCTGCGCTTCAACGGCACCACCAAGGAGCTTTCCGGCGGTGAGGCCGAGACGACCAACAACCGGATGGAACTGTTGGCTGCTATCTCGGCGCTGAACGCGCTGAAGGAACCGTGCACGGTCGAGCTTCACACCGACAGCAAATACGTCATGGACGGCATTTCCAAGTGGATCCACGGCTGGAAGAAGAACGGCTGGAAGACCGCCGACAAGAAGCCTGTCAAGAACGGTGAACTCTGGCAGGCGCTCGACGAGGCCAACAAGCGCCACAAGGTCACCTGGAACTGGGTCAAGGGCCATGACGGCCATGTCGAGAACGAGCGCGCCGACGAACTCGCGCGCGAAGGCATGGCGCCGTTCAAGAAAGGCCCGTTCAAGCCTGCAGCAGCGCCAAAGCCTGCTGCGCCGGCAATCGCGAAGGTGCGGCGCTCGACCCAGAGCTATTGAATTTCAGGAGCGGCGCGGCTCGGGTACAAAGAAGCGGATCAGCCAGTGGGCGGCGGCAACTACTACGATATCGGCGCGCATTCCGTTGTCTACGGCTGGCAGCCGATCGACAGGCCGACACAGCCGTAAGCGCTTATCGTATCAGCAGCGCCGTGCCCCAAAGCCCAAGTGCGAACACCGTGTGCGACACCAGGTTCAGCGCCCGGATCCGCATCGGGTTGGGCCGCTTCGAGGCGGCCCAGCCGGCGCCCATGCCGGGTGCCAGCAGGAACCAGCCGGCGCCGACGGTGACAATGCCGAGGATGAAGGCCGGCAGAAATGTCGGCGCGGCAAGCCAGCCCGCTCCGGCCAGCACCACCAGGATGATGCCGTAGATGATGCCGACAAAATAGTGAAAGGCCCAACCCAGCGCCTTTTCATGCGCGTATGGTGCTGTATCGCCGATATCGTCGTGAAAGACCTTGTCACGGAGATGCCAGACCCAGCGGCCGACCGGCCCCCAGTTCGGCCGTGGCTGGCCGAACGCCTTGTGCAGGAAGATGGCCCAGAGATCCATCAGCACGGTGGCGCCGACGCCGATCGCGATAGCGCGCCAGAAGATGTCAAACATCGCTAGGATCCCCCCAAAGCAACCCATGAACCACAAGCGCCATCGCCGTTGCGGCCGAAGGCGCACTGAAGTTCAGAGCTGTCCCAGAATATGGGCCGCGCCGGACTCGTCGACACCGGGCTTGGTCTCGACATTGAGCGCGGTGACCTTGCCGTCGTCGACGATCATCGAAAATCGCTTCGAACGCAGCCCCATGCCGCTGGCGGAAAGGTCATTGTCGAGGCCCACTGCCTTGGCGAAATCGCCACTGCCGTCGGCCAGGAACAGGATCTTGCCCTCGCCGCCGGTGAAGCGCGCCCAGGCGCCCATGACATGGACGTCATTGACCGAAACGACGGCGATGGTGTCGACGCCGCGCGCCAGGATGGCGTCATGGTTCTCGAGATAGCCGGGCAAGTGGTTGTTGCTGCAGGTCGGCGTGAAGGCGCCGGGAACTCCAAACAGAACGACCTTTTTGCCCGGGAAGATCTCGGCCCCGGTGATCGGCTTGGCGCCGTCGTCGGTCATCGTCTTGAAGGTCACGTCAGGCAGCTTGTCGCCAACGGAAATGGTCATGGATTCCTCGCTTGGGAAAATGGGGAAGGACGTGTCTTTGCGTAGCGAACCCAACGGCTTCCTGCAACCGTTGCGATGGGCTGGATCAAGGGAAAGGCAGAACCCCTTCGACAGCGCCCGCCGCACTCGTCAGCGTATAGTGAAGCCCGCCATCGGTCGGCGTCGTCGAGGGGCGGTCGAGGATCGGCACGGTGAAAATCAGCTTGCCGTCCTTTTCGCTGCGGGCCGGGGTGCCGAACATGTAGTCCCGCTCGCCGGCAACGAAGAAGTCCGCCGCCGCCGGATCGCCGGGAAAGCTCGCCTCGACAATCAGCGTCTCATGGTCGCCCGGCAGCACATTGATGCCGAAATCGGACCTCGCGGGCGCTGGCAGTGCCGTAAAACTCGCCTTCACCAGCGCCGCGTCCTCGGCATTGTCCGGATCGGAGGCGGGGTCGACGGTCAGCCGCGTCTGCACCGGAATGCAGATCGTTTCGCAGATGCCGAGAAAGATGTCGGCATCGATTACCGCCGGCTGGTTCGGCGTCGCCAGCGTGAATGTCACCGGCAGAGAGACCGGATAGTTGTAGCCCGCCCATTTGCCATAGCCGTCGTCATGGCGCTGCGGCGCCGGAAACGACAGAGCGGCGTCGGCGATGTTGGTGCTGGCCGAAATGTCGAGTTGCGGCGGCACGCCCGCGTCTCCCGGATCGCGCCAATATGTCTTCCAGCCGGGCTTGAGCGCTATGTCGAGAACGCCCTGTATGCGGCCGGCATCGTCGGCTTTGCCTGACGTAACCAGCCGGACCTTGCCGCCTTCGCTGTTGTACCACGCCGACGAAGAGGCGGCGGCGGGAAGAGCGGTGGCCGATCCGATGGCGGCGCCGAGCAGCAGGATTTTCAAGCTTCGCATGGCGGTGATTTGATCGTCCGTTCGTGGCCGCGCAATGATTTCATGGCCTTGCCGGCATCATATTTGCGTGACTTCGAGGGAGAAGAATGTTCGAGCCGCCGCCACAGGCTTTGGTCGAATCCAGCACGGCGCATCTTTTCGACGCTTTGGAAACGCGTTACGCTCCCTTCATGGACTTGTTGCGCCACAAGAAGACGGTCGCCAGCCGCGGCTTTCTCGACGATCAGTTCCTGATTGCCATGCCCGGCATGAAGGACGACCGTTTCACGCGCTCGGTCATCTATGTCTGCGCCCATTCCGATGAAGGCGCCATGGGCCTGATCATCAACCAGACGCAGCAGATGCTGTTTCCGGACTTGCTCGTGCAACTGGGCATCATGAACGAGCAGGAGGCAATCCGCTTGCCGGCTCAGGCCCGCGATTTCGTCGTGCGCAATGGCGGCCCCGTGGATCGCAGCCGGGGCTTCGTCCTGCATTCGGGCGACTATCGGGTGGAATCGTCGCTGACCGTTTCCGACGACATCTGCCTGACGGCGACCGTCGACATATTGCGCGCCATATCGTCCGGCCGCGGGCCTCGTCATGCGCTGATGGCGCTCGGCTATTCCGGCTGGGGCGCCGGCCAATTGGAGACCGAGATCGCAGAAAATGGCTGGCTGACCTGTCCGGCCAGTGCCGAGCTTCTGTTCGACACCGATATCGAGCGCAAATACGACCGGATCCTCGCCTCGATCGGTATCGACCTTGCGCATCTCAGCCTCGCTGCCGGACACGCCTGATCCGTTTACGCTTGCGTCAGCGGATACTGCTCTTTCAGCGTCTTGAGCACCTGGTCGCCCGGCATCGGCGCGCCGAACATGAAGCTCTGGACATATTCGCAGCCCATCTGGCGCAGTTCCAGCGCGTCGCTCTCGTCCGAAATGCCCTCGGCGACGACGGACAGGCCGAGTTCATGCGCCATGTTGACCATCGATTTCAGCAGCACCGCGCGCTTGGGCGTGTTGTCGTCGACGAAGCTCTTATCGATCTTGATGGTGTCGAAGGGGAAACGCGTCAGATAGGCCAATGAGGAATAGCCGGTGCCGAAATCGTCCAGCGACAGGCCGATGCCGAGCTGCTTCAGCTTGGTCAGCACATGGGCGGTCTGCTCGGGATTGTCCATGACAAGCGATTCGGTGAGTTCGAGCCGGAAGCAGCGTGGCTTCAGGTTGGCCCGAGCGATGACCGAGCGGACGTCGCTGACCAGGTCGCGGCGGATCAACTGGCGGCTGGACAGATTGACCGAGACCGACAGCGGCGCGTCGCCGATCTGCTTTTGCCAGCTGGCGAGGTCTTCCGCCGCTTGCTGCATGGCAAACAGGCCGAGCTGCACGATCAGGCCGCAGCTTTCGGCGACCGGGATGAAATCCGCCGGCGGGATCATGCCGCGGCGCGGGTGGTCCCAGCGCAGCAGCGCCTCGAAGCCGGCGACGCTGCCGTCCTCGAGCCGCACGATCGGCTGGTAGGCAAGCGTGAATTCGCGTCGCTCGATGGCGCGGC
Organism: Mesorhizobium sp. WSM1293; assembly: GCF_000513875.1. Lineage (NCBI taxonomy): Bacteria > Pseudomonadati > Pseudomonadota > Alphaproteobacteria > Hyphomicrobiales > Phyllobacteriaceae > Mesorhizobium > Mesorhizobium sp. WSM1293. The sequence continues at coordinate 115,098 of NZ_KI911320.1, read as the reverse complement.
GCAGGTCGGATTCGAACTGCAGCCTGTCGGTGCCGACAGTGCGGAAAGCCGGACGGAACGGCTCGATCCTGTCGCCGCCGAAGCGCTTGGCCTGATGCATGGCAAGCTCGGCATCCTTGACCATGTCCTCGGCCGACATCTGTGGCGAATTCCAGGTGATCAATCCGATCGAGGCGGTCAGCACGATCTCGCGCTTGGCAAAGGTGATCGGATTGTTGATGGCATGCTTGATGGCATCCGCCACGGCGGCGATGCGGGCCGGGTCCTGTTCGGACAACAGCATCAGCGCGAACTGGTCGCCGGCAAAGCGCGACAGCGAGTCCTTCGGCTTGAGCAGCCGGTGCAGGCGACGCGCGATGGTCAAGAGGATGGTGTCGCCGGCCGAGATGCCGAGCCCGTCATTGACCTGCTTGAAACGGTCGATGTCGATGACGAAGACGGTCGGGCGCACCTTCTCTTCGGTGCGCGCGATCGAGATGATCGCTTCCAGCCGGTTCATCAAAAGTTCGCGGTTCGGCAGGCCGGTCAGGTTGTCGTGCACGGCATCGTGCAGCAGCCTTTCCTCGGACTTTTTCTGCTCCGTCACGTCGACCATGGTGCCGACGCAGCGGATGACCTCTCCATCGGATCCGATGACCGGGCGCGCGCGCAGCGAGAACCAGTGATAGTGGCCGTCAGCGCCGCGCAGTCGGAAGTTCTGCGACACGCGGCCGCGCCGGTGCTCGAGCACGACGTCGAGCGTCGTGCGGAACGTGTCGCGGTCGTCGGCATGCAGCACCGGCAGCCAGTTACGCGCCGCACCGCCGAGGCTGTTCGGCGCCAGCCCGAGTTGGATGCTGACATCGGGCTTGGTGACGACGCGGTCGCGCAGCACGTCCCAGTCCCACACCGTGTCGCCCGATCCGGCGACGGCAAGCGCCTGCCGCTCCAGATCGGAGAACAGGCCCTGATGCAGCGCGCCGCCGGCAAAGGCATGCTGCATGACAGTGAAGCCGATCAGCAGGATGATCAGGATCAGCCCGCCGCCCAGGGCCGGCTGGGCGATATCGTTGTCGAGCATGCCGGTGATCGCCATCCACGATCCGCATAGCCACAACAGCACCATGACCCAACTGGGCACCAGCATGATCGCACGATCATAACCACGAATCCCGAGGAAGATGATCAGGCCAAGCCCCGTCAGTGCGGTGGCGGCGAAGGACAGCCTGGCGATGCCGGCGGCGACCGCGGGATCGACGATCGCGACGCCGGCGATCAGCACCAGCCCGAGGATCCAGACCAGTGCGCCATAACTGAAATGGCCGTGCCATCGGTTGAGGTTGAGATAGGCGAACAGGAACACCACGAAGGTTCCCGCCAGCGCCACCTCCGTTCCCGCCCGCCACATCTGCTCATTGCCGGGCGAGATCTCGATGACCTTGTTGAGGAAGCCGAAATCGACGCAGATATAGGCCAGTACCGCCCAGGCAAGCGCGGCGGTCGCGGGGAACATCGAGGTCCCCTTGACCACGAAAAGGATGGTCAGGAACAGCGCCAGCAGGCCCGCAATGCCGATGACGATGCCGCGAAACAGCGTGTAGGAATTGACCGAGTCCTTGTAGGATTCGGGATCCCAGAGGTAGACCTGCGGCAGCTTCGGCGAGGCCAGTTCGGCGATGAAGGTGATCACCGTGCCGGGGTTCAGCGTCACCCGGAAAACGTCGGCGTCGGGACTGGTCTGGCGGTCGAGCGCGAAGCCTTCGCTGGGCGTGATGGCAGCGATGCGGGTCGAGCCCAGATCCGGCCAGAAGATGCCGGAATTCACCAGGCGGAAATGCGGTGCGACGATCAGCCGGTCGAGCTGCTGGTCGGTGGTGTTGGCGAGCGCGAAGACAGCCCAGTCGCCGGTCGAACGGGCATCATTGGCCTCGACCTCGATGCGCCGCACGATGCCGTCCGGACCCGGCGCGGTCGACACCTGGAAATTCTCGCCCTGGTTGCGGTAGATCTCGACGGCGCCGGAAAGGTCGAGCGCGACGTCGTCGCGGGCGATCTTGATCGGCTCGACGGCGAAGGCCGACGATGCCGCCCACAGCGTCAGGAGTGTCGCGAGGACAATGGCGAACAGCGGCCCGTTGCGCAGGAATTTCGTCAAAATCAGTCCTTCGTTCCAACGCCCGGCGGATCGTCCGCGATCCGGGCGTAGAGGTAGTGGTCCTGCCAGATGCCGTTGATCCTGAGATAGGATCGCAGCAGTCCTTCGCGCCGAAATCCGGCTTTTTCAAGCACCCGGATCGACCTGATATTGTCGGGAATACAGGCCGCTTCGATCCGGTGCAACCTTAGCGTATCGAAGGCGAAGCGGGTCACCACCTTGACCGCGTCGGTCATCAGGCCGCGGCCGCCGAAGCGCTCGCCGATCCAGTAGCCGACATGGCCGCTCTGCGAGACACCATGGCGTATGTTGCCGAGCGTGATGCCGCCGGCAAGCTTGCCGCTGCTCCTCTCGAAAATGAAGAAGGCGATAGCGGTTCCCTGAGCATAATCCTCGCGGTAGCGGCTGATGCGCAGCCGCCATGCGTTGCGGTCGAGTTCATCGGGAGTCCAGCGTGGCTCCCATGGTTCGAGGAAAGCGCGGCTTTCCCCGCGCACCGCCGCCCACTCGCGATAGTCGTTGGTGAACGGCACGCGCAGCGTGACACGGTCGCCTTTCAGTGCCGGCAGGTCACGGCGAAAGAAAGGGAGCGCGAACATGGCGCTTTGAGGGGCTTAGACGGCGAGCTTGCGGGCCGCGGTCTGCGTGCCCGCGAGCGATTCGAGAATCGCCTCGTAGGGCGCCAGTGTGCCCACAGGCCCGACAGCGGTAAGCGTCGGCTTGGTCGAGAACAAACGCGACGATAGATCGGTCAGCCGCTCGATCGTCAGCGCCGACAGCCGTTCCATCAGTTCCTCCTTGGCGATCGGCCGGCCGAACAGAAGCAGTTGCCGTGCGATCTGCGAAGCGCGGCTGGCCGGGCTTTCGGCTGACATGATCAGTCCGGCGCGATATTGGGCGCGCGCCCGGTCGAGTTCTTCCTGCAGGATCTTCTCACCGGCCTTCTGCAGTTCGTCGATGATGACAGGCACCAGTTCGGCGATGTCGCTCTGGCCGGTCGCTGCATGGACGCCGAAGACGCCGGTGTCGGAAAAGCCCCAATGGAAGGCATAGACCGAGTAACACAGGCCGCGCTTCTCGCGGACCTCCTGGAACAGGCGCGACGACATGCCGCCGCCGAGGATCATCGACAGCACCTGCGAGGCGTAGAAGTCGCGCACATGATAGGCGCGGCCTTCGAACCCCAGCACGATCTGCGCGTCCATCAGGTCGCGGTCCTCGCGAAAATCGCCGCCGACATATTGCGCATATTGCGGGATGGTGCTGTCGGCCTTGCTGCGGAAGCCGCCGAGCTGCTTTTCGACCTCGCGCACGAAATTGTCATGCTTGATGTCGCCGGCGGCGACAATCACCATGCGCTCGGCGCCATATTGCCGCTCTATGAAGTCGTGAAGTTGTTTCGAGGTGAAGGACTTGACCGTTTCGGGCGTGCCGAGAATGGAGCGCCCAATCGTCTGATGGCGATAGGCGGTTTCCGTGAAACGGTCGAAGACGATGTCGTCGGGCGTGTCGTGCGCGGCGCCGATCTCCTGCAGGATCACATGCTGTTCGCGTTCGAGTTCCTGCGGGTCGAATTCGGACTCCTGCAGGATGTCGGCAAGAATGTCGACGGCCAGCGGCACGTCGTCGGAGAGCACCCTGGCATAGTAGGAGGTGGTCTCGACGCTGGTGGCGGCGTTGATTTCGCCGCCGACGTCCTCGATCTCCGAGGCGATTTCGAAGGCGCTCCGCCTTTTCGTGCCCTTGAACGCCATGTGCTCGAGCAGATGGGCCATGCCATGCTCGTCGTCACGTTCATTGCGGGCACCCGACTTGACCCAGGCACCAAGGGCAACCGATTCGATGCTTTGAAGGGTTTCGGTGGCGACTGTCAGGCCGTTCGACAGACGGCTTACCTCAACACCCATATGGCTACTACTCCCTAACGCGCCGCCCGCGCGCGGCGGCCGACGTAATCTTCCACCATTTTCAGGTCGGATGGAAGTACCGTGTATTTTTCCTCCGATGTCATCAACCCACCTAGCCACGCGGGCAGTGCGGGCGACACGCCGCTGGCGGCTTCGACGGCGGCCGGGAATTTTGCCGGGTGCGCTGTACCCAGCACCACCATCGGCACGGCGCCTGACGCCTTGCCTGCGGCGACATGCACGGCTGCCGCAGTGTGCGGATCGAGCAGATAGTTGCTGGTCGCGAGCGTCGAGCGGATGGTGGCGGCGACCTCGTCCATATCAGCGCGGCCGGCGTCGAATTCGGACCGCATCCCGGCAATTTGGTGGGGTTCGATGGTGAAAGCACCGGACTGCTTCAGGCCGTCCATGTAGCGCCGCACGGTCGCGGCGTCACGGCCGGAGGCCTCGAACAGCAAGCGTTCGAAATTCGACGACACCTGGATATCCATCGACGGCGACGTGGTCGCAAAGACGCCCTTGGTGCGGTATTCGCCGGTCGAAAAAGTGCGCGCCAGGATGTCGTTGTCATTGGTGGCAATGACCAGCCGATCGATCGGCAAGCCCATCTTCTTGGCGGCATAGCCGGCAAAGATATCGCCGAAATTGCCGGTCGGCACGGTGAAGGAAACCGGCCTGTCCGGCGCGCCGAGCGACAGCGCCGAGGAGAAATAATAGACGATCTGGGCCATGATGCGGGCCCAATTGATCGAATTGACGCCCGAAAGCGCCACCCGGTCGCGAAAGCCGTGATCGTTGAACATGTCCTTGAGCAGGCCCTGGCAATCGTCGAAATTGCCTTCGATCGCCAGCGCATGGACGTTTGCAGCCGTCGACGTCGTCATTTGCCGCTGCTGCACCGGCGAGACGCGGCCATGCGGGAAAAGGATGAAGATGTCGGTCCGGCTGCGACCGGCAAAGGCATCGATGGCCGCCCCGCCGGTATCGCCCGAGGTGGCGCCGACGATGGTGGCGTGCTGGTCGCGTTCGGCAAGCACATGGTCCATCAGCCGGGCCAGAAGCTGCATCGCCACGTCCTTGAAGGCGAGCGTCGGCCCGTGGAAGAGTTCCAGGACGAAGGTGTTGGGGCCGGTCTGCACCAGCGGGCAGACGGCCTCGTGGCGGAAGGTGGCATAGGCTTCGCGGACCAGCCGCTCGAAGACGGGCGCCGGGATTTCGCCGCCAAGGAACGGCGACAGCACGCGGATGGCAAGGTCGGGATAGGCAAGGCCGCGCATGGCGCGGATCTCGGCGGCGGAAAACTGTGGCCACTCGCGCGGCACGTAGAGCCCGCCGTCGCGCGCCAGCCCAGCCAGCACGGCGTCGGAAAATCCAAGAACGGGGGCTTCCCCGCGGGTACTCACATAGTGCATGTCACAATTCCGTTACTGCCTGGCTTTTTCCGTCCACCGCAAGGTGGTTAATTCTGCGCTGGCTCAGTCGCATTTTTGCCGCGCGGTTGATATACGTCACCAGCTTTGCGAGAGGGAAGTGCAGTTTCATGGCGTTTCGTACATTCAGTGGTCGCTTTTTGGCGGGTCTTGCGCTCACCGGCTTTATGCTTGCCGCCGCCGGCTGCCAATCGGGCGACAATGGCATCCTGAACCTCGGCATCGGCAAGAAGGAGGACCCGACGGCGCCACCGCCGCCGCAGGATCCCAAGATCCTGGCCAGCCAGTTGCAGGCCTATTGTCCCAGGGTGACGGTGCGGGACGGCACGGCCTTCTTCAACACCTATTCCAGGGAAGCTCAGAAGCCCAAGCCCAGGATCAAGAAGACCGGCGATGCCGCGCAGGATGCCGCGGCCCAGGCCGAGGCTGACGCCGCTGCTGCAACGCCGCCCGACGATTCGGCCAACATCATCTACCAGGCGTCGGTCAGCGACGTGACACGCGACTGCAGCCGTGCCAACGGCCAGTTGACGATGAAGATTGCGGTCGCCGGCAAGATTGTCCCCGGACCGAAGTTTTCTCCAGGCACGATCACCATGCCGATCCGAACGGCGGTGATGCACGGCACCGAGGTCCTCTATTCGCAGCTCCACCAGTATCAGGTCCAGGTCACCGATCCTTCGGTTGCCACGCAGTTCGTCTTCACCGATTCCAATGTCGTCGTGCCCGAGCCGACGGCCCAGGATTATCAGGCCTTTGCCGGCTATGACGAAACCGCGCATCAGGCAACGGCCGACAAGTCGAAGAAGACCCGCCGCAAGAGGGCTGCCGCGACGAACTAGGTCTCGGCAGTTGCATGAGGCGTGCGTCGCGGCGCACGCTTCTCAGGCATCCGACCACTCCGACAGCGCCGCGATCACGCTTTTCAGCTCCGCCCAGCGGCGGATGACCGTTTCGGCGCCGGCTTCGGTCAGCGCGTCGGCATGGCCGGGATAGCTGTGGGCGGCGCCGGTGAAGCCGATCACCCGCATGCCTGCCGCCCTGGCGCCGTGGACGCCGTGCACGGAATCCTCGATGACGAAAGTGTTCGCCGGGTTGGCGTTGAGCGTCTCCGCCGCGAACAGGAACACGTCGGGCGCCGGCTTGGTCTTCTTGCTTGGTATTTCCAGCGCCGAAAAGATACGGCCGGCGAAAAACGGCAGCAGATGCACCTTCTCCAGCATGAACTCGATCCGCTCCGAGCGAGAATTCGAGCAGACGCAGCGCGGCGCCGTTACCGCGGCGACCGCCTCGCGAACCCCATCTATGGCGCGGACGTCGCTGCGCAATTTGCGGTCGACCAGGTCCTCGGCACGGTCGATCAGCGAAGCCTGGAACGGAATGCTGGATTTCTCCTCGACCCGCATCATGATGTCCTTGAAGGTCAGTCCGGCATAGGTCTCGGAAATCTCTTCAGCCGATATTTCGTACCCGGCCAGGGTCAGCAGTTCCGCCTCGACGCGGGCGGCGATGATTTCGGAATCGACGAGCACGCCGTCGCAATCGAAGATGACAAGGTCTGGCTGGGGCATGGTGATCCGGACAATGGGAGGATGAAGGGGCCTCGGGAGGCTCAGGCGGCGCGGCATACACCAACAGGGCCACCTTCGCAAATTCAGCGGCCTTCACGGAATATTTACGCTGATCGGTAACCATAACGGAGAGTAAACAGTAACGCGTGCCTTGGGTGTCAGAATGTCTGCCGTGCGTCTTCTCGACGAGCTATCCCACGCTCCCCAGCAATCCGAATGGCTGGACACGATCCTCAAGGGCGACTGCGTCGCAGCACTCGACCGGTTGCCCGAAAAGTCGATCGACGTCATCTTCGCCGACCCACCCTACAATCTGCAACTCGACGGCGACCTGCACCGGCCCGATCAGTCAAAGGTCGACGCCGTCGACGACGACTGGGACCAGTTCGAAAGTTTCGAGGCCTATGACGCCTTCACCCGAGCCTGGCTGCTCGCCGCGCGCCGGGTCTTGAAGCCTAACGGCACCATCTGGGTCATCGGCTCCTATCACAACATCTTCCGGGTCGGCGCCAAGATGCAGGATCTCGGCTTCTGGATCCTCAACGACGTCGTCTGGCGCAAGACCAATCCGATGCCGAATTTCCGTGGCCGCCGCTTCCAGAACGCGCATGAGACGATGATCTGGGCCACGCGCGACCAGAAGGGCAAGGGCTATACCTTCAACTACGAAGCGATGAAGGCGTCCAACGACGACATCCAGATGCGCTCCGACTGGCTGTTTCCGATCTGCACCGGCGGCGAGCGGCTGAAGAACGACAATGGCGACAAGCTGCACCCGACGCAGAAGCCGGAAGCGCTGCTTGCCCGCATCATGATGGCCTCGACCAAACCGGGCGACATCGTGCTCGATCCGTTCTTCGGCTCCGGCACCACCGGCGCGGTGGCCAAGCGCCTCGGCCGCCATTTCGTCGGCATCGAGCGCGAGCAGGCCTACATCGACGCCGCCAACGAGCGCATCGACGCGGTGCGGCCGCTGGATGGTGCCGATCTCACCGTTCTCACGGGCAAGCGCGCCGAGCCGCGCGTTGCCTTCGTCAGCCTGATCGACACCGGCCTGATGATGCCGGGTGCGACGCTCTACGATGCCAAGAAGCGCTGGGCGGCCAAGGTGCGGGCCGACGGCACGGTGGCGATCGGCGACAGCGCCGGTTCGATCCACAAGGTCGGCGCCGAAGTGCAGGGGCTGGATGCCTGCAACGGCTGGACCTTCTGGCATTATGAGCGCAGCGGTGGCCTGACCCCGATCGACGAGCTTCGCCGCATCGCGCGGCTCGGCATGGAGCGGGCAGGGGCCTGAGCCCCTGCCAATTGCTTCGAATGCCGTTGATTCAAAGGCTCAACGGATCGCGCGAAGCGATTCAAATCAGGCCTTGATTCCGAGACGTTCAAGGTCTGCTTGAAGCGTCCTTGCGTCGGTGAACAGCACCGATTGCCAGCCTGCCGCCTTGGCGCCGTCGACATTCTTCTGGCTGTCATCGATGAACAGCGTCGCGGCCGGTTCGAGGCCGAATGCGGCGACGTGGTGATCGTAGATGGCTCGGTCGGGCTTGATCTGGCGGATGTCAGCCGACACCGTCACGCCGCGCGGACGATTGAGAAAATCGAAGCGTTCGCGTGCCTCGGCCAGCGTGTCGCTGGCAAAATTGGTCAGCATGGTCACGTCGTGGCCGCTCTCGATCAGACCGACCATGATGGCGACGCTGTCCTCATAGGCATGCGGCACCATCTCGTGCCAGTGGCGGCGGAAACCGCGGATGTTTTCCGCGTGATCGGGATGGTCCGCGATCAGCAGCGCCTCGGCCTCTGCCCAGGTCCGGCCGCGATCCTGCTCGATGTTCCAATCATGCGTGCAGACATTGTCGAAAAACCACTTTCTCTCTTCGGCATCCGGAATGAGGCGGCTGAACGGAATGTTGGGATCGTAGTGGATCAGCACGCGGCCGATGTCGAAAACGATGTGGCGTATTTCAGTCATGGGGCCTCTTTGCACTGTGTGGCGACGGCTTTTTCGTCGCGCCGGGTATCGCAGCCTCGATTGCCTTTTTCATGACAGTCGGCAGCGCCTCGCCGGAAATCTCGTGAGCGAGCGACCAGAAATGCCCGTATGGCGCATCACCTTTGATGTGAGCGTGAAAGACTTCGAGTTGGAGAGCGAAATGCGTGAAGACATGCGCAATGCGGCCCGCATGCCGCCAGTCGGCGGGAAACGGCGCGGCCGCTTGCGTGGTTGCCCCATCGATGCGCGCGGTCCAGCCTGTCGTCGGCACCTCGGTCATGCCGCCGAGCAAGCCCTTCTCGGCCCGTTTGCGCAGAAGGATGGCGCCGTCGGCCCGTACGGCGACAAAGGCCGCGCCGTGCCGCTGCGGCTTGTCGGCCTTGGGCAGGCGCACCGGGAAGTACTCGGGATCGCCTGAAACGACGGCGTCGCAGTCTTCGCGCAGCGGGCACAGCATGCAGCGTGGCCGGCGTGGCGTACAGATGGTGGCGCCGAGATCCATCATCGCCTGGGCGAAGTCGCCAGGCCTTATCCCGGGCACCATGCGCTCGACATGGGCGCGGATCTCGGGCTTGGCTTCGCTGAGCGGGGTTGTGATCGAAAACAGCCGGGAGATGACACGTTCGACATTGCCGTCGACAACCGCGGCGGGGCGATCGAAGGCAATCGCCGTGATGGCCGCCGACGTATAGGCGCCGATGCCGGGCAATTCTCTCAAACCGGTCTCCGTGTCGGGAAACCGGCCGCCACGCGCGGCCACAAGATCGGCACAGGCCTTGAGATTGCGGGCGCGGGAGTAGTAGCCGAGCCCCGCCCACGCCTTCATCACGTCCTCGGTCGGCGCCGCGGCCAGCGCCTCGACATCGGGCCATTTCTCGACGAATACCCGGAAATAGGCCTTCACTGCTTCGACGGTGGTCTGCTGCAGCATGACCTCGGAGAGCCAGATGCGGTAGGGATCAGGCCGCACGCCGCGTGCATGCTCACGGGGCGTGATGCGCCACGGCAATTCACGGTGATGCACATCATACCAGCCGAGCAGGCGGGATGCGATATCGTCGCTGACACCGGATGCAGCTGTGCTGCTATCTCCAGATGCAGCTATGCTGCTATCTCCGGATGTGGCTTTGCCACTATCCCAGGATGCGGTCTTGCGGGTCTGGTCTGCTGGTGCCATTGATCTTGTATTGGCCTGGCCGGTATCTGCTGGGTCGTCGCTGGAGGACGTACATGGCAGGGAGAACGCCCTACGGCAATCCCGTCCCGGTCAGCGATCTCGCGACCAGGATCCTCGATCCGGTGCTGCGCAAGCGGGCCGGCATTTCGATCGGCCTCGTCCAGTCATGGGACGAGATCGCCGGCCCGCGGCTGGCCAGCCATTCGCGCCCCGAAAAAATCCAGTGGCCGCGCCGTATGCATGAGGACGATCCGTTCGAGCCGGCCGTGCTGGTCATTGCCTGCGAAGGCATGGCGGCACTTCATCTGCAGCACGAGACGGGCGAGATCATCAACCGGGTCAACGCCTTCCTCGGTTTCACCGCCATCAACCGCATCCGGATCCTGCAGAAGCCGGTGACAGCCGACAAAGGAAAGCGCAGACCGGCCCTGAGACCGCTGACCGCGGCTGAGAAGACGAAATTGTCGGGGACTGTCGGCCTGGTCGATAATGAAGGACTGCGCGCCTCGCTGGAGAAACTTGGCGCGACCATTATTGGGGAGAGAAAATCATAGGCGTCTTGAAGAAAGTCATGGATTCGTCGTCTATATCTCGCATTCGTGATCGCCCTTGTCAGGTTTCGCGATTGGATTGGGGATCGAGATGCCTTAATTCGCGCCAACTCTCGCCTTTTCGTGTCTTTGCATTGCAAAATCCAACCCTTGTCAGGTGATTCGTATGAACCGTCCCCCGTTTGGCCAAAGCTTGTCTCGCAGAAACGTCCTGTCTTCGCTGGCCGCCATTCCGGCGGTGGCCCTGCTCGCGGCCTGCAGCGACTCTGGCGAGGAGGCGAAGGCTGCGAATGTAAAGCCCGCTGAGCCGGCCGCTCCCGCAAAGCCGGCCACGCCGGCCGCCGCCACCGCGCCGGAAGCCCAGGGCACCGTGGACATGACGGAACTGATGAAGCCGGGCGCGCTGCCCGACAAGCAGCTTGGCAAGGACGACGCCAAGGTCACCATCGTCGAATACGCCTCGATGACCTGCCCGCATTGCGCGCATTTCGCCGAGACCACCTTTCCGGACCTGAAGACCAAGTACATCGACACCGGCAAGGTTCGCTACATCCTGCGCGAATTCCCGTTCGACCCGAGCGCCGAAGCCGGTTTTATGCTGGCGCGCTGCGCCAAGGATAACTATTACCCCATGGTCGACGTCCTGTTCCGGCAGCAGGCGAACTGGGTTGGCGTCCAGAATACCAAGGATGCGCTGCTGCAAATCTCGAAGCTCGCCGGTTTTACACAGGAGTCCTTCGAGGCCTGCTTGACGGACCAGAAACTTCTGGACGATGTGAGATCGGTCCAGAAGCGCGGCGCCAATGAATTCAAGGTCGACTCGACACCGACCTTCTTCATCAACGGTAAGACCTACAAGGGGGCGATGTCGATTGAGGAAATGTCGGCCATCATCGACCCTCTGCTCTGACGTCCAGTCAGCCCTGAGGCGGCGGCGCTTCGGCGTGCGCGGCTTCTCGTCGTGCCGCGACTTCCTTTCGCAAAACCACCGAAATCCGCTTAGCGGGCGGCGCGAATGAAGTTTTCGCGCCTTCGCCTCCTCGGTTTCAAGTCCTTCGTCGAGCCCGGCGAGTTCGTCATCGAACGCGGCCTGACCGGCATTGTCGGACCGAATGGCTGCGGCAAGTCGAACCTTGTCGAGGCGTTGCGCTGGGTGATGGGCGAAAGCTCCTACAAGAATATGCGCGCGTCCGGCATGGACGACGTCATCTTTTCCGGCTCGGGCACTCGGCCCGCCCGCAACACCGCCGAAGTCACGCTTTTCCTCGACAACAGTGACCGCTCGGCGCCTGCTGCCTTCAACGATGCCGACGAACTGCAGGTGTCGCGCCGCATCGAGCGCGAGGCCGGCTCGCTTTACCGTATCAACGGCAAGGAGGCCCGCGCCAAGGACGTGCAGCTTCTGTTCGCCGACCAGTCGACCGGTGCGCGTTCGCCGTCGATGGTCGGCCAGGGCCGCATCGGCGAACTGATCCAGGCCAAGCCCCAGGCACGCCGCGCCCTGCTCGAAGAGGCGGCAGGCATTTCCGGCCTGCACACCCGCCGCCACGAGGCAGAACTGCGGCTGAAGGCGGCCGAACAGAACCTGGAACGGCTGGACGACGTCGTCGGCGAGCTGGAAAGCCAGATCGAAAGCCTGAAGCGCCAGGCGCGCCAGGCGTCCCGCTTCAAGAACCTGTCGGCCGATATCCGCAAGGCAGAAGCGACGCTGTTGCATCTGCGCTGGACACTGGCCAAGATCCAGGAAGGCGAGGCGCGTTCGGCGCTGGCGGTTGCCACGGCACTGGTCGGCGACCGCGCCGCGGCCCAGATGGCCGCCGCCAGGGAGCAAGGCATCGGCGCTCATAGGCTGCCGGACCTGCGCGACGCGGAAGCCGCCGCCGCCGCTGCCTTCCAGCGCCTCTCGATCGCCAAGTCGCAGATCGAAGAGGAAGCCGGCCGCATCCGCGCCCGTCAGAGCGAACTCGAGCGCCGGCTGCAGCAGCTCGACGGCGATATCGCGCGTGAGGAGCGCATGGTCCGCGACAACGCGGACATTCTCGAGCGCCTGCGCGCCGAAGAGGCGGCACTCAATTCGGAAAATGCTGGTGCCGCCGAGCGCGAGGCCACCACCCGCGCGGCTTTCGAACAAGCGGCATCTACGCTTTCACAAAGCGAAGCCAAACTCGCCGCGCTGACTGCCGAGCGGGCCGAGGCTGCCGCCTCGCGCAACCAGATCGAACGGACGCTGCGCGATACCGCCGAGCGCCGCGACCGCTTCGCGCGTCAGCTTGCCGATGTCGACCGGGAATTGTCGGAGATACTCTCCAAGGTCGCTGGCCTGCCCGATCCGGCCGAGAAGCGGGTGCTGGTCGAACAGGCCATGGCGCTGCTGGAGGAGGCCGAGGCTGCCGTGTCCGAGGCCGAGCAGTCGGTCATCGATGCCCGCGCTGCCGAAAGCGCTGCCCGGCCACCGCTTCAGGATGCCAGGGCCGAGCTGGCAAGGATCGAAACCGAAGCGCGCACGCTGGCAAAAATCCTCAATGCCGCCAGCGGCGATCTCTTCCCGGCCGTGCTGGAGCAGATCAGCGTCGATCGCGGTTTCGAAACGGCGCTGGGTGCAGCCCTTGGCGAAGACCTCGACGTGCCGCTCGACCGCAGCGCGCCGGTGCATTGGGGCGAAGGCGCGATCCAACCCGGCGACGCGGCTCTGCCGGAAGGCGTGAAGAGCCTGGCCAGCGTGGTCCACGCGCCGGCACAGCTCGCCCGCCGCCTGGCGCAGATCGGTATCGTCGATGCCGCCGGCGATGGCCGCCGGTTGCAGCCGCTGCTTGCTCCCGGCCAGCGGCTGGTCAGCCGTGAAGGCGCGCTGTGGCGCTGGGACGGCTTTACCGCCAGCGCCGATGCGCCGACCGCCGCGGCGCAACGGCTGGCGCAGAAGAACCGGCTGGCTGAGCTCGATGCCGAGGCGATACAGGCGACGCTCGTCCTGCGCCAGGCCGAGGAGGCGCTGGGAGAGGCCGAACAGGCGCTCCGCCTGGCAAGCGAGGCCGAGCGCAACACGCGCCAGGCCGGTCGTGACGCACAGCATCGGCTGGACGCCGCCCGCAATACACTGGCCGAGGCCGAGAGGGCCGGCGGCGAATTGCAGAGCCGGCGCGCAGCACTCGATGAAGCGCGCGCCCGCATCGTCGACAGCCATGAGGAGATTTCGGCCGCCTTCGCCGAGGCGGAAATGCTGCTGCAGGACGCGCCCGATCTTGGCGATCTGCAATTGCAGCTCGAACAATCCTCGGCCAATGTCGCCCGCGACCGCGCCGCGCTTGCCGATGCGCGTGCGGTGCATGAGGGGCTGCGGCGCGAAGCCGAGGCGCGCGCGCGCCGGCTCGATGCCATTGGCGCCGAGCGCAGCAATTGGCTGGAGCGGGCCGAAAACGCCTCGACGCAGATCGCCTCGCTTGGCGAACGCAAGGCCGAGGCCGAGGCCGAACGCGAGCGGCTGGCGGATGCGCCCGATGAAATCGACGCCAAGCGGCGCGCCCTGCTGTCGCAGCTCACCGAGGCCGAAACCTTGCGCAAGGCGGCGGCCGACCGTCTGCAGGAAGCGGAGAACCGGCAATCCGAACTGGACAAGGCCGCCACCGGCGCCATCCAGTTCCTGGCCGAGGCTCGCGAGACCCGCGTTCGCGCCGAAGAGCGGCTGACCGCGGCCGACGAACGCCGGCTGGAGGTCGAGGCGCGCATCCAGGAAACGCTGAACACACCGCCGCATCTGGTTATTCGCCATACCGGTCTGGAGGCTGACAGCCCGATGCCTGAGATGCCCGAGATCGAGCGTCAGCTGGACCGGCTGAAGATCGAGCGCGAACGGCTGGGCGCCGTCAATCTGCGCGCAGAGGAAGAGCAGAAGGAGCTTTCCGACCGGCTGGAGGCGATCGTGTCGGAGCGCGAGGACATCATCGAGGCGATCCGCAAGCTCAGGCAGGCAATCCAGAGCCTCAACCGCGAAGGCCGCGAGCGGCTGCTTGCCGCCTTCGATGTCGTCAACGGCCATTTCCAGCGGCTGTTCTCGCATCTGTTCGGCGGCGGCACGGCGGAATTGCAGCTGATCGAATCCGACGATCCGCTCGAGGCCGGCCTCGAAATCCTGGCCCGCCCGCCCGGCAAGAAGCCGCAGACCATGACGCTGCTGTCGGGCGGCGAGCAGGCGTTGACGGCGATGTCGCTGATCTTCGCGGTGTTCCTGACCAATCCGGCGCCGATCTGCGTGCTCGACGAAGTCGACGCCCCGCTCGACGACCACAATGTCGAGCGCTTCTGCAACCTGATGGACGAAATGGCCGCCACCACCGAGACGCGCTTCGTCATCATCACCCACAATCCCATCACCATGGCGCGCATGAACCGGCTGTTCGGCGTCACCATGGCCGAACAGGGCGTCAGCCAATTGGTGTCGGTCGACCTGCAGGCGGCCGAGGCCATGCGCGAGGCAAGCTGACCCAGGTCGCGCTGGCTGGAATGGGCCGCACCGGAGCAATTTCAGGAAAAGGGTGCAAGCGGTTCTCGCCCGGCAAAAAATGTCAGGGCCGCGGACTGTGCCTGTGCGAATGATGTTTGGCCGGGGACCAGACGAAATAGAGCGATCCCAGTTTCAGCACAGGCACCCTGCGATCCCGCTCGCGATCACGCAGTTCGCGGTAGGTCTTCACCTTCAGTGTGCCCCCCGGCAATCTGATTCGCAAAGCCATGATGCATAGAGCTTACGTGCTTTCTCCAGACGATGGAAGATTCATTTCAAGTTCCTCATCAGTATTCGAGCTCTTGGATGGTCGATCAGGAATTGTACTGGGCCACCAGATGACGAAATATTTGCCAAACTGCCAGACCGGGACTTCGCCCTTGTGCTCCCGCCGCCGCAACTCATGACGTTGCTTGACCTTCAACACACCGCCCGGAAGCCTGATCTTGATCGTCATCGTCCCTCAATACTGATGGCGAACTTCCTGGGTGCCGCGCCCAAAATATCTGTCCGGCCAAGTTAGAAAAATTGCTCACTCTCGGATCGGATCGTTGCAATCCGATTTCGCTGAGTCAATGGAGCCGAGGGCGAACTCCTGTGGCTATCGGCGCCGTGCAGATAAGGCTTGAGAGCGGGCTCAACCTCTGCGCCGCAAGATCCAGTTCACACAGATCACGGCCACGAGGCCACATGCGATGCCGGCGCAATCGGCAAACCAGTCGAACACATCCAGATCGCGCCGTATCAGCGCCGTGCCCTGCAGGACCTCGATCGCCGCTCCAATCATGGCCAGGAAGACGATTAGTCTTGTTTTTCGATCGGGCCAGCCGAGCCCTCCAAGGAAAGTCATGACGGCAAAGGCGCTGGCGTGGTTCAGCTTGTCGGAACGGAAACCGATATCGATCCCGTACTCTTCGAGTCGGGGTATAGGCAGCAGTGCAAGGGCAAGAACAGCGGCAAGCGTGGCGAAAAAGGCGATCCGTTCGACGGCTGGATAAAATCTCATTCTGTTCCAATCTTTGCCTGGCCGCCGGGAAAGTCGAATCCGGCTCGGTATTGGCAGTTCAGGCTGAAACTCGGATCGACGGCGTTGTTCTTCTAAAGCCGCAATTTTTGCTTGAGCTTTTTCAGCCAGGTCTGTTCCGCCTCATCCTGATTTTGATGCGCCGGGACGTAGCGCGGCCGTATCTTTTTTCCTTTGATGTAGAATGGCTTTTCGACCTCTCCAACCAGATTGACGAAAAGCCGGGATTTGTTGGTGGGTTGGCGGACTGTGACGCCGTGGACCGATTCAATCGAATTGATGAACAATACAAGGATGTTCTTGTCGTATTGAACTGTTTCGACGCATTCCAAATGGGTGTCGTCGACATAGGCATCATTGAAGAGTGTCGCTTTGGCTTTCAGCGTGGCGTATTTGGACTGGAAACGACTAATTGTCAGGTCCCCGCCAACGGCATCATAATCTTCCGGCCTCATATAAAACAGGCCAGAAAATAGCTTGTCGCCATTGTCGATGTGGCTTGTCCGCACCGATCCGGCATTGGTCACCGGCGTGTTCCCGCTGAGCATCGCATCCATCAGTATGTCGCGCGTTGCATAGGTGTCACTAAACCTGATGCCCGCTTTCATATTCTTGAGGCGTTCATAATTGGGGTAATAATCAGGGTAAAGCTTGTGAATATCGTCGTAGAACAGGTCAGCGACCTCGCCGAAAAATGCTTGCGATACATGGTAGGCGATAAAATCGCGCCATATTTGCGGCACGGCTTCGTTTGTCCGAACGCGGTGGGCCTCATAATCCCACCTGGTGTTGTTGCGGCGTGTATCGATTTCGAGCGTTTCCGGAGCGGGAAACGTGCCGTCCAATTCCTGGTAGAGATCGAGGGGAAGAGCGTCGCGCAGGATGATGTGTGGAAACGGCTCCGATCGAACGTCGGCCTTGGTGGCTCGTTGAAGGACTGAAAGCGGCTTTGACATCGATGGTGTCCCAGATCGAGTTTGTCCGAATTTGGATCAGCGAGGATCGTGTTCAAGCTATTCGGGTTACCGCCTTTCAACGCATCCCTTTCTGCGTCTCGTTCAAAGATTGGAGCGTTGAAAAGGGCTCCGCATGGGCTTTTACCATTTCGCTCATTAGAATATCCGCGCCAGTCATGAGGGGCACCAGGGTTTCCGCAAAAGTGTATGTTTTGATGCCGTAAAGCCACTTCAGGTAAAGAAGGGCAGCTGACGTGCCGGAGACGCAGCCAACGATGTTCATCCGGGATACGACAAGCTCTATCGGATATATGTGTGGCAGGTTAGCTTCCATGATCCTGGTGTTGGCGTCGGCCGTCACATTGCCAACTGCATCCAGCAATTCGGGGAAGAAGGGCTTGCTTATTCTGGGATGTTCCTTCCAGACGACGTCGTATCCCCTCTCGACGATCTGCTCCGCAATTCGTCTATAGATCGCCGCCTCTTGCGCGTACGACATTATGCGGTTTCGCGACAATGCCTGGCCGAGCAGCAGGATCCGTGGGTTGGCTGACGCACGGCAATGTTCATCGCCGCCGGAAAGCGCATCCCTGCAGGCTTCATCTATTACGTCGCGCATCAGCGAAGCGCCGACCTGAAATCTCGGTACGTTCTCCAGTGCATCGTGAATGGGGATTTCGTGAAGCAAAGAATAAAATTTTGTCACCCGTCTCAGATGGTGTCTTTCTATCCTGTCGGCCGCTTTCCTCAATCGGAACGCCGGTGAAATTGTAGAGAGTCCTGCAATCAAGGCCGCGGTGATGCGTCGTCGAAACCTTGTGCCCGGCGGCCGTGACATGGTTGCCATCTCGAATGGAAGGTATGACGTCAAGCCATCCTCATACAAAACGATCTTGGCTTCTGGGTATGAGTCCAGCAGTATTTTTTCCGACGGCCGGTTAACGAAGCAGGCCCAGATTTCAGCTACGGAACTCGCGTCGAGACCAATTGTGTCTCGGATCAGACGATGGATCCGGAAAATTTGCAGTTGCCCATATTTACGCTCGGACGTCAGAAGGTCGTACGCCCATATGGTCCGTCTCCAGGTCCATACTGTAGACGCAAGTTCAGCAAGACCGGTCTTGAAATGCTCGGAAACGCCGGCCGTTTCATAAAGCAGGAGATAGTCCTCATGCTCCTGATCCGCCGGGGAGCTTCCATCCATTGTTGATTGGCGAAGTGAGGCAACCAGGCTGAGCAATTGCCAGCTGCCAAAGACGCAGCATATTCGAGCTGGCAATTTAAGATCTCCAGATCGGATGGAAATAATGCCGCATGTTCCGCGATCTCAACCGCAAAATTGCTGCATATCCGACAGGCCGTGTGGCTCGGGGCGTCCCACCCGCTTCGTAATACTGCCTATCGCGTCAGCAGGAAATATCTTTCAGATGTCGGGTCTAACGTCCAAGACAGGCTAGAGTTCCGCACAATAGGCAGGCGAATTCACTTCAACTGAGCGGCAGAGACCTGTCGAGATCCGGCAATAGAACCCGGTGCGGCAGACCGCTCATGGGGTTGTCTTGCTGCTTCGGGTCCCTCTCGGCACCAAGAGCACGAATTCTCCCGGTTTTCGGGAAGGTCGTTGCCCGGGAAAGCGGGTTTCGCTTCCCCCAGTCAAAAGTAAGCTCCAGCCATGAACCGGAGCTAGATGATGACAGAGGCAGAAACCAGAATGTTTCACACACTTGATGTGCCAGCCGGTCCGGTGCGGCGGCCTGCAATTCCGGCCGACCTGACAAGGCAGGGCATGTGTGGGCGCATCTGCGCATCATGCCCGATACAAAGCCCGCACTGCTCCTCGAACGCCCTTGAGGCCGACGCTTCGGCGCAACGTCCCCGGTGAGCAGGCTAGAGCAATTCTAGGAAAAGTGTGAAGCGGTTTTCCGGCCAAAATTGCCTCAAAACAAAGAGTTAGAGCAACTCGCCATTTCCGTGAAACGGTGAACTGCTCTAAGGGCGGCGCCCGAAATGCGCCGCCCTGTCGGAGGGGTCGTCCGCGATCAGGCGGCGAGCCAGGCCCGTGTGAAATCCTGCTCATAGGCCTGATGCATCTGGTAGCCCATCAAAGCAGGTTTCATATGACAGAACAGCTTTCGCCAGTAAGGCTGAACGATGATGCCGGAATCCTGCAGCATGACCTGGAGTTCCTTCATTACCACACGGCGCTGCTCCGGATCGGCGATGGAATTGGCCTTGTGGACCTTGGCATCGAAGTCTGGATCGGCGAACCCCGTCTCGTTCCATGCCGAACCGGTCTGATAGGCAAGCGCATAGGTCTGGATGCCGAGCGGTCGGGCGTTCCAATTGGTCGTCGCGAAGGGATACTTCGTCCAGTCGTTCCAGAACGCCGATTCCGGGATGACGGTGCGTTTCACCTTGAAGCCGGCGTCGCGCATCTGCTGGGCGACGGCATCGGAGCTTTCCTTGCGGTAGTCGGCTTCGACCGAGATCAGATCGAACTCGAAATCGAGCTGGCCGGCTTCCTCGAGCAATGCCCTGGCCCGGGCCGGATCACGTTTGATCGGCGGCAGGTCGGCGTGTTCGGGATGCATCGGTCCGACATGATCGTTCTGCGCGACGATGCCCATGCCGTCGGCGCCCAGTTGCAGCACCGCTTCGTTGTCGACCGCAAGCTGTATGGCGTTGCGCACGCGCTTGTCGTCATAAGGTTTGGCGTTGACGTTGCAGCGCGAGACCAGGGTGGCGGCGGTGACGATCTCGCTTTTCTTCAGGCCCAGCCTGTCGAGCATGGCGACATCATAGGACTGCGTCTGGCCGTTCAGGTCGATCTCACCGGATTCGAAGGCGGAGACGGTGGCGGCCGAGTCGGTGCCGTAGTCGGTCCAGTCGATGCCGTCGAGGAACACCTCGCCGCCCCACCACGACCCGTCCGGCCGCTTGCGCACCGAGGCAGCAACGCCGACATCGAGTTTTTTAAGCTCGAACGGACCCGTGGAAACGGGGTTGGCCGACAGTGGCGCTGCCTTCGGATTGAACGTGCGGTGGACAATCAATGCCGGGTAGTCGGTCATCGCAGGGATAATGGTGATGTCGGGCTGCGACAGTTTCAGGACCACGGTGTGGTCGTCGCGAACCTCGATGGCACCAGTGCGCGCCACCTTGGTGTCGGGATCGATCAGGGCGGTCATGCGCCCCGCCATCGAGTTGCCAGCGGCATCCTTCTCACACCAGCGCGTGATGTTGAAGGCGACATCCGTGGCGGTGAAATCGTCGCCGTTCGACCACTTCACCCCTGGGCGCACCTTGAGCACATATTCCGTGGCGTCCGCATTGATCTCCCAGCTCTGCAGCAGCACCGGCTCGAAGGTGAAATCCGGCTTCCAGCGCACCAGCGGTTCGAGAAACTGCATGGCGATGTTGCCCATCTGCGAAATCTTGAACTTGCGCGGGTCTTCCAGCTCCATCACCTGCATGGCAACACGCAGCACGCCGCCCTTTCTGGGTTGGGCGGCTTCCTCGGACCGCGCCGGGACCGGTTGACCGATGAGCCCATAGGCAATCGCCGTGCTGGCGCCGAAGGCGCTGGCCAACGCCAGGAACTCGCGGCGGCCAAGCGCGCCGCTCGTCGCGCCTTTCGCAAATGTGCCGATCGCCGGATGAAGAGGTCTGGATGTCATATCGGTTCTCCCATTGTTGATTTTACGCCCAAATTCGGTGGAATGCCCTTGCCGCGTCGTTGCTGGGCGCTGTTTTCTACAAGACGCAGCCGATGGCGGCGGGGCCGCGACGGCGAGGGGAAGGCAAGATGAATCTTCTGACGGCGATGCGGGTGTTCGATCGGGTCTGCCTGCTGGGCAGCCTGTCGGCGGCGGCGCGCGATCTCAACATGTCGACGACGGCCGTCAGCCGCACCATCAAGGAACTGGAAGACGACCTCGGCGTCCGGCTCATCAATCGCACCACAAGGCGCCTCAGCCTCACAGAGGCGGGCCGCGACTATGCTCCGCGTGCCCGCATCCTGCTCGACGACATTTCCGAACTGCAGGATTCGACGCGCGGCCTGCACAAGGAGACGCGCGGCCTGATCCGGGTTTCCTGCTCCAATGTTCTGGGCCACACGCGCATAACCAAGCTGGTGCCGAAATTCCTCGAAGAGAACCCGCTCACCACGATCGAGTTCGACCTCACCGCGCGTTATGTCGTCGGCATTGTCGAAGAAGGCTACGATGTCGCCATCCGCTTCGGCGGTCAGGCCGATTCCGCCTTGATTGCCCGCCGGCTTGGGGAAGTTCGCAACTATGTCTGCGCCACGCCCGATTATTGGGACACAAACGGCCGCCCGGTCCACCCGGATGAGCTGGCAAGCCATTCCTGCGTGCTGAGCAATTTCGCCAAGCGGCTTGGCACATGGCCTTTCATCGGACCAGACGGCCCTTTCGATGCGGCTGTCGGCGGGCGCATCTCGACCAACAGCGTCGAGGCCGCCTACCAGATGACCACCGCCGGTTTCGGCATCGGCAATCTGCCCAGCCTGCTGGTCGATGCTGCGATCAGCGACGGCCGGCTGGAAGTGCAGCTGGATGAGTTTCGCCCCGGCTCCAGCCCGATCTACGCACTCTATCCGCACCGCACCTATATTGCGGCCAAGGTGCGCGCGTTCGTCGATTTCCTGATCCGCGAACTGTCGGCCGACTTCACCGCCTGAAATGCTGCCCGGTTGCCGGCCAACGCCGTCAGGGGCCTGGCGCGAACGCCAGGCCCCTGCTGCCCCCGTCGCCCGACGCGGCAGCGTCATTTCCACCAGGCGGTGGTGTCGTACATCGGTCCCGGCTCCTCGAAGAGCTTTTCGTATTTGCACAATGCCGGCGTCTTGCCGAGCGGTACCGAAACACCGTCCCTGAACGCCCATTCGCCACGTTGCGTCGTATCCGCCCGCACATAGCTGGACAGTGCAAAGGCGCGGTCGTGCTGTGACCTGTTGGGCGAGGAGCCGTGCACGGTGAGCAGCCCCCATAAAGCAAGATCGCCCGGCTCCAGCACCAGCGGAACGATGGTCGCCGGGTCGATGCCGACCTTGCGCAACTCTTCTTCGGCGGTCAGACCCTTCATCAGCTCGCCGGTTCCCTCGTCCGACAGGCCGAGATAGCCGAGCTTGTGGCTGCCGGGCACGACCTGAAGGCAGCCATTGTCCAGCGTCGCCCGATGGACCGCGAGGCCTGTTGTCACGGTGGCGTCGGCGACATTGTCGAAGGCGGCCTGGTTACGAAAGCGCAGATCCTGGTGGAAGCGATAACCCGTGACATTGGCGCCGGGCGGCTTCCAGTGCAGCTGTTGGGCGATCTGTTTTATGTCGCGGCCGATCAGACCCTCGAGCAGCTTCAGATAGTCGGGATTGCGGCGGAACTGCTCGAAATAGGAATTGATCCAGGAAAACCAGTAAGCCTGCAGCACATAGCGTTGGCCAAAGTCCGATTCAGGCAGGATCTGGAAATTCAGGTTGCCGTGCCGGAAAGTGGCGTGATGCTTGAGGCCTTCGGCATAGACCGCATCGGTTTCCTTCTTCAGCCGGATCATCTCGTCGCCGTCGACAAATTGTCGAACGACCGCATATCCTTCCTCGCGGTACTGCTCCACCGCTTCGCGTGCCTGCCTGTCCGTCAGCATATCCGTGACAACCCCCGTCTGTGATCTGTGTCGATCGTAACAAACGGGTTGCCGGCGATAAGCCGTGGATTTTGGCATCGACTTTCCCGATTATCGGGAAATTGAGCGGGGCCTCAAAGGTGCATTGGCCGCAACCGGCTGATCAGATACGTGCTGCGCCGGCAGGCCCTAAAAATAGGTTCGCGGCGCGACAAGGTTCTTCTGCTGGCGAACATAAAAACAATAGAAGCCGAACGCCGCGGCAAACCACATGAAGGCCTCACCCATGGCCAGCCGGTTGTTGGAATTGGTAAGGATGCTGAGGGCGAAGAAAACCAGTGTGGAGATGTAGCAGGACCATGCCGCCGGAGCGACAAGCTTGGCTCGCATGGCCAGCAGAACCTGCCTGGCCGACCAGGTGTAGAGAAAGGCAAAGAACACCAGTCCGACCAGACCATAGCGCACGGCAATTTCCAGATAACCATTGTGGAAGACGTTTAAGATCATGGGATGATAGGTTCTGTTCTCCCACTCGGTCAGCCAGCTGGAACTGGCTCCGAAGATCGGGTGGCGTTTCCAGATATCGATCGCATCCGCCCACAGCATCAGCCTTTCCTTGGCTGCAAGCGGAACCGCATCGCTCGCGATGGCGCGGTCGAATGCGGGAAGGACGCCATGCCTGAACACATCCGGAACCAGGGTTTTTACGAAGGTCATGGTGTCGCCGGCGGTGGACGAGAAGATGTTGTGTGTTGCGACAATGCCGGCCGCCACGATCGCCAGCACGCCACCCGAAACCAACAGTTCGCGGCGATGGCCTCTCGCCAGGGTCATGACCGTCAACAGGAGCAGCGCAAGCGCAAGCGCAAGCCACACGCCCTTTGACCGCATCTCGATGATATTGACGACGGCAAGCAGCAGGACGGCTGTCGACAGCGCCCAATAAAGGCTCTTGGTTGCTTTCCCGAGGTCCGTTCTCTGGGCCGTGTAAGCCATGAATTGCAGCGTGCAGAGGAAGATGAAACCGGCCGCCACCGACGCGTGGATGGGATTGTTGAAAAGCCACGGGGCCGGTTGGATATCCTGAAACATGTTCGAACAGGCGGTGTCCGCCGCCAGGAAGACAAGACTGAGGATCATGAACCAGGAGACCAGCCGTGCGGGCTGCCTGACAAACAGCAGAAAGGCGAATCCGGTCGTCGCATAGAACAGCGGAAACATGTAAATGCCTTCGGCGCCACCCAACTGGTGGGTGCCGAAATAGACGATCGCCAGTCGGATGAAGACATAGAGCGACCAGCCCAGACACAGGAAGCCGACCCAACCGATCAGTGGTTTGCTGTAGGTCCACAAATCCACCCTGAACCAGCGGATGACCGCGACCAGGGCCAGCGCCAGGCCCGCATAGCGGTAGGTGTCTGCCTCGCGCCACACCGCGGAAACCATGGCCAGAATGGCGAGTGCCGCAAGCAACAGAAGCAAGCTGTGGCGCGGCGCGTTGTCCTTGGCACAGTCCAGGATATCTCGCGGCAAAGGGGGCCGCAGCAGGACGTGATGCAGGCGGCGCAGCTCGTCACTGGCCCGCAACACCCCGGCACGTAGCCGGCTCGGCCCCCCCAACCTTGCGGATTTGTAGCTTCCCGAGGGACCGGCTATGCCGGAGATCTCGCTGCTGGCGGCGAAGCCAAGCACGTTTTGGCGGACCGAATAGACTTTCAGGCCGGTATCCCAAAAGCGTTCGAGCGCGACGTCCCATGGCATTTTCATGATGGCGAGCGCCGACAACAGACCCTGCGCGCCCTCCCGCGTCACCAGATAGGCGGCGGCCGAGCCTTGCGGGCCATGCAGCGCACGACCGATCTCGTCGCCTTCCGCCGTCTCGACGGCGCGCATGAAGAAGCTGATGCGATGGTTGGTCAGCTTGATGACGTCGAAATCCGGCACCGCCGCGATGATGGCCTCGATGCGCTGCATGGTGTTTTCGCTGAAGACGACGTCGTCCTCGACGATCAGGCCATGGGCGCCGCCACCGGCCAGGAACGTTTCCAGCGCCTGGATATGGCTGCGGTAACAGGCATATTCGCCGGAAAGGATGTCGCGCCCGCTCAGCTTGCGCGCGGCTGGCAGATCGATCTCCGTCCAGTCTTTTTCTGCAAGCGCCCGACCGTCGACCGCGGCAATGCGCTGCAAGGTCAGTCCTGCCGCTTCGGCGCTGGCGAGCAATTCGCTCCAGCGCTGGGTCTCGCGATCGAGATTGATGGCGAAGATAGGAAGGTTCATTGAAGTTCCATGTTGAGCCGCCACCCACCTGGCCGACCTATGTATGGAAAGAGGGAGATGTTCAAGGCGACACTGTCCAGATCATGTGCAAGACCTGAATTTGCCAGTGGGAGATACAGTGCGAGCCGGCCGTTAATGAGCCCGACCACCGAGGCTGCGACGGCGCTGCGTCCCCCGCTTCCTGCGGTGCAACGGACCTAACCGCAAAACCATTCGATGAATGCTCGAAGTTTTGGCGGCTGGTTGCGTGTGGGATAGTAAAGCTTGAACTGTACGGGACCTGGCTCGAATTCTGTCAAAAGCTCAACCAGTTCACCTGCCTCGATAGCCGGTATTTCCGTCGCTCTGTAGAGTTGGGCGATACCCAGGCCCGAGCGAACGGCAAAGTCGAAATGATGATTGTCGTCGAACACCAGGCGCGGTGGCGGATCGAGGCGAACAACCTGATCGTTGACGTTGAAGGTCAACGGCTCCAATCGCTGGCTCCCCGGAAACCTGTAACGGATAACGTCGTGGCCTGGCAGATCGTTAGGATGCCGGGGGGTGCCGGAAGCTTCCAGATAGGAGCGCGAGGCCAGCACTGAGCGGCGAAGAGGTGGACCGATGGAGCGCGCGATCATATCCATCTCCAATGTATCTTGGAAACGGATGCCGGCATCGAAGCCGCCAGCCACGATATCGGACAATCGATCGTCGGTTGCGAGTTCAATCTTGATGTCCGGGTAGTGCCGCACGAAGGCGGCCAGCCGCGGCAGGATGCAGACCTGAGCCGCCAGCCGTGACAGGTTGATCCGCAAATTTCCTGCCGGCCGCTTTCCAACCATACGAACCCGATCGAGTGCGTCCGCGATGTCGGCGAACGCTCGGTCCGTGTTTTCAAGCAGGAGGCGGCCCGCCTCGGTCAGCCGGACACTGCGGCTTGTGCGCTCGAAAAGCCGGACTCCGACAAGGGCCTCGATCTGGCGAATCTTCTGCGAGACCGCAGATGGCGTTATCCCCAAACGGCCGGAGGCGGCGGTGAAGCCTCCGGTCGTGGCGACCATGCGGAACGCCGGCAGCAGCGAGAAAAAATCGGGTCCCATCGTCAATTCATGCTTCAAGACCCATGAAGCATGGCCCATCTCAACTTCACGATCAAGGAGGCGCATCTAGGGGGCATATTTCCAACTTGGAGTTACAGATATGACCGAAGATTTGGCCCTCAAGGCACTGCCGGACAACCTGGCAAACGCCATGGATGTTGCGATCGAGGACGCACTGGCAGAGGGCCGCATCGCTGGTAGCGTCGTGCTCGTCGCCCAAGATGGCAAGATCGTTTACGAGCGGGCGGCGGGCCTTGCTGACCGTGAGACAGGCAGGCAGATGCAGATCGAGACGCCCTTCCGCTTCGCTTCCGTGACGAAAGCCTTCACAACCATGGCCGCTTTGAAGTTGATGGAGGCTCGACATTTGTCGCCTGATGACAGGGTGACAAAATATCTGCCGGGATTTGCGCCTCGTCTCGCCGATGGCTTGGTCGCCGACATCAGAATCGGTCAGTTGATGGCGCATACGGCCGGATTGGACTACCGCAGCCAGCAACCTGCCGATGGACCTTACGCCCGTGCGGGAGTGTCTGATGGGCTTGATGAGAGCCGGGGCTCACTCGAAGCAAATCTCGCCCGCATCGCCAGCGTGCCGTTGGATCGCATTCCCGGTGAGGGCTGGCGCTACTCCATCGCGACGGACGTGCTGGGCGGCGTGATTGAGGCCGTCACCGGCACGACGCTTGACGGCGCGATCAGCGCCCTGGTCACCGAACCACTACAACTGGGTGCCGCTTTTCATTGGCCCCAAGAGGATATTGCCGTCCCCTACCGCGATGGTTCATCGGCGCCTGTGCGGATGACCGTCGGTGTCGAGGTGCCGCAGCGTTACATCGAGGGCCCCGGCGTTCGCTTCGATCCGGAACGCATTCGGGACGCGACAGCCTGGCCATCGGGCGGCGCGGGCATGGCTGGCCGTCCGCGCGACGTCCTGACTTTGCTTGAGGCGTATCGCACCGGCGCTTTCCTGGGCGAGGATCTGCGTGAAGCGGTGAGGACGCCAAGAGTTGACGCGGAGGCTCAGGCAATGGGCCCGGGGTGGGGTTTTTCCTGGCTGGGCGCTGCCCTGATCGACCCTGCTTCCACCGGCAGCAAATGGAGCAAAGGATCGGTTTCCTGGGGCGGAACATATGGCAACTGGTGGGGTATCGATTTCGCCAGGAAGAGAACCGTCATCTCGATGACGAACACTGCCTACGAGGGAATGTCGGGCAGATTCGCGCAGAGCATCGCGGCCGCGGGCGCGATGCCGCTCTTGTAACTCTGCCTCACACCGCGGCGAACAGCCGAAATGAGCGCCCGTCAACCCATGGGGAGCTGACGGGCAGCGGCTTCCGCGGTGTCCTCGGGTCTCGTGTTGAAGGCTATGGCGGCGTTGGGCGCCGCCTTGTGGATGATGTTCACGACGGTTTCGAACAAGGGTAGGGCCTTGGGCGGCAGCCTGAGGCCGCCACCGATCACCACGCAATCGTATGTCGCGTCGCTCAGCGCTCTTTTGAGTGCGGTAAATCCGGCGGCATCGGGCGTGATCATGCAGGTATCACCCTGCCAGCCCCGTTCCTCGATTTTAGCCACCCCCAAAGCGATCCCGGCATTGATCTTTTCGGCGTTGAAGCCGGGCGGCAAGGACGGGTCCGAGAAGTCGACGGTTTCTGGTTTCTGGCCGACAAACAGTATTCGCGTCATTGGAATTCTCCATGAAGTTATGGGATTTCGAAAGTGGCCGTACGTCGTTCGGCGAGGTGTCGCCAATGAGGACTGGTGCGTTCTAGCTTCAGTGACTGCGACCCGGCTTGCTGAATTGATGAACTGTGGCGGTACGAAGCCATTGTTTGCCGCCAGACCTTAGACTGGATAAGGCTTGCCGCCCCTTTCAAACTTCAGCGCTGATCCGAATTTATCCGGAACAAGGCCCGTTCAGCAATTCTCTCGATCCATCACGATGACCGCCTTGCCTGGAACGCGCTTACCGGCTTCCAGGTCGCTGATCAGGGCGATGGCCTCGGAAAGCCGCGCGGTACGGCTGATGGTTATCGGCAGCCGCCCGCCGACGGCCAGGTCGACGATTTTTTGCAGTATCCTCAGGCTAGGCACGCCTCTTACAAAACTGTGCCGCGATGAAATTATCGATCTGACCAGATTGCCGAAGGTCGGGTCGATATCCACGGCAACACCGGAACGCTTTGTAAGGAACTCCTCTTCCCTGGCGGTCAAGCTCCCATGGCAGTCGAATACAACATCGAAGGTCCCCCTGAGGTCGTCAGATATCGATCATCTGTGGTGGGGCGGATGGTGGCGGACCAAGGGCGTCTAAGCCGGCGAGTCGTATGTGCCGGGGCTGTTGGGCGTGGCGCGCCACTCGGGCTGACGTTCGGGGTTTGCCTCGGCGAGCGCGCTACGGACGCCCTGGACGCCATAGTCCTTGAGATAACCGGGCGAGCCCGGCTGCTGACGCCAGGATTCCGCGATAGTGCCGGCGTCCACTGCGTCGAAGCCGATCCCGTCGATCAGCGCCATGGCCTTGGACTTGGTCCGGACGTCATCACCCGCCACCGCCAGAGCGATACGGTCCGCGGAGCCCGCCGGCTTGGCGCCCGGCTGGAGATGGGTCGCTTCGATCGTGTTAAAGGCTTTGATCACCGGACGCCCAAGGTGCTGCTCGACCCATTCGCTTTCGGTGCTCCCGTCCTCAATTCCGGCCAGATGACCATCGCGCTGCTGTGGGTAGTAGTTGGTCGTGTCGATGACGACGACGTCGGCGGGCGTGGACGCGAACAGTTCGCGGGACAGACTAGGGATTTTGTTTGTAGGAACGGAGACGACCACGACCTCCTGGCCGCGGACAGCATCTTCCATCGTAGCTGCCCGCGCGCCGGTTTCCGCCGACAGGTCCGCCAAAGACTCTGGTCCGCGCGAATTGGCGATCGTGACCTCGTGCCCTGCGGCCCGGAAGAGATGGGTGAGTGCGCTGCCGATATTGCCAGCGCCAACAATGCCGATTTTCATGTTTGTGCCTTTCTAAGATGTGGGTTGAGAATGCAGACAAGCTATATGGACCCTTGCATTTTATCGATAAATGGCGTCATGAAACCGGCTCTCCCAACCAGGAGTGTGGAATGGATCGTCTCGCCAGCATGGCCGCATTCGTGAAGGCGGCAGAAAGCGGCTCCTTTGCAACGGCGGCATCGGCGCTCGGCATCTCACCGCAGATGGTGGCCAAGCACGTCACCTACCTGGAGGCACGCTTGGGGGCACGCCTGCTCAATCGCACAACCCGAAAGCAAAGTCTGACGGTGATCGGCAAGTCCTACTACGATCGGTGCAAAGTGGCGCTGGCCGAAGTCGACTGGGCGGATGCAATTGCTGATGAGGCTAGGGGCAAACCGCGAGGGCTCTTGCGCGTCAACGCGCCGGTTTCATTCGGAGCTCACTGCGTGACACCTGTGGTCGCACGATATTTGAGCAGCCATCCCAGTGTCGATGTCGACCTGGTTCTCAACGACCGCTTTGTCGACCTTATCGACGACGGGTTTGAGGCGGTGTTCCGGATCGGTCCTCTCGGAGAATCCAACCTCGGAGCGATCGAGCTCGCACCCTTTCAGACTATCGCCTGCGGGTCGCCTGCATACCTAAAAGAGCGAGGGATGCCATCGACCGTATCGGATCTGGCCAATCATGAATGCCTGCTCTTCGGTAACTGGCCCGAGCCAACGTTCAGCGACTGGCTCTTTGTACGGGACGGTCTCACCTCAAAGGCCCTGGTCCACGGCCGTCTCAAGGTCAACAGCCCCGCTTCGTTGCTGGAGGCGGCGCTCGCAGGTTTCGGCTTGGCGCTCATCGGGGAAGAGGCGGTGCGCACGCACCTCGCGACCGGGCGGCTCGTCAGAGTGTTGCCGAACTACGAAACGCCTCCGCGTCCAATTCATCTGCTGTTCCACCCTGATCGGCGACAAACCCCGAAGCTGAAGAGCTTCATCGAAATGGTGGTGGAACAGCTGGGCGAAGCAACTGGCCACGGACACAGCACTAGCTAGGGCGCTTTCACCAAGTGATCAGCGGCGATCTGCGCATCCACGTATCCGTAGTGAGTTGCTGAACGACGAAATCCGCGACATCGGCTCGCGCGATCGTCCCGCCATGTACGCCTGAAAGGTCGGTCACCGCCTTGATGCGGCCGCGCGCCGGCTTGTCGTTGAGCACCATCGGTCGAACGATGGTCCAGTCGAGCGCGCTGCTCCGGATGGCATCTTCCTGGCGATCTTTGTCTTCATAGACCTTCCGCAGCATCAGGGGCAGGAGCAGCCGGTCGAAGAAGAAGCCGCCATGGCCGCGGCTGTCGCCGGCCCCGAGGCCAGTGATGCACACCAAACGACGGATGTTCTGCCGCTCCATGACGCCGACCAGCGCGCGCGTCGCCGTCGAGAGCATGGTAACCTCTCGGAACGGGCTCATGGCGGTGCCCAATGAACTGACAACGGCATCACAACCCGCGATGGCGCGGGTCAGCGCGGCGGGATCGCGGGCGTCGCCTTCGACGAGCTCGGCTCCGGCGAGGTCCTCGGCCTTTGCCTTGGAGCGAACGAGGGCTACGACATCGTGACCCTCTGCGAGGGCCTTGCGCACAATCAGCCGGCCGGTTGCGCCAGTGGCGCCTAATACCAGAATTTTCATGTCAAACCTCCGAAGGCGTGCTGATGGACGGAGAAGAATCGGTTAGCCGCTGGCGGATGAAGTCACCGATGGCGTTCACGGACTGCTCGGCTGCGAGAAACTGGCCGAGGGAGGACTGGAAGACATGCGGCATGCCCTCCCAGACCGACAGCGTGACCTCCACGCCTGCCGCCCGCGCCCGGTCGGCGTAGCGGATGGAGTCGGCGAGCAGCAATTCGTCGTCGCCGACGTCGATGCGGATCGGCGGCAGGCCGCGGAGCTGCGCATAGAGCGGCGACGCCTTGGGGTTCGTGGCATCCTGGCCCTGAAGATACATGTCCGCAAAGCTCTGGAGCACGCCGCGCGTGAAGATCGGATCCGCCTCTGCCCGCGTCTCGATGCTGTCGCCGGTGAGCGCCAGGTCGGTCCAGGGCGACATCGCCGCAGCCCCGACCGGTTGCATCAAGCCCTTTGTCTTGTCGGCAGCGAGGATCGACAGCAGCGCCAGCGTTAGACCGCCGCCTGCGGAGTCGCCTACAACCACGATCCGTTCGGCACCCTCCGCAACGAGACCGCGATAGGCGGCGACCGCATCGTCGATCGCTGCCGGGAACGGGTGCTCGGGCGCGAGCCGGTAATCGGGGACAAAGATATCGGCGCCAACGCGTGCGGCGATCTGGCCCGCGAAATTGGCGAGCGCCTCGGCTGAGCCGAGCACATAGCCGCCACCATGAATATAGAGCATGCGTGCGCCCGGTCGTGCGTTCGGCAGCCGCAGCCAGAAGCCCGCAATGCCCCCGACCGTCGCAGGCTCAACCCGCACATCCGCAGCGGCGGGTGTGGCGGCGAACATGGCGTCGAATATCGGCCGCGCGTCAGGGCCCATCGGCTCGCCCTTGTGGGCCGAAGCGGCCTGTCGCATCGCGGTCACGGCCGGTGCATCTTCAGGCAAGAGAGGTTGGATCGTCGTCATTGTTTGGTCTCCTTGGTTGGGGGTAGGGATGCAGGTTCAGCCCTTCGCCCACTGCGCCGCGGCATCCCTGGCAAAAGCGGAATAGGAGCGGGGGGCGTGGCCGAGCAGTTTGGTCAAGCGCTCGATGTCGTCAGGGGTCGCCACCGCGCCTTCTGTCTGATACCGGCTGAACATCAGGCGCAGGTCGAGCGCGTGCCAGGCGGGCAGCATGGTCTTCATGCGCTGCTCCATCACGACAAGATCATCGCCGCCATGGCGGATCGCGCGGCCGAGGGCTTCGCTCCAGATGGTGGCGATACCTTCGCCGGTCAGGCTGTCCGGACCGACCAACGCATAGGTCTCGCGGCCGAGCGGCGTCGCTGCCTGCTCACGGCGAACCAGCTCGATCGCGGCGGCCTCGCCGATATCTCTGATATCGACCATCGAGATACCCTTCGCGCCGATCGGCGCGCCATAGACGCCGGCCTTCAGAAGCACGTCCTTCTGACGAAGATCGTTCTGGATGAAATAGGCGGGACGCAGAACTGTCGCCGGCAGGTCGAGCGCCTCGATCATCCGCTCGACCGTGTACTTGCCCGCGAAATGCGGAACGTCGGCATAGGGCTCGCCGCCGAATACCGAGAGATAGACGATGCCCTTGACGCCGGCCTCGCGAGCCACCGTCAGCGCAAGCATGGCCTGGGTCAATTCGTCCGCGACATTCGGGGCGAGCACGAACAATGTGCTGACGCCTTCCAGCGCGGATCGTAGCGAATCCGGGTCGGCGAGATCACCGCGCACCGCCTTTACACCTGATGGCAGTTGTGCCGTCTCAGGCGAGCGAGTCAAGGCGCGGATCTCGACGTTGCGTCCCTGCAGGTGGGCCAGGACTTGGGAGCCGATCGTCCCGGTGCTGCCGGTTACCAAAATAGCCATTGTGAAAACTCCTTATGATGTTTGTGCGTGTCGAGAGAAAGATACGCGTTCCAATCATGAGTAGAAGATGCCATGTTCGGGACAGCCTGTCTCGATATTGGAACACCCATCCTATGGATCTCGAAGCTCTGGCGGACTTCAACCTCGTTGCCACCCATGGCGGTTTCGGCCGAGCCGGTCGCCTCTCCGGGCGATCCAAGGCGACATTGTCGCGCCATGTGAGCGAACTCGAACATAGCCTTGGCGTGAGGCTGATCGAGCGTGGATCCCAAAGTTTGCGGCTGACAGACGAAGGGCGGGCGCTTCACGAGCGCACCGATGGATTGCTGTCGGAAATCGCGGAAGCCGGGGAGGCGATCGTCTTGGGTGCGTCCACCCCGAGAGGCAGGCTGAGGGTGAGCGCTCCCGTGGTTTTCGCGCATGTGGCGCTTCCCAGGATCGGCACCCGTTTCGCTCTCGCCTATCCCGAGGTCAAGCTTGAGATCGTTGCCGAGGATCGCAAGGTCGATCCGGTCGAGGAAGGCTATGACCTTGTTATCCGAATCGATCCTTCACCGGATGAACGGCTCATCGGTCGCCGTTTTCTCAATGACGAGCGCCTGATTGTCGCCCCACCGGACATGCCGCTCCCTCAGCCGGCGCCGGGCGGTGAACCGGCTCCCGTAAAGGCGGTCTTGCTGAGCGCGACTTCGCTGAACGTTGTTTGGCGCATGAAATCCGATGTTGAGGACGAAGTCCTTTTCAAACCCGAGCCCGGCCTGCGCTTCTCTTCCCTGCTGATGGTACGCGAAGCCGTTCTCGCAGGTGGGGGCGCGGCGTTGCTTCCGAAGCTTCTCGTCGCGGGCGATATCGAGGCGGGCCGGCTCGTTTGCTGGGGAACTCACGCCGGTCCGTCTGTGGAAATCTGGGCGCTGCAAAGCTCGCGGCGTCTTGTCGGTGCGAAGGTTCGCGCTTTCCTGGATGTGATGGAGAGGGCGTTTTCTACGAACGTTCTCGTTCCTGCACCCTGAACAAGAACCCGTGCTGCCGCCCATCAGTTGGAGAAAGAGGTGGCGCCGGACATACAGTCGCACCGTTGGTGCGCCATCAAGGGAAGCTATCCACAGGGCATCCAGTTTGGCTGGGGCGCCAGGATTCGAACCTGGGAATGTCGGTACCAAAAACCGATGCCTTACCACTTGGCGACGCCCCAATTGCCGTCAGAGTCGCTTGTGCGGCGCGTTATTAGCAGAGCAGCCGAAAAGCACAATGCCCATGAAGGGTGGTGAGAACGCCTGTTTGGGCAGCAAAAGCAACGCCGCCAGACGAGACGAGCTGGCTATTCGGACCACACCGCCATCTCGTTGCCGGCCGGATCGGCAAAGTGGAAACGGCGGCCGCCAGGGAACGCGAAGATCGGCTTGACGACCGTGCCGCCGGCGTTTTCGACAGCGTCGAGGGTCGCCTCCAGATCCCTGCTGTAGAGCACCGGCAGCGGCTTTGATGGCGCTTCGGCGGCGTCGGCTTGAAAACCCCCGTCCAGGCCTTCGGCAAAGGCCGAATAGGTCGGCCCATAGTCAGTGAACGACCAGGCAAAGGCGGCACTGTAGAAGGCCTTCAGCCGGTCCAGCGTCCCGCCCGTAGCCGGCATTTCCAGGTAGTCGAGTTTTCCGGACAGTTTCATAGCCACCTCTTTGTTCATGATATGTTCTACTCCAAAAGCCTCGACATGGCAAGTCTTTTTTGCCGCATCCTGGCGTCGGCGCGACGGCGACCTCGTCATAGCTTGCTTCTGTCGAGCTCACGCCTTTCAGCCAGGAACAGCTTCGGATTGCTGCAAAATGTTCCTTGGCCAGCAAAATGAAGGGCGGCCCATAACCGTACCTGCAGCCTTGCCAGTATGGCTGGACAAAGGGGCAGATGGCGATCGTCTTTCAACCGGACTGTAAGTTGCGACACCGCGGCAACGTTCAGTTCCTTCGCGTTCAAGCGCATCGCAGGCATAGCGCGCGGGTTGTTCGCTGCCTCAAGGCAGCACCTTGTGCACGATGGACGTGCTGTTTCCGAAGCCGTTTCCGGAAACCTGAGTGATACTACTTGGCGGCATCAGGCCGAAATCCGCCAGTCACGCCGCTCCAGTCAGGGGTTTGATTGCCCCTGGCCGTTTCCTCGATCGCGAGTTTTCAGCCGCGCTTGAGCAGCGTCCAGACGGCCGGCACCAGGCTTGCCGCGAGAGCCACCTTGATCAGGTCGCCGACGATGAACGGCACGACGCCGAACTGCCACGACTTTTCCGGACCGATGAGCAGCGCCAGCCAGGCAAAGCCCATCGCCATCATGACGACTTCGCCAACCAGCATGGCGTTGAAAAGCTTGATCGGGTGGCGGTCCCAGCCGCGATCCGCCGCCCAGCCGACAATGGCCGCCATGACCACGAAGCCGGCGAGATAGCCGCCGGTCGAGCCGAGCATGTAGGCAATGCCGAGACCCTTTTCAGGCGTGCTCTGGAAGACGGGGAAGCCCATGGCGCCCTCGGCCATGTAGAGCAGCAGGGTGGCGACGCCGAGACGCATGCCGAAAGCGGCGGCAATCAGCAGCACGGCCAGCGTCTGCATCGAAATGTCGACCGGCCCGAGCATCACCTTGGTCTTGGCCGACAAGGTCAGCACAAGCGTTCCGGCGATGGCCAGGAAAAGCTGCGTTGCCAGCCGAGCCGCGCCGCTTTGCGGCAGAGCCAGAGAAACAAGCGGACGCATCGTAGTTGCAATTGCCATGGTATTTCCCCAATCCGATTGCCGCTACTAGATGTTCGCGGCCTCACATCCTCCTATATTGGCTTGCGTGTTATGCGGCAATCGGTTTTGCCGTTTCCCCAAACAAGGCACCGATGCATGGCACTGAAGTTCGATACCGGCTTCGACCCCCTCTATGGCCAGGGGGTGAGCGTCGCGCCCGATGTCCAGCGCATCACGGCCCGCAATCCAAGCCCTTTCACCTTTCACGGCACCAACAGCTATATAATTGGCCGCGATACGCTGGCGGTGATCGATCCGGGGCCGGATGACGAGGCGCATCTGCGGACCCTGCTCGAAGTGATCGCAGGCCGGCCAGTCAGCCATATCTTCGTCAGCCATACGCATCGCGACCACTCCCCGCTGGCGGCCCGGCTGAAAGAGCGCACCGGCGCCATCGTGCTGGCCGAGGGGCCGCACCGGCCGGCAAGAGCCCTGCACATCGGCGAGACCAATGCGCTCGACGCCAGTGCAGACATGGCTTTCGTTCCCGACATCGCCCTTTCCGACGGCGAGGCGGTCGATGGCGACGGCTGGTCGATCAGGACGGTTCTGACCCCGGGCCACACCGCCAATCATGCGGCGTTCGCGCTGGAAGGAACCGGCATCCTGTTTTCGGCCGATCATGTCATGGCCTGGGCAACCTCCATCGTCGCCCCGCCGGATGGAGCGATGGCCGATTACATGGCCTCGCTGGACCGGCTGATCGACCGCGAGGACCGCTTGCTGCTGCCCGGACATGGCGGGCCGGTGACCGCACCGCGCGCTTTCATGCGCGGGCTGAAGACGCACCGCAAGATGCGCGAGCGAGCCATCCTGGAGCGGGTCCGGGCCGGCGACCGGACGATCGTGGACATGGTCAAGGCGATCTACAGGGATACCGATCCGCGGCTGCATGGCGCCGCCGGATTGTCGGTGCTTGCCCATCTCGAGGAT
Organism: Mesorhizobium sp. WSM1293; assembly: GCF_000513875.1. Lineage (NCBI taxonomy): Bacteria > Pseudomonadati > Pseudomonadota > Alphaproteobacteria > Hyphomicrobiales > Phyllobacteriaceae > Mesorhizobium > Mesorhizobium sp. WSM1293. Next base: position 78,601 of record NZ_KI911320.1, on the reverse strand, counting down.
CTGACGGCGCGCGGTCTGGTTGTGACCGATGCCGCACCGGCCATCGACGGCATTTTCACGCCGGCCGGATAGGCAATGCAGCCCACTGCCAAGTGCCCGTGCCTCACTCGGCCGGCGCGGCGCCAACCTGACCGGCGACTTCCTGGTCGAGCTCGGCAAGGAAATCGACAATACGCGCGGCATTGTCGCCAAGGTCGTAGCGACCGTAGCGGGACGCCGACCGCATGTCGACGATGACCGTATCGCCATCGTCCGTCACGCGGATCGCCACATCGGCGGGAAGGCCGATCACGAAGCCCTTGGCGACGGCGGTGATGGTCACCTCGCTTTGCCCGGCGAGATCAGGATAGGGTTCCGATAGATCCCAGTCGCGCCGGTCGAGTACAGTTTCGACGGCATTGACGACAGTCTCGAACGGCAGGTCGTAGCTGCGTGCGCTGACCAGCGGATAGCTATCGATCTGCAGCCGCTGTTCCCCAGGCGTCGACGGCGCAAGCACGTTCATATCCTTCGTGCGGTCGCTCACGTCCAGCGCCGGCGGTTCGTCGAAATCCGTCGAGATGTCCCTGAGCGGCGGATAGATCGTCGCCCAGTAGGCGGCGACGCCGTAGGGTGCGAGCACCAGCAGCGCCAGCAGCGCGCCGACCGTCAGGTCGCGACCGCCGCGGTCGCCGAAGTTCCAGAGCCGCGAAAAGGCAAACCCGGCAAACAACAGCGCCATCGCCGCCAGCAGCGCGACAATGCCGAGCACCCACAGAAAGACAGGTGTTTCGACGAGATCGAAGCGATGGCCGACAAAGACCGTCAGCAGCAGCACCAACGAAAAAGCGGCCGTGCGCCGCGACCATCCGGCCGCCCTCGACGTTTGCCGTTCAGGAATACTTGCCATCGATTGCCGTACCACCCCAACCCGAACGGAGACTTAGAACCTTTTTGCGATGCCATGAAGCCGAAACATGCGACATCGCGTCAATCCGTCGGCAGGCGATAATCCTTGAACTGCTGGCGCAAGGTGATCTTCTGGATCTTGCCGGTGGCGGTGTGCGGAATTTCACCGACGAAGGCGACATCGTCCGGCATCCACCATTTGGCCACCTTGCCGTCCATGAAGTCGAGAATATCAGCCTTGCTCGGTTCCTTGCCCGGTTTGCGGACGACGACCAGCAGTGGCCGTTCGCCCCATTTCGAATGGTGGACGCCGATGGCTGCCGCCTCAGCGACATCGGGGTGACCGACAGCCAGGTTCTCGAGGTCGATGGTCGAAATCCATTCGCCGCCGGACTTGATGACGTCCTTGGCGCGATCGGTGATCTGCATATAGCCGCCCGCGTCGATGTGGGCGACGTCGCCGGTGTCGAACCAGCCATCCCCGTCGAACTGCTCCACGCCGGCGCCGCCATAATAGGCACGGGCAACGGCCGGCCCACGCACTTTCAGGCGGCCAAATGTCTTGCCGTCCCAGGGTTGCGCATTGTTGTCGTCGTCGGTCACCTTCATTTCGACCCCGAACGGCGGATAGCCCTGTTTCTGCTGGACATCGAGCCGGGCTTCGCCCTCAAGACCAGCATAGTCCGGCTTCAGGGTGCACAGCGTGCCGAGCGGCGACATTTCGGTCATGCCCCAGGCATGGATGACCTGGACATCGTAGTTCTGCTGAAACTTCGTCATGATCGCGCGCGGGCAGGACGAGCCGCCGATGACGACCTTATTGAGATAGGGAAGCTTCTTGCCGGTCTCCTCCAGATGCTGCAGCAGCATCATCCAGACGGTCGGCACGGCCGCACTGAAGGTCACCTTCTCGGTATCGAGCAGTTCATAGATCGAGGCGCCGTCCATCTTGCAGCCGGGCATGACCAGCTTGGCGCCGATCATCGGCCCGCTCTGGCCAAGGCCCCAGGCATTGGCGTGAAACATCGGCACGACAGGCAGGATCGTGTCGCGCGACGACAACCCCATGGCGTCGGGCATGGCGGCGATCATGGCGTGCAGCACGTTCGAACGGTGGCTGTAGACGACGCCCTTGGGATCGCCCGTGGTCCCGGAGGTGTAACACATGCCTGCGGCGGTGCTTTCGTCGAAGGTCTTCCAGGCGAAGTCGCCATCCGCCTCCTCAAGCCACTCTTCATAGGCGACCACATTGGGCAACGTCGTCTGCGGCATGTGTGCCTTGTCGGTCAGCACGATCACCTGTTTCAGCGACTTGACGGCGCCGGCGATCTTCTCGAGCAGCGGCACGAAAGTCAGGTCGACGAAGACTGCCTTGTCCTCGGCATGGTTCATGATCCAGACGATCTGCTCGGGAAACAGCCGCGGATTGAGCGTGTGGTAGATGGCGCCGATGCCCATGATGCCGTACCAGGCCTCGATGTGGCGGGCGGTGTTCCAGGCCAGCGTCGCGATGCGGTCGCCCAACCCATAGCCGTCGCGTTCCAGCCGCTGGGCGACCTTCAGAGCGCGACGATGGATGTCGGCGTAGGTGGTGCGCACGATCGGCCCTTCGATCGAGCGTGACACGATCTCGCGCATGCCATGCTGCCGCTCGGCATTGTCGATGAGCTTATGGCAAAGCAGCGGCCATTCCTGCATCAGTCCCAGCATTCGGTCCTCCCTCACGCTTTTGCGTTGTGCTTTTTGTCCCATTGTGGAGCGAACCGACGGATTGTCCAGCCGCCAATACGGCCGAGCACTGCATCGGGAACAACCGCCACAATCCGGCCATCGTCGGCGTTAAGCTTCGTTAACGGGCAAAGGGGTGCGATTGGCGACTGAAAGAGGTTCGCATGGACGCGCAGCTCGACGACAAGGCTCTCGAGAGTACGCTTGCCGAAAGTCTGGCCGATCTGGTGCCGGACACAAAGACTGTTTCCGAAGATGAATTTGTTGAAGTTGTCGGCGGCGCGCTGGAAGCGGTCGGCGGCACGTTGCTGTTCAAGATGTGCGTCCAGAACCAGGGCGAGGACCAGCACGTCGCAGCCGCGTCAGTCGGCGATGGCGGAAACCGCCAATTCCTGCTGCTCACCTTGCCGACCGGCGGTGGTTCCCTGAAGGTCGAGACCGTATCGAGAAGCAGCAACCCGGTCGCCGGTATCGCTGCCGCCTATGCCGGTCTCATGGACGTGTTCAAGGCCGCTGCCTGACAGCTGACGACAAGTATCAAGGATAGGAGGCGCGATCCGGCAGTGCCGGCCTGGGCAGGTGTTTGCGTGTTGCATGGCGACGGCAGGCCTTGAACAATGCGTTTGCGCGACACATCTCAAAGTCGACGCAAGGAGAGCCGCCGCATGGATCAGATCGCCAACCCCGCACCCGGTTTCCAACGCAACCCGGACAAAATCATCACCATCGAGCCCTATGCCGGCACCGTTACCGTGCGCGCCGGAGACGTGGTCATCGCTTCAACAGCGAAGGCCAAGGTGCTGACCGAAGCTCCCTATCCGGCGGCCTTCTACATTCCGTTCGCCGACATCGATTTCGGCAAGCTTGGCCGCACCGACCACTCGACCCATTGCCCCTACAAGGGCGATGCAAGCTATTGGAGCGTGCTGCCTGCCGGCGAGACCGGCCAGAACGCCATGTGGGCCTATGAACGGCCTTTCGACGAGATGGCTGAAATCGGCAACCACGGCGCATTCTACGCCAGCAAGGTCACGATCGAAGCCAAACCGGACTGAGCCAACGCCGAAGGCATCGGGATACGCTCGGCTGGCCACTCACTCCGTGGTGCCGTTATTGCCGATGCCCTCGGCATCGTCGAGCCGCACAAAGGTCAAGCCCTTGGCCTTGAGCGCCAGCAGCCCCTGCACCACGCCTTCGCCGGCCGCATGGGTCGGCTGGTTGATATGCGAGATAATGACGTCGCCGTCCTTGGCCGCCGCGATGCGCCGCGCGGTTTCCTTGGCGCCGAGCAAGGAGCCGCCGTCGCCGTTTATCGAGAATCCCGCGACCTTGAAGCCAAGCTTGCGGATCATGGCGATTGCCGACGGGCTGTATTCGGCGGTTGCGCCACGAAACCATTTCGGCGCCGGCTCGCCGGTCCCGGCAAGAGCGGCGGCGCCAGATTCGACCTCGGCCAGCACCGCATCCGGGCTGCCGGCGCTGCGGATGCCGTAGATTTTCCGCGGCGTGTCGACCGCCGGGATGTGGTGACCGCCGTGATTTTCCAGTTCGAACAGATCGGGATGCGCCCGCATGATCTCGACGGCGGCGGCGTTCCGCTTCAGCCAGATGCCGGTCACGAAAATGGTGGCGGGGATCTTGTTGTCCACCAGCGCCGAAAGGATCCGGCTGTCGGTCTGTCCGCCGCAGGCATCGAGCGTGAGTGCCACACGGCCGGCGCCGCTCGCCTGCGGCCTGATGTGCAGCGTCGGCTCGACGAGCGGCGCGGCATGGCCGGCGGATGCCATCGCCAACGACATGGCGATCATCCAGAGATTTTTTTGCAGCAGGCGCATCAAACCGATTTCCTGATCCGTCATTTCAAGCAGGCATCCCAAAGACCCGCATGAAGGCGGAAATCAGGATGATGCATAGCAGAAAAGCGCTCCACGCGACAATGTGACCGTTCCTGCGGCGAACGTGTCTTCTACCGCGTCGAGAGTCGTGCATGCGATGCATGATCTCAGATGACGCGTTCCAGCTGCATTTCGGTGCGCGAAAGAACCTCGCGCACCGCGTCGACCACAGGCTTGACCTCCAGGCCCCAGACGCAGCATGCCTTGCTGGGATCCGGCGCGCGGCAAAGGTCCTCGGCCATGCAGGCGCAAGGCATCGGCGGCTGGAGCGAGATGCTGGGCACGCCGACGGGACCCCAGCGCGACGGCTCCGTCAGACCGAACAGCCCGACAACCGGGGTCCCGGTGGCCGCGGCCATGTGCATCGGGCCGCTCTCATTGCCGAGAAACAGCCGGGCCTGTTTCAGCACCGCCAGCAGGCTTTCAAGCGAAAGGTCACCGACGAGATTGACGACCGACGGCGCGGTCCTGGCGACGATGCGTTCGGCGATCTCGCGCTCGTCCGGGCCGCCCACCAGCACGACGTCCAGGCCGGTCTCGCCGGCAATCTCGACGATCGCTGCTGCAAACCGCTCCGGCTGCCAACGTCGCCCCTCGAAGCTTGCACCCGCATGCACGGCGATGAAGGCATTTGGCCGCAGATGGTGCTTATCCAGCAGCGCCAATGCTTTCGCCGTCTCCAATGGCAGCGGCTGAAGGTTCGGAATCACCGTGCGAAGTTCAATGCCGAGCGCTTCGAGCGGCGAGAGGTAGCGGTACAGGAAATGCTCGCCATCAAAGCCGTAGGGCTTGGCAAAGACGTTGGCGGGCTGCCGCTCCAGCATACGCAAAGGTCTTTCGGAAGGATTGTAACCGACACGGGTCTTGGCGTTGACGAGCCCGGTGAGGATGCGCGACGTCTTCGAATCGGTCAGGTCGATGGTCAGGTCGAAGCGGAAGCGGCGCAACGCCCGCACCATGGCATAGAGCTCCTTCCCGCGCTCCAAGGGCGTGCCGCGCATGCGGTCGCGCCTGAATGCGACCACCTCGGAAGCGATACCATGGGCGATCACGAAGCTCTCGAAGCGGGCCTCGCACAGAAAGACGATGCTGGCGCCGGGGAATTCGAGCCGCAGGTTCTTGGCGAGCGCCGAGGCGAGGACGAGATCTCCTATGAACTTGGTTTGAATGACCAGGATCGAGCGGAGCGGCGCGGGAGAAATCTGCAGCATCTGTTTCCGGGAGCAATTTGCGGATGGCCGCAAATTGGGCAGGAACAATGTCGAGATTACGCGACGCCGCCAGCACGTTCGCGTGAATTGTCTTACAAAACGGTAAGCTGGATGGATCCTATCCTCGGCCTGCCTTCGCAACCAGCACCGCTGCCTGCGCTGCCGCCAGCCTGGCGATCGGCACGCGATAGGGCGAACAGGACACGTAGTCGAGGCCGACCTCTTCGCAAAAGCGGATCGAGGCCGGATCGCCGCCATGTTCGCCGCAGATGCCGAGCTTGATGTCTGGCCGCGTCGCCTTGCCCTTTTGCGCGGCCATGCGCACCAGTTCGCCGACGCCCTCGATGTCGAGCGAGACAAACGGGTCCTGATCGATAATGCCCTTCTGGCGGTAGGTTTCCAGGAACGAGGCCGCATCGTCGCGCGAGATGCCAAAGGTCGTCTGGGTCAGGTCGTTGGTGCCGAAGGAGAAGAATTCGGCTGACTCCGCGATGACATGGGCACGGATCGCGGCGCGGGGGAGCTCGATCATTGTGCCAGTGAGATAGTCGATCTTGACGCCGGTTTCCTCCATGACGCTCTTGGCAACCGCATCGATGCGCGCCTTGACGTAGTCGAGCTCCTTCACAAGGCCGACGAGCGGCACCATGATCTCGGGGACCACCAGGGCGCCGGCCTTCCTGCCGGCCTCCACGGCCGCCTCGAAAATGGCCCGCGCCTGCATTTCGGCGATCTCGGGGTAGGAGACGGCCAGGCGGCAGCCGCGATGGCCGAGCATCGGGTTGAATTCGTGCAGCGCCTCGGTGCGCTGCCTGAGCTTGTCCGGCGATACCTTCATGGCGGCGGCGACCTCGGCCACCTCCTCCTCGGTCTTGGGCAGGAATTCGTGCAGCGGCGGATCGAGTAGGCGGATCGTCACCGGCAGGCCGGCCATGATCTCGAACAGTTCGAGGAAGTCCGAGCGCTGCATGGGCAGAAGCTTGGCCAGCGCGGCGCGCCGGTCCTTTTCGGTGTCCGCCAGGATCATCTCGCGCATGGCGACGATGCGGTCGCCGTCGAAGAACATGTGTTCGGTGCGGCAAAGGCCGATGCCCTCGGCGCCGAAGGAGCGCGCCATGCGCGCGTCGAGCGGCGTTTCGGCATTGGTGCGCACCTTCATGCGGCGGACCGCGTCCGCCCACTCCATGATGGCGGCGAAATCGCCGGAAAGTTCGGGTTGCAGCATCGGCACGGCGCCCTTCAGCACCTGGCCATTGCCGCCGTCGATGGTGACGATGTCGCCCTTGCGGAAGGTAGAGCCCATCGCCATCAGCGTGCCGGCCTTGTAGTCGACACGCAGCGAGCCGGCACCCGAGACGCAAGGCTTGCCCATGCCGCGCGCCACCACCGCGGCGTGGCTGGTCATGCCGCCGCGCGTGGTCAGGATGCCTTCCGCCGCATGCATGCCGTGGATGTCTTCGGGGCTGGTTTCGATGCGCACCAGGATCGCCTTGCGGCCCTGCGTCTTCAAGTCCTCAGCATCGCCTGAGGAAAAGACGATCTCGCCGGTAGCGGCACCGGGCGAGGCCGGCAGTCCGATGCCGATGACGTCGCGCGCGGCCTTGGGGTCGATGGTGGGATGCAGCAACTGGTCGAGCGAGGCCGGGTCGATACGGGCAACGGCTTCCTCTTTCGTGATCAGCCTGTCGCGCGCCATCTCGACGGCAATTTTCAGCGCCGCCTTGGCGGTGCGCTTGCCGGAGCGGGTCTGCAGCATCCACAATTTGCCGCGCTCGATGGTGAATTCGAGATCCTGCATGTCGCGGTAGTGCTTCTCCAGACTATCGGAGATGGTGACGAAGGACTGGAACGCGTCAGGCATCAGCTTCTGCAGCGACGGCTTGTCCGAGCCTGCTGCGATACGCGCCGCTTCGGTGATGTTCTGCGGCGTGCGGATGCCGGCAACGACGTCCTCGCCCTGCGCGTTCACCAGGAACTCGCCATAGAGCATCTTTTCGCCGGTCGACGGGTTGCGCGTGAAGGCAACGCCGGTGGCCGAGGTTTCGCCCATATTGCCGAACACCATGGCCTGGACGTTGACCGCCGTGCCCCAGCTTTCGGGAATATCGTGCAGGCGGCGATAGGTGATGGCGCGGTTGTTCATCCAGCTCGAGAACACGGCTGATATCGCGCCCCAGAGCTGCTCGTGCGGATCCTGCGGAAACGGCCTGCCAAGCTCTTCCTCGACTTTGGCCTTGTAGAGCGCGATGACGCCCTGCCATTCGAGCGCCGTCAGTTCGGTGTCGAGCTCGCGCCCGAGCCCGCCCTTCTGGTCCTCCAGGATTTCCTCGAACACTTCGTGGTCGAGACCCATGACGACATCGGAATACATCTGGATGAAGCGGCGGTAGCTGTCATAGGCAAAGCGCGCATCGCCGGAATCGGCGGCCAGCGCCTCGACCGTCTCGTCGTTCAGGCCGAGATTGAGGACGGTGTCCATCATGCCGGGCATCGAGGCGCGAGCGCCGGAACGCACCGACACCAGCAGCAGTTTCGACGGGTCGCCGAACCGACGACCGGTCAGCCGGCCGATGTGATCGAGCGCGACCGCGACATCGGCTTCCAACCCGGCCGGATAAATACGGCCGTTGGCGTAGTAGGCGTTGCAGACCTCCGTGGTGATGGTGAAGCCCGGCGGCACCGGCAGCCCCAGGCTGCACATCTCGGCCAGGTTGGCGCCTTTGCCGCCCAGGAGATTCTTGTCGCTGGCACGGCCCTCCGCCGCACCATCGCCAAAGGTGAAAACCCATTTGGTCATGCATCGCTCTCCGGTTGCAGGAGATTGGAAAGATTGGCGAAACGGAAAGTTCCACCGGTCCGTCCTTGGAGCGATATGATGCTGCAGTGCGAAAGGCAAGGCGTCGGTAAAGCCGCCCGGCCACTACAATCGATTAAGCAAAGCCGCGCCCCAGAATGCGGCGGCTTCGAAACCGATCGGCCCAACTCCCAGGCGACTTGCCAAGGGATCGATCGCCGAAGCCGTGCTGGAAATTACATCGCATTATTGGCCCTACCGTTCGGCGTTGGTGCGTTGCAGACGGTAGCTTTTCAATCGTATCAAACAATGCTGATGATCAAAAGTTCCCGCACTGTTGATCCGAGAAATAGATGCTTGCTGGAGCAGCCGCGCTGTCGTAGCTCTTGGTCGTTGGCAGTCGGAGTCTGGTGATGGGGGTGGCCTTTGAGGAAAATTGCCGGACCTGAGGAATGAAGGACATTGACGGCGTCATCGTGGCCGTTGGCCACAGGCAGTTCCGCGCTCTGGGCGTCGACGGCCTGCAGGCTCTTTGCAAGACCCCCGGCGTCATTTACGACATCAAGGGCCTGTTCCCCAGGCATGTCACGGATGGGCGTTTCTGATGAAAGTTCTGGTCACCGGCGCGGCCGGCTTCATAGGGTATCACGTAGCCAAGCGGCTGCTGGAGCGCGGTGACGAGGTGGTCGGCATCGACAGCGTCAACGACTACTACGATCCGCAGATCAAGGAGGCGAGGCTGCGGCTTCTGGACGAGGCGAGCCGCAAGACCAATGCCGGCTGTCATTTCATCCGCGGCAATCTCGCCGACAAGAGCGTGGTCGACGCCTGCTTTGCCGACCATGCATTCGACCGGGTGATCCATCTCGCCGCCCAGGCCGGGGTTCGCTACAGCCTGGAAAACCCGCATGCCTATGTCGAAAGCAACATCGTCGCCTACACCAACATGCTGGAGGCCTGCCGCAACAAAGCCGTCGCGCACCTGACCTATGCCAGCACCTCCAGCGTCTACGGCGCCAACACCGACATGCCGTTTTCCGAGCATCGGCCGGCCGACCACCCGCTGCAGTTCTACGCCGCGACCAAGCGCGCCAACGAGCTGATGGCGCACAGCTACAGCCATCTGTTCGGGCTGCCGACGACCGGGCTTCGCTTCTTCACCGTCTACGGCCCCTGGGGACGCCCGGACATGGCGCTGTTCCTGTTCACCAGGAACATCCTTGCCGGCGAGCCGATCAAGCTGTTCAACAACGGCAACCACACGCGCGACTTCACCTATGTCGATGACATCGCCGAAGGCGTGATTCGTGCCAGCGACAACCCGGCCACGGGCAATGCCGCCTGGGACTCCAGCCGTCCCGATCCGGCCACGAGCAGCGCCCCCTGGCGCATCTTCAACATCGGCAACAACAACCCGGTGAAGCTGACCGCCTATGTCGAGGCGCTGGAAAACGCGCTTGGCCGGAAAGCCATCGTCGAACTCTTGCCGCTGCAGCCCGGCGACGTGCCCGATACCTTCGCCGACACCTCGGCGCTGGAGCAGGCGGTCGGCTACCGCCCGACGACGACGGTGACCGAGGGCGTCGGGCGGTTCGTCGAGTGGTACAAGGCGTATTTTGCGCGGGGATAGCGGAAGACGCTGGGTTTCATCCTCAGATTTTAAATGGTGTCTCGTTGTCTTCGTCAAGCTCTAGCGGAACAGGCAGATAAGCATTGGCAATTAGCCAATCGCTGACGATCGTTTTGATCAAATCGGACTTGGAAACTTCCATCTCCGCTGCGATTCCAAAAAGCAATTCGTCTGTTCTCGCGCCCAGATTGACGCCGGCGACGTTTCTAAGCATCAGTGCGGCCCTACGAAGTACAATTTGAAGGTCGGCGCGGGATATGTCCGCTATCTGGTCGGCGGCACTCTCCAGTTCTCCTGCAAAGATCAGGCGGCTCATTGAAGGTCACTCCAGCACAGGCGGAGTGGGATCGTACCCGATTGAAACTATCCCCGGATGCCGATGGGCGATGGCGAGTATCTGGGTCTCAAGCTCACAGTTGTAGGCCATGAGCGCCTTCACGGTCTCAAGAGGGCTGTCGTAGCGGGCGATCAGCTTCACCGCTTCAGAGTGCAGTTCGGCTTTGGCTTCGGTGTCGAAGTGCATTGTGCCCATGGTGCTTACTCCTAACGCGTCGCGCGGCGCTGCGGGGTGATTGCATCAAGTCGTTCCTGAAGGTGTCCGTTGAGCACGATCATTTCCTTGAGCGCTTTCATCACATCACCCTTGTGGACTGCAATGAAATCCTCGGCGTGGGCCTGCAGGGCGGCCTCCTGGCGGCTGTTCAGTGTCACAATTCGGTCCATGGCATTACTCCATACGTTGCATGGGCATAGTGAACAAAAAGGGAACATAAATGTCAAGAGTGAATTTACTCGGCGAGGAACTCATTCCTATTTTTGGCTATGCCGGAACAGAGCAGACGACCGCGCCGCCTTGTCCAGACCCTGTGCCGAGCGCATGAGGTTGGTCAGCTAATCCGTGTCCGGTGCATCAACTGCAACATTACACGCCACTATCTCCCTGGGGACCTCGCCAAATTGGTGGGGGACATTCCGTTTTGGGACGTTGACCGGCACATGCGCTGCGAGCGCTGCAAACGCCGCGAGCTTGATGTGGATATCCTGCTGCCAAGCGCATCGGAGGGCATGAAGATACGCGTGAGGCGACTTGTTGAAATCCGCATGGTGCGACGCGTGATCTGGAGGGATGAATAACTGGCGCTAACAGCCCAATATTTCAATCACGTGCCGCCGATTTGCTTAACGCCGCTTACGGCGAAAAAACACCACGACCAAGATTGTAAGAAAGATGGCAATCGCAAGGCCCGGTGCAACGTCCGAGAGTATCCGAAGGCCAGCCATCTAGAATAACGAGCCTTGGGTTGGGGGTACCGGTGCCTGCTCGGGAAACTTGATCTGTGTGGCAGGCTTCTCGACAATCACAAGAGCATCATCCGGCGCCGTGCGTTGTAGCCGCTTCGCTTCCGACCATGGCGCTGTCAGCCACGTCTCTGTTTCCTCTTGCGTCCTCAGGATCACCGGCATGGCCTTTTCATGGATCGGCTTGATGAGGGCATTGGGCGCGGTCGTCATGAAACCGTAAAGCTCGAAATCGCCGGGGCCGTCCTTTACCTTGCGGACCCCATGCCATGGCGTCCAGAGGCCAGCGAAGAAGAACAACGGGCGGTCCTCATTGAGCGCGAACCAATAGTTCCGCTGAATGCCTGTCTCGGGGTCCCTATCGCCGGGAGTTGGGCTGGGCTCTGCGAAGCTTGTTACCGGCACCACACAACGGTTCTCGACGCCGACATACTGCTGCCAATGGCTGTACTGCGGGTTGCGAATGTTGGTAGTGCCGTAGTCAGCCTTGCCCTTGACGCGCTCGGCCGGCGTCGGCATTCCCCACAGGAGATTGGCTAGCTCACGGCCTTCAGGGGCGTTTCGCACCACTGGGCCGGGCTGGTTGGGATAGATGTCAACGGACGGTTCAAGGTTGCCTAGGATGTCCCGCAAAGTCCGGGTCCACTGGCGGACCGCCTCTTGTGACGTGGTGATGTTGTAGAGATTGCACATGCGGTGAATGTGCCTAGCAGCGAACCGATCAGCAAGCCCCAACGAGGACATCCTGTTGCGACTAGCCCCGGTAATAGATCACCGTAGGGGCAAACCAGTGTACCCGCACCGACCGACAAGAGAGAAGAAGGAGGGGTTCCAAACCGGAATTTCTCGACTGTTGGGCCACTGACCAGTCCTCCGTCGTCCTCGGTGTTTAGCATAGCGTTTCGCACGCAATCCCGTCACTGTCGCGATCCAGCCTGCCGCCCCATGAGCAGTTGCTGAGATACCATTGGGCTTCAGCGCAAGAGCCTATCTGAGAGCATTTACGGCGAGGCTCGCACGAATAGCCTTGTGACTGAGCCTGACGGCCTATGATACCGAGAGGCTGATCGGCCGCGGGCTGCGTACCTTCGGCGTGCTCGGCGCGCCACGTCCATGGGTCTTCGAAGAAGCCTTTCCACAAGCCGAGCTTGGCAGCCTTGGCGACAGCTTGTTGGGATGCATAGCTGCCATGGCTGTATTTGGGCCAGTCGAGGGCCAGCCCATTCTTGACGAGCCAGGCCGCGACGTCGGCTCCGTCCGCCCGGTAGCAATTGCCAACGAAGCGTCCGTATTGATCCCAAGTGACAAACTCGCATCGTAAGGGCTTCGATTTAGCCATGAATTTTTCGAGGGAAGCTTTGGCCTGCCATCCACATGAATACCGAAAGTGCTTCGCATCCTCGCACTGTTGATCAAACTCGGGTGCGTCGATGCCGTTGAACCGAACGCGCGTCCCATTGATCTCAATTGTGTCGCCATCAACTGCCGATGCGCGGCCTTGAAGCACTTCCCCGTTGGTTTGCTGACTGTGTGCGGCCGGTTCCTCGACCTGCCGTGTAACGCTCTGGCTCAGATTGCTGGCCTCCGGTCTGATCTCAACGGTGGCCTTTGGATTTGGCGAGGTAATGCCCGGTCTCTGGTGCGGAACGGGATAATAATAGGCGACCAACGCAATGACTGCGAGCCAGCCTAGCCCTCCTTTCCTTGCTCGAGACAACCTATTTTCCCTCGCACCCAATGCCGTCGCGGTCACCATCGAGCCTGTTAGGATCAGAGCCTGTGATCTGCATCCCAGGGGCAACCACTGCATTGTTTCCGCTGCCGCCTGCACAGTCCAAATCAGCGCTACGGGCTCGGGTCGCACCTCGGTATCCGTTGAAGACTGCCACGGCGCGCGCTCCGTCGCCTTCGATACGCGTGTTTTGGCTATTCGGATTGAACGGATCGACGGTTTGCAAAAGCATATTTGAGCGGTCCGCATCGCCGGCAGCGAACGTCACCGAGTCATAATTATTCAAATAGTCGGTAGTGCAGCCTGAGATGAACGCAACAACTATTGCGGTCGAAAACCAACGCCAATTCATGAAGGTATCCCCCGACACCAAACCCATCATGCACCTTTTGAATTTTGTTGTCGAATCCACTCTCCGATCCGTTTGTCTTGTGACTGGGCGTTTCCCATACAAGGCGCCGGGGGTGCTTTATTGGGTAAGGTCGATTCTTGAGCTATTGGGTATTTTTGGGTATATTTTTGGGTATGGCCATGAAGATCGGTTTCCTGCAAATCACGCCTGAAACCCTTGCTTTGGTCTCAGAGATCGACGAATTCAAAGGGGCTTGGCGAGCGCTGGGCGCGCTCGCTCCAGAGCGCCTATTGGCTCTGCGCCGCATTGCGACCATCGAGAGCATCGGCTCTTCTACCCGTATCGAAGGAAGCAGGCTCACTGACGGCGAAGTGGAGCGGCTGCTCGCCAAACTCGACCTCAAGTTCTTTGAATCCCCAGACGAGCAGGAAGTCGCCGGATATGCGCAGGTCATGGAAATGATCTTCACGCATTTCGATGCGATTGATTTGACCGAAAACCACCTGACACAGCTACACCGTGACCTGCTGGCGTTCAGCAACAAGGATGAACGCCATCGCGGTGCATATAAGACGCTCGCCAATAATGTCAGTGCGTTCGATGCCGACGGAAAAGAGATCGGCGTCATCTTCGAAACGGCAATGCCTTTCGATACGCCGAAGCGGATGAAAGAGCTTGTCGAGTGGACACGCGACACACTCAACGAGCAAAGCCTGCACCCTCTGCTTGTCGTCGCAATCTTCACGGTGGTGTTTCTGGAGATACACCCATTCCAGGACGGCAATGGACGGCTGTCGCGCGTTCTGACGACGCTCCTGCTGATGCGCAGCGGATATGTGTATGTGCCTTACTCTTCCCTCGAAAGCGTGATTGAGAACAGCAAGGAAGGCTACTATCTGGCGCTACGCCAGACCCAGAAGACGATCCGCAGCCCGAACCCAAATTGGCAGCCATGGGCTGTGTACTTCCTGCGCGCTCTGCAGCAGCAAAAGCGGAGGTTGGAGAAAAAAATCGAGCGGGAACGCCTTGTGCTCGGCAGGTTGCCCGAACTCTCTCTGCAAATCGTTGAGGCCATCAACGAGCGTGGGCGCATAACCATCAGCGAGATCGTCAACTTGACAGGTGCAAACCGAAACACCGTCAAAAAACACTTGGCCATTCTGGTCGACGCGAACCATCTGGCCCAACATGGAACCGGCAAGGGAACGTGGTACGGCCAAAATAGGCGGTAGAAGGGCGGGCTGGCGTCCTGCCGCTTGTCGATGACCGCGAAGCCAGCATCGCCGATCAAAAATCCGGGCTCTCCGAGGCTTATCGTTCGCTGCGAACATCGCTGCAGTTCTCAGGTGCGGAGGGCGCGCCGCGATCGCTGCTGGTGACCAGTTCGGAACCGTCGGAAGGCAAGTCGACCACGTCGTTCAAGCTTGGCCAGGATTTCGCGGCACTCGGCGCAAGGGTTCTGCTTGTCGACGGCGATCTCCGCAAACCCAACCTGCACCGGCTGTTCGGCCTCGACAATGCGATCGGGTTGAGCAACCTGCTGACAAATACCGTTCGCAAGGACGATCTGCCGGGCATTTTCAGACCGACGAAATATCCCAATGTCACCGTGCTGACGTCCGGAACGATTCCGCCGAATCCGGCCGACCTGCTCTCGTCGCCGAAGATGGCGTTGATCTTGACCAACCTAGGCAAACGCTTCGATCTGGTCATCATTGACGCCCCGCCGGTCGTCGGTCTTTCCGACGCACCAATCCTCAGCCGGCTTGCCGAAGGCACATTGATGGTCGTTTCGACCAATCAGGTCACACGCAAGTCAGCCAAAACGGCACTCAAGCGTCTGCGCTCAGCCGGTGCGAATGTGATCGGAGCGGCGATGTCGAAATTTACGGTCAACAAGTTCGATTACAATTACGCCTATAAATACATGAACTATCAGTACTACGACTATGGCGCGAGTACCCCGAAAATTGAGGGCAAAGTCGATGACGGAGCAGGCCAGCCCGCTCACGCGAAATCTCCGGCGTTCAGGCGTTTGGTTCGTCGCCTCCGTTCTGGTGTTGGCGGTTTCGTCGATGGGGCTAAGTCGGCTTCTTGAGTCGGAAGCGCCGGCTGTTTCACTTGCGCTCGATCCATTGAACATAGATGCCTTGAGGGCGAAATTGCCGGCCGGTTGAGCGAAACAGGCGACGGTGTTGATCTCGACGTCTTGGCAACAAAGGCCAAGGGCGCGCTTCGTTTCAATGTCGCCGATGCCCGGCTCTACAGCCTGATAGGCGAGATTGAGTATCGACAAGGCGAGAAAGACGCGGCTTTTGAACTCTTCGACCAGGCTCGAAAGCTGTCCAAGACTGAAATCCATTCGCTTCAGAGATCGATCGATCGCTCGATCGAGGTGAGCGATCTGTCAAAGGCCGTTGCCGAGATCGACACGTTGCTGCGCCGGTGGCCCGACAGATTTCCAGTCATTGCGGCGGGCTTGCCGGCTATTCTTTCAAACCGGGACGGATATCAGGCTGTCCTGGCAGCCTTAAGGATCGAGGCACCGTGGAGATCCAGTCTTTTCACCGCGCTTGGCAAGGATCCGCGGGGCCTGCGCGTCGCAAATCAACTGTTGCTGGACCTTGCCGGATCGAGTTCACGACCGACGTCGAAGGAATTGTCTGCCGTAATCAACGGGTACATCCGGCAGAAGGAATACGAGGCGGCTTACCGGCTGTTCCTGTTCAGTCTGTCCGATCAGGAGCGGACACTGGCCGGATACATTTTTAACGGCGGCTTTGAACAGATCCTCAGCGGCAAGCCATTCGACTGGCAGGTTCGCGACCGCTCCGGTCTGGAAATTACCTTTGCCGGGGCGCGCGATGCCGGCGAAGGCGATATCGGAGCGACTGTCCGATTTCTGAATACGCCGGTGAAGAACGCCGCGCTCCAGCAATATGTCGAACTGCCTCCCGGCTCCTACAGGATTTCCCTGATCGCTTCCGCGAGAAACCTGAAACTACCCAAGCAGTTGTTCTGGTCCATCAGATGCGCGGATCCGGCGGGCGAAATAGCTCGGTTCGACATTCCGGAAGGCACGTTCGATCGGCGGGAGTTGAGCCTGGATTTCGCGATCGGACCAAGCGCGTGTCCCATGCAATTGTTGCGGCTGGAAACAGCTGCCATCGCTGAGAGTTGGCGATTTCGGTACGTTGGCACGTTGGTCATGCACAAATTGAGCATCGAAAGAGTTTCATCTTGAGAGAGCGGTCAACCCGGCCCACGGAATGGGAAAAATATCTGCTTGGGTCGGTTCTTTTCCTGTCGGTGCTGATTGGCGGCGGCACCGCGAGCGGTCTCTACACCGAAGCACTGATCGAGGTGGCGGCGATCGTCTCGGCCGCGGCCGTCTTTTCAAGGCCGTCGGGGCACGGCATCCCTCGCTCGGCCCTGTGGTTGCTTGCTCTGGGCCTTGTCGTGTTCTGTTTTCAAATCGTGCCGCTGCCAGCCGCCCTGTTGAGAGGATTGCGGCCTGAGGTTCTACTTGCAAATCCGTGGCTGAGCGGTGAAACCGGGCTGCGTTTCGTCAGTGTCGGCGTGGGACGTACGATCGAGTGTCTGTTGTATTTCGTGGCGATGGCTGCATTCTTTCTGAGCGTCACCCGCCTGCGCCCAGATCAGGTCTACGGCCTTCTGCCCTTCTTTTTCATGGGTGTCATCTGTAACGGACTGGCTGCGGCGATCCAGTATTCGCTCTCCGATACGGTTGCCATACAGGGTTTGTTGCCGTTCACGATCAATGCGGGACTGTTTGCCAACCAGAACCATTTTTCAGCTTTGCTCTTCGTCTCCATCCCCTTCGTCGTGTACTACGGCCTGTTTCGCGGGCATCTTCTGTCCGGGTCGCTCGGCTTGATAACGCTGCTGCTGTTGCTTCTTGCCGCCGGTTCGCGCGCCGGTATTCTGATAGGACTGGCGATCACCATAGTATCAGTCGTCTTTCTGTCCGCGCGCTCGAGGCTGGGCGGGTATGGAATACCCGCTGTTTTCATCGGGCTTTCGCTCTACACGATCGGGGCGTGGACGAAAATCGATGCGGAAGTGGTTGACCCGGCCTTTGGACGGGCCGAATTTGCCCGCACGACGATCGCGGGAATTGAAGAGAACTGGGCGACGGGCGTGGGCTTTGGCAGTTTCCCAAAAGTCTACCAGATTTACGAAAAGGGAGAGATGATCTTCAAGCCCTACGTCAATCACGCCCACAATGATTATCTGGAATTGGCACTTGAAGGTGGCGCTCCTGTTGTCTTTCTGGTCGCAGCCTACTCGATATTGCTTTTTGCGTTTTCCGTCACGGCACGGCGAGATCCGCTGCAGAAAATGGCGTTTCTCTCAGTGTCGTTTCTTCTCGTTCATTCCCTGGTCGATTATCCCTTGCGAACGGCGGCGCTGGCGATGACCTTCGCCTATATGAATGGCGTTATCTTTCACAAGGGACTTGCTGAGCGGCTGAGTCAAAGAGGCGAGTCGACCGCCGCCCATGATGACAATCTGCTTGTTCCCGTCAGGCCGGCCTTGGCAAGACGATAGCAATGCGTCGCCCGGAATTGGCCAAGGGTTGGCGCTGGACCGTGGCCCGGTCATTTGCCGAACGCCGAGATTGACAAGCCATTGCATGGAACCTAAGCACGGGCGGCTGGGCCGGGGGGTTCAGGCATGTCGAGGAGAGCTTCTTGAAAGGAATTATCCTTGCTGGAGGCAGTGGAACGCGTCTTTATCCACTAACATTAGCTGTCTCTAAGCAAATTCTGCCAATATACGACAAGCCGATGATCTATTATCCGCTGAGCGTTCTGATGCTCGCGGGTATCCGTGAAATTCTGATCATTTCGACGCCGCGCGACCTGCCGGTTTTTCGCGATCTGCTTGGCGATGGATCGGAGTTCGGCCTCGACCTGTCCTATGCCGAGCAACCGCAGCCCAACGGGCTGGCGGAAGCCTTCATCATCGGCCGCAATTTCATCGGCAAGGACAACGTGTCGATGATCCTCGGCGACAACATCTATTTCGGCGATGGGCTGTCGCAGCTTTGCCGCGACGCTGCCTCGCGCGAAAAGGGCGCTTCGGTGTTCGCCTATCATGTCGAGGATCCCCAGCGTTATGGCGTGGTTTCCTTCGACAAGGCCACGGGAACGGCGCTGACGATCGAGGAAAAGCCGCAGGTGCCGAAATCCAACTGGGCGGTCACCGGTCTCTACTTCTACGACAACGATGTCGTCGACATCGCCCCTTCCATCCGTCCCTCGGCGCGCGGTGAGCTCGAGATCACGGCGGTCAACAATGTCTACCTTGAGCGCGGCCAGTTGCATGTGCATCGGTTGGGGCGCGGCTATGCCTGGCTCGACACCGGCACCCATGACAGCCTGCATGAGGCCTCGTCCTTCGTGCGCACCATCGAGCACCGCCAGGGCATCAAGGTCGCCTGTCCCGAAGAGATCGCCTTTGAACAGGGTTGGCTGACTGTGGACCAGGTTCTGCGTCGCGCCGATCACCTGGGCAAGAACGAATATGCCGCCTATCTGCGCCGGCGTGTCGTCGACCTGTCGGAGGGCTAGGTGCTGGAAGTCAGGCCCCTTGGCATCGATGGCGTGCTGGAAATCGTTCCGAAGCGACATGGCGACGCGCGCGGCTTCTTCGTCGAAACCTACAATGCCGAGCGCTTTTCGCAGGCCGGCATAGACTTGGCTTTCGTGCAGGACAATCATTCTTATTCCGCCGCGGCGGGCGTCTTGCGAGGGCTTCACTATCAGCTTGCGCCGCGCGCCCAGGACAAGCTGCTGCGCGTCATCCGGGGCAGCATTCTCGACGTTGCGGTCGACATTCGCCGCAGCTCCAAAACTTTCGGAAAATGGGTCGCTCTCGAAGTGTCGGCCGAAAAGGGCAACCAGATTCTGGTGCCGAAAGGCTTCGCGCACGGCTTCGTGACGCTCGTGCCCGACACCGAGGTCCTGTATAAGGTGACCGATACCTATTCGCAGGCGCATGACCGGTCGATCCGTTTCGACGATCCCGCCATCGGCATCGAATGGCCGTCATTGACCGGCGGGTTCCAGCTCTCGGACAAGGACCTCAAGGCGCCGCTGCTGGCTGCCGCCGAGGTGTTCGCCTGATGGGTTATTTGAGGACAGCGGCATGAATTTTCTGGTGACGGGCGGTGCTGGCTTTATCGGTTCGGCGGTATGCCGGCATCTATGCGCCAACCCGGCCTATCGGGTGACCAATCTCGACAAGCTGACCTATGCGGGAAACCTGGCCTCGCTGCGGCCGATCGAGAACGCACACAATTATCGCTTCGCGCAGGCCGATATCTGCGACGAAAGGGCCGTGCTCGATGTCCTCCGGCGCGACGATATCGACATCGTCATGAACCTTGCCGCCGAGAGCCATGTCGACCGCTCGATCGATGGGCCGGGCACCTTTATCGAGACCAACATCGTCGGCACCTACAAGATGCTCAATGCCGCGCTGGAGTACTGGCGCGGCCTGCCCGAGGACAGGAAGAGCCATTTCCGCTTCCATCATGTCTCGACCGATGAGGTGTTCGGCGATCTTCCCTTCGATGGCGGCATGTTCGTCGAGGAAACGCCCTACGCGCCATCCTCGCCCTATTCCGCCTCGAAAGCGGCCTCGGACCATCTGGTGCGGGCCTGGCACGAAACCTATGGCCTGCCGGTCGTACTTTCCAATTGCTCGAACAACTACGGACCCTATCACTTTCCCGAAAAGCTGATCCCGCTGGTCATCCTCAACGCGCTCGATGAAAAGCCGCTGCCGGTCTATGGCGCCGGCGCCAATGTGCGCGACTGGCTGTTCGTTGAGGATCACGCGCGCGCGCTGGAACTTGTCGCGACCAGGGGACTGCCGGGCGAAAGCTACAATGTCGGCGGCAATTCCGAGCGGACGAACCTTGGCGTCGTCGAGACGATCTGCGATCTGCTCGACAGCAGGCGGCCGCGGGCAGGGGGCAAGAGCTATCGCGACCTGATTTCCTTCGTCACCGACCGCCCCGGTCATGATCGCCGCTATGCCATTGACGCCTCGAAGATAGGCCGGGACCTGGGCTGGACGCCCAATGAGAATTTCGACAGCGGCCTCGCCAAGACCGTCGACTGGTTTCTCGACAACAAATGGTGGTGGGGACCGATCCGCGAGCAGCGCTATGCCGGTGAACGGCTGGGCGAAGCACGCAAGGGGGCGGCGTGAGGCTGGTTGTCACCGGACGCGACGGGCAGGTCGCGGCAAGCCTCCTGGAGGCCGCCCAGGCGGCCGCCGGCGTTGAGGTCATCGCCATTGGCCGTCCGCAACTCGACCTCGCAAGACCCGACACGGTGATCGAAGCCATCGCGGCCGCGAAGCCGGATATCGTCGTGTCGGCTGCCGCTTACACGGCGGTGGATCAGGCCGAGGACGAGCCCGATCTGGCATTCGCGGTGAACGCCGTCGGCGCCGGCAAGGTGGCGCAAGCGGCGGCGCTGCTTGGCGTTCCCGTCATCCATCTTTCGACCGACTATGTTTTCGACGGCACCAAGGACGCAGCCTATGTCGAGACCGACGTGACCGCACCAGCCAGCGTCTATGGCGCCTCCAAGCTTGCCGGCGAACAGGCGGTTGCATCGGCCAATCCGCGCCATCTGATCCTGCGCACGGCATGGGTCTACAGCCCGTTCGGCAAGAATTTCGTGAAAACCATGCTGCGGCTGGCCGCCGACCGCGACGAGATTTCGGTTGTGGCCGATCAGTGGGGAAATCCAACATCGGCACTTGATATCGCCGACGCAATCCTGCATGCGGCGGCACGGCTGCACGAGGGCGCCGCCACATCCGGCATCTATCATCTGGCCGGAACCGGCGAGGCCAACTGGAGCGGCTTTGCCCGCCATATCCTCGACACAAGCCGCGTGTTGGGTGGTCCCTGGGGGCGGGTACGGGACATTGCTACGATGGACTACCCAACCAAGGCGCGCCGCCCCGCCAATTCCCGGCTATCGAACGCGAAATTCGCCGACATGTTCGGCTGGAATGCACCGGACTGGCGTCAATCGACGGAGGCAGTGGTGCGCCGGCTTCTCGACGGTGAGACGAAGCAGGCATTGACGGCATGAACAAGCACCCTTCGCCAGACGCGGTGCGCGACGCGATACCTGCCGGCAAGGCACGCGCCAAAGCCAAAACGGCAAAGCAGGTCCTTTCACTTCGTGACCTGTATGACGCGCATCGCGGCAAAGTGTCGGATAAATGGTCGATCTATCTCAGCACCTATGACCATATTTTTTCAGAGTATCGAGACAGGCCGGTTCGAATCCTGGAAATCGGAGTTCAGAACGGCGGCTCCCTGGAGATATGGCAGAAATATTTCCCCAATGCTGAGATAATCGTTGGCTGTGACGTCAATCTGGCTTGCGGAAATCTCGTTTTCGACAGCCGGAAGATAAAGATCGCCGTAGGTGACGCCAATACTGATCAAACAGAGCGCGACATCATGTCGATGTCGGAAAAATATGATATTATAATTGATGACGGATCGCACCTATCCTCGGATATAATACGCTCGTTCGCGCGATATTTCCCTCATCTTTCCGAAGGGGGCATGTACATCGCCGAAGATCTGCATTGCAGTTATTGGCAGGAGTTCGAAGGCGGTCTCTACGATCCGCTTTCCTCGATGTCGTTTTTCAAACGCCTGCTTGATGTAGTCAACCATGAGCATTGGGGACTGGATCGTCGTCGGGTCGATGCCTTGGCCACTTTCGCCGACAGGCACCAAGTCGCATTCGACGAAGCTTCTCTCGCGTCGGTTCATTCCGTCGAGTTCTTGAACTCGCTTTGCATTGTAACGAAGCTGCCTATTCCGGAAAACGTCCTCGGCGCGCGCAACGTGCACGGCCGGGCGGCGCTCGCAGACGGGAGCGTGGTTCCTCTCGACGACACGAAGAGCAAGGCGATCGATCAAACCGGAAATCCATGGTCGTTGAAGTCAACAACCATGGAGGAGGAGATCGGAACCAACAGGAAGTTGGTGGGCCGTCACGGGGCACGCATCGAGGCTTTCTCCAGCGAGATGGCTGAAATGCGCGAACAAATCCGGACCCACAAAGACGAGATCTCAAGCACAAGGGCACAAGTCAGCGCGCGAGACGGAGAGATCGCGCGAGGACGGACACAGATCATTGCGAGAGACAAAGAGATCGAACTCTTGCAAGAAAATTTGTCGATGGCGCACAGGGCGACGAGTGTGCTGCTTGCGGATCGCGACGAGGCGCGATCCGAGGAAATCCGGTTGCATGATGTTCTCGATGCCGTTTATGCCAGCACATCCTGGCGAGTGACCAAGCCTCTGCGGGGGATTGGGAGCCGCGTCCGCGCTATCGGCGATGTTCGCATAAGGCTCCGCCGCTTGGCGATTCGAGGTGCCTACGGTTGCTGGCACAATCTGCCGCTCTCCATCGACCTCAAGCGAAAATTGAAGAGAGCGGCGTTTTCGACCTTTCCTTCGCTGTTTGGTGTTACGAATGCCTACCGCGCCTGGAGAAGCATGGAGGCGCCCCAAGCGCCTGTGGGCAGCAACGAGATGGTCTTGCGCGGGGCGCTGGTCAGTTCCGGCCCGATCTTCTCGCCCGAACCAGTCTATGTGCCGCTTCTC
The DNA here is from genome assembly GCF_000513875.1 of Mesorhizobium sp. WSM1293. Lineage (NCBI taxonomy): Bacteria > Pseudomonadati > Pseudomonadota > Alphaproteobacteria > Hyphomicrobiales > Phyllobacteriaceae > Mesorhizobium > Mesorhizobium sp. WSM1293. The sequence goes on along the minus strand of NZ_KI911320.1, from coordinate 55,390 downwards.
GATGCGCCGCCGCTGCTCCTGAAGCCGGTGCGCGTCATCGCGTTCTATCTCCCGCAATTCCACCAGATCCCCGAAAACGATGAATGGTGGGGACAGGGCTTCACCGAATGGACCAATGTGAGGCCCGCCGAGCCGCAATTCATCGGTCACCATCAGCCTCACGTGCCGGATTCCCTCGGCTATTATGATCTGCTCGACACTGCAGTTCAGCGCCACCAGATAGAGCTGGCAAAGCTCTATGGCGTGGAAGGTTTCTGCTTCTATTTTTATTGGTTCGCCGGCAAGCGGCTCTTGGAAAGGCCACTCGAGAACTGGCTCGCGGACAAGAGCCTCGACATGCCGTTCTGCGTCTGCTGGGCTAATGAGAATTGGTCGCGCCGCTGGGACGGAATGGATCAGGAGATCCTCATCGCGCAGGATCACTCCCCCCAGGACGATCTCGCCTTTATCGCCGAGGTCGCGCCTTATCTTCGCGACCCACGCTACATCCGCATCGATGGCAAGCCGCTGCTGCTCGTCTATCGACCAAGCCTGCTCCCGGCGGCGGCTGAGACAGCGCGGCGCTGGCGGACTTGGTGCCGGGAGAATGGCATCGGCGAGATTTTCCTGGCCTATACCCAGTCCTTCGAATCTGTGCCCCCTCATCGCTACGGGTTCGATGCCGCCGTGGAGTTTCCGCCAAACAATTCCGCGCCGCCAAATGTCACGCATACAGTGACGCCGCTGCATGAGGATTTTGCCACGACCGTCTATGACTGGTCGATTTTCCCGCAACGCAGCGAAACCTACTCATCCCGCAAATACAAGCTTTTCCGTTCGGTTTGCCCCGGCTGGGACAATACGGCACGCCGCAAGCGCGGCGGCACCGTGTTCATCAACAACACCCCCGCGCTCTACCGTAGATGGCTGGACAATGTCATTGAGGACACCTTGGCCCATGTCAGCGAGCCATCCGAGCGGCTGGTCTTCGTCAATGCCTGGAACGAGTGGGCGGAAGGCGCGCATCTGGAGCCCGATAGCGCAAACGGCCACGCCTACCTGCAGGCGACCCGCGACGCCCTGGAGGCGGCTAACAGGAAATGCAAATCCCGAATCGTAGTCGTTTCCCACGACGCCCACCCGCATGGGGCGCAATTGCTGGCTCTCAACCTGGCCAAGGGGTTCAAGCAGCTTGGTTTTGAGCCCGATCTCATCGTGCTAGGCGACGGGCCGCTGCTCGGCCGTTTCGCCCACGCCGCGACCGTGCACAGGATCGACTTGCCTGAGCAAGGCGATGCCGATGTGCTGAAACGCTTGGCCGCCATCAGAAACAACGGCGCCGAAGTGGCCGTCGTGAACACCACCGTATCCGGAAAGCTCGTCCCGTTGCTGAAGCAGGCAGGGTTCCGCACCGTTTGCCTCGTCCACGAACTGCCCGGAATATTGGCGTCCTACGGTCTTGCCGATGCTGCCGCAGCCATTGTCGAGAGCGCTGATACGGTCGTTTTCCCAGCCGAGATCGTCAAAGCCGGATTCGAAGAGTTTGTTGGCCAATCGGTCAGTCAGTCGGTAGTCAGGCCGCAAGGACTCTATCTGCGTACGCCCTACCTCGCCGATGATCGTCAGCAGGTCCGCGAGGCGGTCCGCGCAAGATTAGGGCTTTCGACAAGTGAAAGCATAATCCTATGCGCGGGATATGCCGACCATCGCAAGGGCCTCGATCTTTTCATTGATGCTTGCCTCAAGGTTATGGAATCCAGACCGGATGCGGTTGCTGTCTGGGTCGGCCATGTCGATACCGTCTTTCACGCCAAGCAAATGCGACGGGTGAAGGACGCGGGACTGGAGGGCCGCTTCGTCTTTGTCGGATTGGTGGAAAATCCGCAGGAATACTATTTCGCCGCGGATATCTATGCCTTGACCTCGCGTGAGGATCCGTTCCCCTCGGTGGTGCTCGAGGCGCTGGATGCCACAGTGCCGGTCGTTGCCTTTGAGGGCGCTGGTGGCTTCCAGGATCTGCTGAAGCGGGATTGCGGAATCCTCGTGCAGGCATTCGACACCGATGCGATGGCCAAGGCTATCACCAATCTGCTCGACAATGCGGGCGAAGCCCGGCGTCTCGCCAGCGTTGGCCGCGATATCGTCCGCCAGGAGTTCAGCTTCAGCCATTACCTGCATGACCTGCTGATTTACGCCGAAAAGCCGTTGCCGCGGGTGTCGGTCATCGTGCCGAATTACAACTACGCCCGATACCTGGACGCACGTCTAGGTTCCATCGTCGATCAGACGACAAAGCCCTACGAGTTGATCGTGCTTGACGATGCTTCGACCGATGAGAGTGTCGAAGTCATCGAGAAATTTCTGACCGGTTGCGACATTCCATACCGGCTGGTCGCCAACGCGCAGAATTCAGGCTCGGTATTCCGCCAATGGATGCGGGGAGTCGAAATGGCGCGCGGCGATTATGTCTGGATCGCCGAAGCCGACGACCTCGCCGATCCCGATTTTCTCGCCGAGCTTCTGCCCGCCTTCGAGCGCGAGGAGGTGGTGATGAGCTATTGCCAGTCGCGCCAGATGGACGGCGCCGGCCGCATCTTGTCCGAAGACTATCTCGACTATGTCTCCGACATCGACCGGTCTCGCTGGACAAAACCCTACGTCGTGGACGGCCGCCAGGAAATCGCCGAGGCGCTTTACCTTAAGAACACCATTCCAAACGTCAGTGGCGTCTTGTTTCGAAGGGAGGCGCTGCGTGAGAGTCTCAACCGGAGCCTCGACGAAATCGCATCCTACCGGAATGCGGGCGACTGGGTCGCGTATCTGCGATTGCTGGAGAAAGGTGACATCGCGTTTCATCCTCGCGCGTCCAATTCGCACCGACGGCACCCATCAAGCGTCACGATAGGGAATTTTGACGCCAGGCATCTGCAGGAGATCGCGCGGGTGCAATCCGAAACGATCGCCCGCTTCGACCTGGGAGCGGCGGCCCGAGCTTCGGCAAGCGCATATTCCCAACGCCTCTACGAGCAGTTCGGCCTCGCGACGGGTGACAAGCCACGCTTTGAGGATCCTTCAAATTTGGGGGGACACAGACTAGGGGCAGGAGAACCAAGCGCTGCCAATGCCAACATAGCCAATTCCGATCTGACCAAAAGGCTTGACAGGTCAGTAGCGGTCGTCGGTGCCGCTTGGGTTGAGAGCCCGTACTATGACGACGCCGAGCGCTGGACGCATCTGTTTTGGGACGAAGACACGGACTTTCGCCGTCTCTTCAACAAACTGGACTTGACGTCGGTTCTCGAATTGTCATGTGGGCATGGCCGGCACGCTGAGCAGGTGGCCCATGTGACAGATCGCCTGACGCTGATGGACATCCACGACGCCAACCTGGATTTCTGCCGAAATCGACTGCGGGCGTATGCATTTGTCAGGTATGTCAAAGGAAACGGCTACAACTTTGAGCCGGTGGAGCCGGAAAGCAAGACTGCCATCTATTGCTATGACTCCATGGTGCATTTCAGCCCGGATATAGTCGAGAGCTATCTCAAGGACACGGCCCGAATCCTGCGGCCCGGCGGGATGGGACTGTTCCACCATTCCAACTATCCAGCGTCGATGGATGGGCACTACGGTCGCAATCCCCATGCGCGAAATCACATGACCAAGAAACTGTTCGAGACCTACGCCAAACGCGCGGGCCTCATCGTTCGCGAAAGCCATATTTTCAAATGGGGCGGCGTGGATGAACTGGATTGCGTGACGCTCGTGCAGCGGCCAAGTTGAGGTTGACAGAGTTGCTGATGCACGCGACAAATTACCAGGATGTTCACCTGCGCGCTTCGAAATCCATATCGTTGACCGGTCGGATTGTGCGCTGGCAGCGTTGTGGAACCGACGGATTAGGCCGCCAACTTCGTGGCCCCACTCTATCGAGAAGCTGGTTTATCCTGAGTGCTTTGTATCCAAGACATTTTGCAATGTGGCTCGATCAATATGTGCGCCAATGAAATCGAATAGAGGCCCAAGGCGGTCAAGGTCATGGCGGTATTCGTCATAGTGTATGTGGAAGACGTCATTTGCAGATGATTTAGCCGTACTGCGAAGCATTTGATCGACCGCTATCAGGTCTTCTTCTGAGACGTCATGGCCGGCTCTTATATTGCTTTCTATAGTGTCTTCGAGATCTCGCGTGTTGATCAAGAAAGCACTGCGTGGGAAGAACCGCCGCATGAATTCCATCTCGAATGCCAGTTCGTCGGCGGCCATATGGTAGCGGATTTCCTTGAAACCTGTGGTGCGAATATCTGGCGGTGGTTTCAGGATATTCCGTATGAAACTGGCGGCAAGATCCTGTCCGTACGAATCAAGGTCCATGTCCGCTGCGCCAAACCATGGACTGGTGGACTTGTCGCTTTCGGCCGAGAATAAATCCTGCGCAATCTTTATTGCTTGCCATGACCCGACGAGACCATGGAGAGCACCGGCATTTTCGCCTCTGATGAGCACGCCTGGGATGGTGTTCAGTACCCCTTGAAGCAGGGTTGAACCTGACCGCCCATAGGTCACGATAAAGAGAAAGTCAAAATTCATAGAAGGTCAGGCTGCATCAGGACCGATACCTGAAATGGATCGACTACGGATCGATCATACCCTACGACCGTCCAACCACTTCCCTTGAAAAAGTCGATCTCGCAAGAGATGTCGCCATATGTTTCGCCTTCGGCGCCGCCGTGGGGAAGATATGCAAATCCATGAAGATGATGGTCCGCCTGCATCTTAGCAGCGACGGAAGTCTTCCGAATGCCATCGATAAACGGCCAGAACTCGACCGGCCGAATAGTGGCCACGAACAACCCGCCAGGCTTGACGTGATTGCGAAGCGCGGCGAGGCAGGCTCGCGCGGTTGCAGGGGCAAGATGTGTGAATATCGAAAAGGCGAAAATCAGATCGAATTTCTGATCGCCTACGGGCATCGCTGAAGGTATCCGCTCCGATTGGGCCAACTTGCCGGGCAATCTTGCCTCTCGGCATAGCTCCAGGGATTTGGCCCAAGCATCGACGCCCCAGATTCGGGTTGGGTCGCTGTAGTAGTACATCATGCGCAAGATACGCCCGTAACCGCAGCCGAAGTCGAGGATATCAGAGCCAGCCAGCGGTGCCTTGGCATATCTGGTGAAATTGTTCTCCAGTTGACGCGTAAACGCTGAAGTCTGCTGGTACAGGTCGAGGCCGGATGCTCCGGTCCATGTCTTTTGCACATCGTCGCTGGCCATGGCGGGCATGAGACGTGACAAACCGGGATAGTCCTTGTTCGGCAAGGAAATCATAAAGAGGCCGAAGTCGTCCAGGCCCATCCGGCGCAGGAAAACAAGGGCCTCCTCGACGGTGCATCCGTTAGCCGCCGCGTGCTCGGCAGCCTGCAAGTGTGGGACGGCCGTGGAAAACATGCGAGGCTCCAAACTCTTGGTAGTCACGCGGCCATGTAGCACACGCCGGACTGAGGTCAACCAATCGAGGGTCATAGGAATCGCCACAAATTACCAACCCAACAACCATCGATCCACGGTCTAGACACCCGGGCTAGAAATCTCAATATCTCAATTGAGACCGCCCCTCAAAAGGTGACGCCATGCCGCCGCCTTACCTTGGTCGACATCAGGACGGAAAGGCAAAGAGGTCCGTCAAGCTGGCCGGAGACGACCAAAGCGGGTTCCCAAGGCCATGCCGGGTCGCTCGATATACCGATAGCTTAACAACGATAGTGGCATCAACACCACAAAGGTAGCAATCACCGAGACGACGAATGGCAAGGATGCCCCATCAAAGGATGCGTAGATCGTTTGATACAGACCTAGGCTATCCAGGATAACGATGACGACTGGATGCCAGAGGTAAATGCTGAAGCTGGCGTTGCCGAGCAGCTTCGCGACAGGATTCACGAACCACCTTTGCGGATACAGGGAAACTCCCACGACAGCGCCTGCCAATGTCACCGCCCAGGCGGTTTTGACGCCGGCGCCGCCGCTTGGCCCTAGTATCGCTCCGAAGAATGCTGTGATCTGGCTGGCGAAACAGATCAGGCCAACGATTGTCAGAAGGCTGGCGGCAAAGACTATTCGGCCAATCCGAGGCGAAGTGCGACGAAGTCTCAGCCAAACATAATATCCGGCTACTCCTGCCGCAAAGTAGAACAGGTGAGCTACTAGAGAGGTTTGGCCAAAGAGGGCCAACGCGCCCTCCGTCCCTTGGAACGCCAACGCCCAGTTAGCTGCTAAGAATACTGCTACCGCAAGAAACACCATTGAACGAGCAAGTCCGGTGATGGCGAAAACCAACAGCGGCAGGATGGCATAGAACGCCATCTCCACACCGATCGACCATGACGCCATGACGAACCCGGTGACGTGATTCGGCACAAAGTTGAAGATGAACAACGCCGAGCTGACGAACTGAGAAAGCGGTATCGTCGTCCCCCACATTGCCTTACAGAACGGGATGTAGAATAGCATTACGAAGTAGAACAGTGGTGCAATTCGTAAGAAACGTCTCAGATAAAAGTCTCGCAACTCCTCCCGCGTCTCGATCCTGCCTCCGTATCCTACAAACAAGCCGAATGCGCTCACTACGTAGAACAGCGGCACTCCGTTGCCGAAATGTGCTGGCACGAACCACAGGTAGCTCGGAATGTTCAGTTTTGGCAGTGCAATTAAATGAGCAAGGACAATCGACAGTGCTGCATAGCAACGCATTGCCAAAAGACCAGGCAGTTCAATCCGCAACTTAGGAGGCGCTAATTCCTTTCCCTCTTTGCTCCCGGTGTTCATCTTGCCCCCGATTCCATAGTGTGGCTTCTAGCTCGTTTGATATCTCTCACAACTGAGAGCCTACCAAGCATCCTGGCTCCTTAACGATTGGCCAACCTTGCAAGCGCTTGCTGATACATGTAGCTGGGTGTCTCGCCGAGTTTTATCAATGCGATGTCGTCCTGGATTTCCACACTGCCTGGGGCTGGCCACGCCGGCATCAATGAAAGATGGACGACTGTTCGGTCGATTTGATCCGGGGTAGGAGCCATCAAATTGGAGTAGCCCAGAAGTCTCATATAGGGAGCAATGCGCCCAGGATTGCCGCCGTCCCATTCGAAGAAGGAATGACCGACTGTCGAGTCCGGCGGTTTCGGATAGTTGGTCACAAATGGCTGCGAGCCGAACACACTTATGGCGTAGTTCCGCTTCGCATCGAAACCGGGCATGGCCGACAGCCTGTCATAGATGGCTCCCGCCAGAAGGGTGTCGTGCTTGTCGACCAGATAGCTGGACGCCTGACGATAGTTCTGGACGACCTGGATCTGAAAGAGCGCCACCGCCAGCAAAATCGCCGAGGCGACACGGATTCTAGAATTTCTGCTCGTCACCGCGATATAGGCGAACAGCCACACTGCGATCGGCACCCCGACGAGGCTCCGGACGGGCATGCTGCCCGCGGCGAGGAAATGAAGACCGAAGGGGACAAGCAACGAAACGAAGGCCGCTGCCGTCAAAAATACTCTTGTGCGGGGCGCCTCCTGGAAAAGTGCCCAGCCGCCCAGGATCAGCAAGAGAGGAATTGCCCACAAGGCAACGCCATAGGTGCTCTGGTTCAGGGCATAGATCCCGCCTATCGCCTCCGCCACGCGCCCAATGACTACAACCGGGTGTTGAAACAAAAACCCAGGTTGGGAAAGTGACTCGAAATACGCGTTGCTGCCGGGGACGAACGATCTGGAAATGGCGTTACCGAGAGCATAGAACACCGCCGCGCCAATCAACAGGAAGACTGTATGAAGCAGGCCTCTCCCCAATGATTTGCCGGCGCCAGCCCGCGCTTGCAAAATTATGATGGCAATGCCCAGCACCAGAATTGCCGGCGCGAAACTCTGATAAATCGAGATCGCGAAACCACCTGCGGCCACCGCGCCAAGAAAGCGTAGGCTGTGCGGCGAAGTGTCCTCCTTGCTGATCAGCCAAAGCGCAAGGGCGGTACCGAACAGACCGATCCCGACAGCGGCAATGTTCGAATAAAACTCGACAATGAAGAACCAACTCGGGAAACCGCAGAAGATTGCAAAGCATGCATACTCCGCGATGGAGAGTTCCTGCTTGCCGATCGCGTCCATAACGAGGAGATAGGCGGCCACGCAACCGGCACCGAACACGGCTGGTGTCAGCAAAGGCATCACTGAATGTGGGATGAGAAATTTCTCGATGAGATACGCACCCCAGCGCCCCTGAATGATCCAGATCGACGCATCCGTTCTGAACGCGGCCAGTTCCTCGTCGACTGATAGCGAAAAGGAAGCCAGCTCGGAAAAATACATCGCGACGAAAATCGCGAAGAGATTGATGGCGGGTCGTATTGTGCTTTGGCGCGTCAGCATGGTCTGCGGAGTATCCATCGAGAAATCACGAAGTTGAGGACGGTCGTGATGGCAAGGGTGACGAAGAAGGGAACTGCGGTGTTTTGCAACACGCTCTCGAGTGTTTTAAGAATTGCCAGTCCCAGCACGAACACGACCGCAATCGACGCTCCGATCGCCAGTCGATCGGCGATGCCTGTGCGACCTCCGGGAAATACGCGATCGGGATAGAACACCATCACGAACACGAGGCCTGCCAGCCAGGCGAGCGCGTAAGACAAACTTGAGGGCAGGACAACAAGGCCGGCAAAATAGACAAGGCTGGTCAGGGCGGTGTTCAGGCCGCCGGCGACAAGGAACCGGACGGCGTCTCCGCCGATGCGGTCAGCGGCCATCCTGCCTGACCGTATCCAGGAAATCCGCATAGTCCCTGATGTAATCGCCAGCATCATAGCTGTGCGAAGCCATGACCAGCAACGCGGTGTCCGGCTGGAATTTATATTGAATTCCCCAAATGCCGGGTGGGATGTAGAGACCGATCGAGGGTTCGGTCAACGATACCTCTTTTCTGTCATGGCCATCATCGACGACGACGGACAGGCGGCCGTGGGCCGCTATCAGGAATTGATGGCACTCGCGATGCGCATGCTCACCCCTGACCTTGTCGGAGGGAACGCCATAAACCAGAAAGGACCGGGCCGGCTTGAACGGCAGGTTTGCACCGAATTCGAGCGGGGCGAGTTCGCCCCGCAGATCGCTAAAATGCGGCAGCCGCCAGAGCTCGGTACCACCGACCCCAAGCGACATTTTCTCGCCCACTGTGCCTGGGGAGTTCTGGGTGACCGCGGGCACGATCTGCGGACCTGTCTGATAGCCGATGATGACGGCGGGATTTCCGACCACAACGGCATTGGCGGGAACGCTCTTGGTCACCACGGCGCCGGCGCCGACCATCGCCTGGCGGCCGATGACAATGCCCGGCAGGATTGTGGCATTGGCGCCGATAGACGCACCGTCCTCGACCGTCGTCAGCAGAAACGTCTCGGGATATTCCTTGGAGCGTGGGAAGCGATCGTTGGTGAAGGTCGCATTCGGGCCGATAAACACACGATCGCCCAGGCGCACCCCGTCCCACAGCTGGACGCCGCTCTTGATGGTCACGTCATCGCCGACGATCACGTCATTTTCGATGAAGACGTGATCGCAGATGTTGCAGCTCGAGCCGATCACAGCACCAGGCAGCACGTGGGCGAAGGCCCAGATACGCGTTCCGTCGCCGACATGCGGGCTTTCGCAGATACCACGCTCATGGACGAAAAAAGGCTTGTCGGTCATTTGGCGGTTCCGTCAACGACGCGGCTGATGATCCTGAGCGGGCGCGACTTGGTGTTTTCAACAGCCCGCCAGAGATAGCAACCAAGAATCCCCTGAACCAGCAGACTGGCCGAACCGAAGCCGGTGATCAGCAGCACCAGTGTCGTATAGCCAGCGGGGTCGATATTGCCAAGCAGCCGCGCAATCACGGTAACGACTGCAAATAGAAGACTTAGCACACAGCCTGCAAAACCCACCCAAAGTGTGAGCATGATCGGAAAATCAGAGAACGAGAAAATGCTGTCCATCATGTATCGGAAACGCCGCGCCATGCCCCAGGCGCTTGTTCCATGCTCTCGTTCGCGCCGCCGATAGGGCACGAATTTCCGCCTGAACCCGACCCAGAACAATTGCACGACAAGCGAGCTGTTCGGCTCCTCGATCGACAGGATCGCTTCCAGAACCTGGCGATTGCAGGCAAAGATATCCACCCCGCCACTCGGCATGCTGGGCAGGACCAGCCTGCGGTAGGCCGTCCAGAAAGCCCTCGACAGAAATTTGGTCAAGGGCGGATCGCTACGCCCGGTTCGCTGCCCAAACACGACGTCAGCCTCATCCTTTTCCAGCTTCGAAAAGAACTCGACGATCAGTTCTGGCGGCTCCTGCAGGTCGGCGGCCATGGCCGCGACCTGATCACCCGACGCGTGTTCGAGCCCGGTTCGAATTGCGGTGAACGAGCCAAAGTTCCGGCTATGGAAAATGATCTTGTAATCGTAGCCCGAGGCTTTCAATTCCTCGACCAGCAGAGGGCCGGATTCATCCGGTGATCCGTCGACAACGAAGACGAACTCGATGTCGCCTTGATATCTGGAATGGAAATCGGCGACCGCCTGCAGAAGGGAAGGGATGTTAGCCTGATTTCGATAGATCGGGAAAACGATCGAGCGTGTCGTCACATTGCCTCCCATTCGCGCAGGGCCAGGCACACTTGCTCTATTTCGTCACTCGTCATGTCCGGATAGCAGGGGACGGAACAAAGACGGCTGACGCTGGCCCTTGAAACGGCGAGATTTTCGCTTCCCTTCATCGGCAGATCCGCCCAGCCGACCTGGTCGCAATCCAGCACAGGATAGTGAATGTCGGTGTCGATGCCGCGCTCTTTCATAAACGCTCTGAATGAATCCCGGTCGTCGCAGAGCGCGACGGCGAGGTGCGCAACAGCGCCGTCGCCGCCTTCCAGGAATTGCAATCGACGTCCGGCAACCGACTTGTACTGGCTCAGGATGCCGCGCCGCTGCCGGTTGCGGCTATCCACATCGCCCAGCAGAACGTCCAGTATCGCAGCTTGAACTTCGTCCATGCGAGAGTTGCGGCCATAGGGCACGCCGACGTGATATTTTGAACTCCAGCCATATTGCTGCAGTTGCCGTACATGCCCGGCGATTACCGTGTCGGAGGTGAGAACGGCGCCGCCGTCACCCATGGCTCCGAGATTTTTCGTCGGGTAAAAGCTGAAAGTGGAGATATCTCCCAGCGAACCCGCAACGTCGCTTCCTATTCTCGCCCCGTGCGCCTGCGCGCAATCCTCCACGATTGGAATGTGCGAGAGGCCAGCCTGGTCAAGTCCGTCCCTGATGGCGCGGACATCGACAACGCCGCCATAAAGGTGGGTGACGACGATCGCAGCGGTATCTACGCTGGCTGCTTTCAGCACCGATTGAATGTCCACGAGCTGGCTGGCCGGTTCGATGTCGACATAGTGCGGAATGAGATCGTTGTGCCAGCAGGCGCAACTGGCATAGCCCCCGGCATTGGCCGCGACGACAACCTCGCGTCCGCGCGTGGTGACCGCGGCCAACGCAAGTTCGAGCGCATCCGTGCCGTTGGCCACGAGGACGCATTCCGAAACACCTATGAACTTGGAAAAATTTGCAGCGAATTTTTTGCCGGCCGCGCCATTGAGCCACCATCCGGAACGCAACGTGCTGGTTACTTCATGCTCGATCTCGACCTGATAGCGCTGATACAGGCGCTTCAAATCGTTCATCGGAACGGCTTCTTGTTTCGTCATATGTCAGTCTCGCTACCCAGTACGCGGAAAGGATTAGGCTTTGGACACCTTCCCTGCACGCTTGATCGGCTCTGCCGTGAACGATTCGATCCGACCCCCTTTGAGTGTCAGTTTTTTCGTGCACACACTTTGGATAAGAGCCTCGCTATGGCTGGCCAGAACGATGATGCCCGCCTTTTCCGCCAGTTCGTCCATGCGCCGTTTGGCCTTGTCCTGGAATGACGCGTCGCCGGCGCCGATCCACTCATCCATCAACAGAATCTCGGGATCGAGCGCGGTCGCCGCCGAAAAGGCCAGTCGCGCGGCCATGCCCTGGCTGTAGGCCTTGAACGGCAGATCAATGAAATCCCCGAGTTCGCTGAAGGCGATGATGTCCTCCATCTTCTCTTCGATCTCGGCTTCCGTCCAACCGCTGATCAACCCACGCAGCATGATGTTCCTGCGCCCTGTGGCCTCACGACGGAAGCCTATGTTGATGTTGAATAGGGCGTCGACTTTGCCTTCGATCGCGACGCTTCCCCCGGATGGCTCGTAGATCCCGTACAGCACCTTGAGAAGGGTAGTCTTGCCGGCCCCGTTTGGGCCGACCAGGCCCAGTCGGTCGCCGGCCTTCAATTCGAAACTGACGCCGTCGAGCGCCTGCACAAACTGCTTTCTGCCCGAGCTTTCGATTCTGCCGCCTGGCCCAGCCACACGACGATCCGGCGCGGAAAGCGTCAGCTTCTCGTGCAGCTTGTAAACAAGGCTAACGTTGTCCAGCTTGATAGAAACCATGGAAAACTCAGATGAGGAAGACGACTTGTTTGCGGTATCGGCCGAGCAGCAGCAATGCAATCGCCCATGTAACCAAAGATGCAATGATAGTTACAGTGAAAGCATGAGCTGGAAATTCTCCATTGATGACCGGCAAACGGACGATCTCCAGAAAATAAGTGAACGGGTTCCACTCATAGGCGTATTTTTGGATGGGGTCGTGACCGTTGTTCATCCAGAAGACGGGCGTGAAGAACATGCCGACCCGCAGCAGGTTGCCAACGATGAACTGGCTGTCGGGAAAGAAAGCTCCGAGAAACGCGAAGACGGTGACAAGAGCGGGTGTGGCGAACAAGATCAGCAACAATCCTACCAGTGACCACAGCCATGGAGTTGCGACCGGGGAGCCGCTCATGACCAGAATGACAACGCAACCTGCGATCGCATAACCCGCCCTGATGGCGGACTGCAATGCCAGTCGCATCACATAAACAAACAAAGGCAGTGTCGTGCCTTCGATGAAGCTCTCTTCGCGCTGAAAGAGCGCCACGCTCATGGACATGACTTCCATCAGGTAGAACCATACCAGAAGGCCGATCGCGACATAGGCGGCATAACCCGCGGCCCCCTTTCCGGCAGGCTGGAACACGAAAACGAATGTGCCCACGAAGGCGACGTAGTTTACCAGCATCCAAAGCGGGCCGAGCGTCGTGCGTCTGTGCTGGTCGCCGATGTCCTCGTGGGCAAGCGCGATCCAGACCCGGTGTAATCTCATGGCCTTTGAGATGTCGTCAAAAGCGCCGTTTAGTGCCGCAATCATAGCTGAGAGTATCGCAATCCGTTATTCTGGCGCATTATTCTTCGCTGGCCATAGCGAACCACCAAGCCCGTCTCTAATAGCCATTTCGATGGGCATATGGCAACGCATTGCGTCGTAACGCGGTGGGGAGCAGAGTCAACTGCGGCAAAACTGAACGCATGCTGATGCTGTGTGACTTATATATTAGCTCTTGATAATGTTTCCTTTGCGGCAATCGCCCCAGCATGATCCATGTTCTCCACTGGACGCCTCTTCCCGAAAAAATCTCTAGCTATGCCCTCCGCCCCGCAGTATGCGATACACCACGGCGGGGGCCGGGGATGGCACTTAAGGTGGATTGGTCGCGAAGTATCTTCGTGTTCGCACTTCGCTGGTGTCGATGCCCTTGAGCCTGGAGTCTAGTGCCGTCCAATGAATTCCCACCTAGAAGCTGTGTTCGGGCTCAGGCCACAGATGCGGCGCGCCTTCATCATGGTCCAGGACGTGGTCATGGTCCTGGTGGCCGTGGCGCTCAGCCTTATCCTTTCGCGGTCGAATCTTTCGTTCGAAGCGCTCTCCAACGAGGGTCTGGCGACATGGGCGGGCATCGTCGTCATCAGCCATTTGCTGTTCCGCTACAGCGGCCTCTACACCACCGTCTGGCGCTTCGCCTCGACGCCGGACTTTTTCAACATCCTGAAGAGCTGCGCGATTTTGACGTTCACTCTTTACATGGCGTCGCTGCTGCTGCGTTTTTACCGGCCGGTGGCGGGGCTCAACGAGCGTCAGTTCATCGTCTTCTTCCTCGTCTCCTTCACCATCATATCGGCACCCCGGCTGTTCTACCGCTTCCTGCGTGACGGCGCGAGCTGGGGGATTCTGGGCCGCAAGACCGACGCCAGGCAGGCCAAGCGCGCTCTGTTTGTCGGCCGGCTCGGCGAGGCCGACCTGATCATTCGCTTCACCCGCACGGCGCAACCGGCGGACTATTCCATCGCAGGCATCATGGCGACCGAGCGCGGCGCACCGTTGGGCACGCGGATTCAAGGTGTTCCCGTGGTGGCGACCATGCCGCGCCTGATCGATGTCCTGGAAGACTATGCGACCGGCACCAAAAGCCTGGACCTGCTGATTTTCGGCAGCGGCGCCGAGCATGAAATCGAGGACTATCCGGAACTTGTGCGCATTGCCCGGCACGGCGACATAAATGTGGTGCAGTTCTCAGGCCTTTCGGAGTTGGAGCAGCACGGAAAGCTGGTTCTCGACACCGTCGAGATGGAAACGATCCTGCGCCGTCCGACGGTCGCGGCCGACATCCAGCGCATCGGCGCCTTTGTGGGGGGCAAACGCGTTATTGTGACCGGCGGTGCCGGTTCGATCGGCCAGACGCTGGTCAGGCGGTCGCTGGAACTGGGAGCCGAGGCGGTGCTGGTCGCCGACAACTCCGAGTTCGGCATTTTCCAGCTGAGCCAGTACGTTGACGAGAAGGACCACGACCGCCTCAAGGTGCGCATCGTCGATGTCGCGGACCGGCGCCAGATAACGCGTGTCGTCACGGAATTCCGGCCGGACATCATCTTTCACGCCGCGGCGCTCAAGCACGTTCCGCTGCTCGAGGAAAACTGGGATTCGGCCATCCAGACCAATATCTTCGGAACGCTCGTCTGTGCCGAAGTCGCCGCCAAGTGCGGGGTTGCGCAATTTGTCCTGATATCGAGCGACAAGGCGGTGGATCCCTCGTCGGTGCTTGGCATGACGAAGCGGGCCGCCGAACAGATCATCAGCGCCTTGCATGGCACGCCGGCAGGCGAGACGGGTGGGCGTCGTCCGGCCACCAAGTTCATTGCAGTGCGGTTCGGCAATGTCTTCGGCAGCAATGGTTCTGTGGCGACCATATTCCAGGCGCAGATCGAGGCTGGAGGGCCGGTCACCATCACCGACCGGCGCATGACGCGCTATTTCATGACCGTGGCCGAAGCCGTCGATCTCGTCATCATGTCGGCGGCCGATGCCGCGTCGCGGCAGAGCGGAGACGATTATGCCGTCTATATGCTCGACATGGGCAAGCCGGTGCCGATCCTTGAAGTGGCCGAAACGATGATCCGCTTGTCCGGAAAGAGCCCATACAAGGACGTCGCGATCCGGTTCACCGGCATAAGGCCGGGCGAAAAACTCCACGAAACGCTGCATGGCGAAGACGAGGAACTCGTCGAACTCGGCATCTCGAAGATTTTCGGCCTCAGCACGGACGTCGTGGAATGGTCGGATGTCCAGGTCGCGCTCACGGCGCTGCAGCAATCGGCGAAAAACCAGGACAAGGCTGCCGCGCTCGCCGCATTGGCAGGTCTCGACCGCGCCAAGAAGGCCAGGGCAAGTGCACGTCAAGACGCGATTCCGAAGACGGCCGGGCAGGCGACCTAGAACAATTCCGGGAAAAGCGCACGGCGCTTACCTTTGGGAATTGCGCCAAATCAAAGAGATAGATCCAATCAGAATCAGAAAGCGATCTTGCTCGTGAGCAAAGATGATCTGCGCATCGCGGTCCTGATGGGCACGAAAGACGGCGCCGCCTTCATCGAGGAGCAGCTGCAGTCCCTGCTCGAGCAGTCGCACCCTCTGGTCGACCTGTGGATTTCAGACGATGGCTCCACCGATGGCACGACCGCCATCATCGAGGCATGGAAATCCCGCTGGCGGCCCAAGGGTCGAATGACGCTCGTCGAGGGGCCGCGGCAAGGCTTCGCCGCCAATTTCCGCTCGATGATCGTCGATCGACGCATCGAGGCGGACTGCTATGCCTTCTGCGACCAGGATGATATCTGGGAGCCCGACAGGCTGGAGAGCGCTATCGACTGGATGCGGACCCAGGATGCGAAAATCCCGCTGATGTTTTGTTCGCGAACCGCGACCATGACGGAAACAGGAAGCCTTGTCGGCCATTCGCCTTTGTTTGCCCGGCCGCCAACCTTTCGCAACGCGCTTGTGCAAAGCATCGCCGGCGGCAACACCATCCTGCTCAACGCAGCGGCACGCGACCTGCTGGCCAGGGCCTGCATGCGGACCGGGTTCGTCAGCCACGACTGGTGGGCCTATCTCATCGTGACCGCTGCCGGTGGCATCGTCCGCTACGATCCGCGGCCGCTGGTGCGCTACCGGCAGCATGCGGCAAACCTGGTCGGCGCCAACGTATCCTGGAAAGCAAGGGTGTCCCGGCTTGGCCGCCTGTTCAAGGGGGAATTCGCCGGCTGGACGGACCTCAACCTGGATGGCCTCGCCGTCAATCGCGACCTCCTGACCGAGGACGCGGCGGCGTGCCTCGACCTTTTCACCCGCGGGCGCGACGGCGGCCTTTTCCGCCGCTTGGCAGGCTTGCGCCGAAGCGGCGTCTATCGGCAGACCGTTTCCGGAAACCTGGGGCTCTATCTCGCCTTCGTCCTGGGGCGCATCTGAACATTGCGACGGTTGCGTGGCGCGCTTGGTCAAGAGATCGGCTCATGCTACGTCGACCGGATTGACGGCATTGGCCTGCGGCATTGCCTCGGGACTTCGGCAGGGAGCACTATCGGCCGTTCATGAAGGCAGCCAAGCAAATCTTCGATCTTGCCGGTGCGGCTCTGCTGCTGGTGGCGACATCTCCTGTCTTGGCGCTCACCGTCCTTGCCGTTCGGGCATCGTCGCCGGGCCCGGCCATTTTTTCACAGGTGCGGGTCGGCCGTGACGGTCGGCTTTTCCGCTGCCACAAGTTGCGCACGATGTATGTCGGGACGCCGTCGCTACCCTCGCATGAGGCGCCGGCGGATTCCGTGACATCGGTTGGAAAAGTCTTGCGGAAGTTCAAGCTGGATGAGCTGCCGCAATTCTGGAACGTCTTGAAGGGCGAAATGAGCCTGGTCGGGCCGCGGCCCTGCCTGCCGACCCAGACGGAATTGATCGAGTGTCGCAGGCGGCTGGGGGTTTTGGCGGCGCTGCCGGGCATAACAGGCCTGGCCCAGATCAGGGGCATCGACATGTCTAACCCGGAGCTCTTGGCGCAAACGGATGCTGCCTACCTCCGCACCGCGTCGTTCTGGCTCGATCTTCGGATCCTGTTTGGAACGCTCTACCGAAGCTGAGCAGACCATGATCCCAAAAGTGGAAACCGGTTTTTGGAAAAGATCATGGTCAAGCAAGAAAGTCAGGATCTGCTGAGCCGCGCCAGCTCGGCCAGCCGCTCAAGCGTGCCGGCTTCGGGCGTCCACCCCTGCGATATCAGCAGGGCGGGGTCGCATATCTGTGTGGCGGTCAGGCTGTCCCAGAACGCCCGCCTGCCGAGTGCGGCCACCACCGGCCGTATCGGCCCGGCCGGCACCGCCATCAGGCGCACAGGCCGCCCCAAACCTCTGCGAAAGGCGGCGATGACGGCGTCGAGGGCGACCGGCGGCACATCGGCGCCGACATAGATCGGGCGAAGCGGCCCGGAATGGCTGAGCAGGTGCGACACTGCTCGCACCGCGGCCTCGGAAGACATCAGCGAACGGATTCCGGTCAGGGCACCCGTCGGCAGCGGCAGCGGCGTATCGGCAAGGCGCATCAGCGTTGCCAGATTTCCCCTCATGCCGCTTCCATAGACCGGAGGCAGGCGCAACACGGCGGCGTCGGAGCGGCCATGCGACGCATAGGCGTCCAAAACCGTGATCTCGCTTTCGCGCTTCGAGCGTCCATAGGCGCATTGTGGGGCAGGAAGCGTGTCCTCGTCGATCGTTGCGCTGACGTGCGCGCCGATCACCGCCCGGATCGAGGAGAGATGAATGAAACGTCCGCTTATCTGGGCCACCGCTGCATGCGCCAGCCTTGCGCTCAGTTCCACATTGGCCGCCTGGTAATCGGCTTCGGTTGCATTTCCCCGATCATTGTTGAGGCCAGCGCAATGGACGACGTCAGTCATATGCCGGGTCAGTTCCAGAAAGGCGGCGGCCGGCGCATCGAAGCCGGGCATCGGCACAGTCTCGTTCTCCGAACCAAGCCTCTCGGGATGGCGGGAGGCGAGGCGAAGCTCGGCACCGGCTTCGCGTAAGTGGCGCACGACAAGACGCCCGATGAAACCTGTCGCGCCCGTGACCAGAACCTTCATGGCCTTGCCCGAGACAGGTCTTGCGTGACTGGTGCAAGTGCCGGTTCGTCCAGCAAAGGAACATGGCGTCCGGAGGCGAGATATGTTCCGCTCACCAGGAAGACCATCAGCACCGAGTCCAGAATGTCATGGCCGACCAGGATGCCTGTCATTCCGGCCGTCAGATAGGTGATCACCACGACGATAATCATGGTGGCGCCGAACCGCTCGTTCGGATCGCTGCTGTTTCGCAAGACCCGGGCGGCATTTCCAGCAGCAACGATAAAGATCGCTGCCAGCGTCACGGCGCCCAGAATTCCTGCTTGCACCAAGGCGGTCAGGAAGCCGTTGTGGAAATGGTTGAAGCCTGTGTCCATCGCGAACTGCTCATGAAAGCCCTGTTTGATCAGAAGCTGGGTTGCACCCACACCGTGCCCGAACAGTGGCATGTCATGGAATGCTTTGAGGCCGATCTCCCAAAGCGCAACACGTATTCCCAACGAGGTGTCGTAGTTGCCGCTAGCTCCAAGCGCACCCCAATCGGAGCGCAAAAAGTCGACTCGCCCGGATATCGCCTGGAAGCTGGAAGCGGCGATCACGACGCCGACTGCCGCCAGCAGCAGCAGCAGGCGAACGGCATTCCTGCCCCTGAGCCTGTGCCGGTTGATCAACATGACGGCTATGCCGGCGATCAGCAGTGCCAGCCAGATGGTACGCGAGCCGGAATAGATCACGGCGATCGTCCCGGCCAGTATCGCGTAGAAGAGGGGTGTCCGGGCTTGCTCAATACTGGACAAGGCGCCAGCCACACACGTCACCACGGCAAGGCAGACGACGGTTGCGAAGACGATCGGATTTCCGGCTCCCCCCTCCGCCCTGACGCCAATCCAATATTGCTGGATGACGGCCATGAGCAGCGCGACAAAGCAGGCGGCCATGCTGGAAAGCACGACGATGCGGGCAAGCGTGGTTTTCTGCGTGTTGCTCCAGGTCGAATAGGACACGGGAAAAAACAGGAAGGTGACGAGCGGGATAAGATGCGGCGCATCCCGGACAAACGAGTTGTTGACGATGGACGCCAGGAGATTGGCGGCGCAGTAGGCATAGATCGCGACCGTCATCCAGATCATGGGCCGGTCGGCGTTGAAGCGCCTTTTCCCTAAAGCAATCAGCAGCGCGGACGAAAGGCCTCCGCCATTGAACACAAAGCTGACCACCGACCCCAGAACCGGTGGAAAAAAGAAGCAAAGGATGGAGAAGTAGTTGTTGATCCGCGAAGGCGAGAATTGCTGTGTGAGGGATGAAAGCCGGCTCAATTTTCGGGCTCGCTGTTTTCGGCAAGTTTCATGCGGCGGATCTTGTTTAGCGAAGTTGAATGCGCTCGCCTCGAAATTGCCCAGGCCTCATAAAGCGCTTGCCCGCTGCCGAAGCTGGTATAGCGGCCGCCCCCCGTTTTCGATAGTGTATCTGGTGGATTGCCACCGAAAATCGGCGGCAGGCGACGGTCGGCCAAGGGAAGTCGCTTGAAAGCCGTAGCCGGTCATTCAAGCAATATTTTCCCCGCGTTTTCTCGGTTGTTGAGCTTGCGGGCAGGAATTTCCGGGTTTGATGGTATCTGTGGAAAATTCATTCTCGAACCATGTGCGGCCGGGCCAGTCTTGCATTGTTCTTGACAACGGCGATCTGCTAGAACGCCGGCACGAGGAAGATTGTCCAGAAACAAGGCTCGAACCGGGCGCAAAAGCTCGATGATTTGAGGCAAGGTCTTCTGTTGGAAATACGAAAGAACGCCCACGGTCCATGACAACAGCGCTTACGCATCTTCAGCGGCTTGAGGCCGAGTCCATCCATATATTCCGCGAGGTTGCGGCCGCCTTTGCCAAGCCGGTCATGCTCTATTCGGTCGGCAAGGATTCATCCGTGTTGATGCATCTGGCGATGAAGGCGTTTTATCCCGCCAAGCCGCCATTTCCCTTTCTTCACGTCGACACGACGTGGAAGTTCCGCGAGATGATCGCCTTTCGCGATCAGATGGCGCAGAAACTCGGCTTCGATCTCCTGGTTCATGTCAACGAAGACGGCGTGCGCGACAACATCAATCCGTTCGACCATGGTTCGAACACCCACACCCATGTCATGAAGACCGTGGCGCTGCGCCAGGCGCTCGACAAATACGGCTTCGACGCGGCCTTTGGCGGCGCACGTCGCGACGAGGAGAAATCGCGCGCCAAGGAGCGCATCTTTTCCTTCCGCAATGCCCAGCATGTGTGGGATCCGAAGAACCAGCGCCCCGAAATGTGGAAGATATTCAACACCCGCATCGCATCGGGTGAATCGATCCGCGTCTTTCCGCTGTCGAACTGGACCGAGCTGGATATCTGGCAGTACATCCTGCAGGAAAGTATCCCGATCGTGCCGCTCTATTTCGCCAAGGAACGGCCGGTGGTGGAACGCGACGGCATGCTGATCTTGCGGGACGACGAGCGCATGAAACTCCGCCCCGACGAGACAGTGGAGAACCGGCTCGTGCGGTTCCGCACGCTTGGCTGCTATCCGCTGACTGGCGCCATCGAATCGGAGGCCGACACGCTGGAAGCCATCGTCGGCGAAATGCTGACGGCACGGACATCCGAACGGCAGGGTCGCCTGATCGACCGCGATGAAGCCGGCTCGATGGAAAAGAAGAAGCGCGAGGGGTACTTTTGACCATGCGCCACATCATGGCAAAGAGCCTCGCCCCCACCGACGGCGTTCGCGACTATCTGGCGGCGCAGGAGAAGAAGTCGCTGCTGCGCTTCCTGACCTGCGGCTCGGTCGATGACGGCAAGTCGACGCTGATCGGGCGCCTGCTGTCCGACACCAAGCAGATTTTCGAGGACCAGCTCGCCGCGCTCGAACGCGATTCGCGCAAGCATGGCACGACGGGCGACGACATCGATTTCGCGCTGCTGGTCGACGGCCTCGAGGCCGAGCGTGAGCAAGGCATCACCATCGACGTCGCCTACCGTTTCTTTGCCACGCCGAAGCGCAAATTCATCGTCGCCGACACACCTGGCCACGAGCAATACACCCGCAACATGGCCACCGGCGCCTCGACCGCCGACCTGGCGATCGTGCTGATCGATGCCCGGCAGGGTGTGCTTCGCCAGACAAGGCGACATTCGATCATCGCCTCGCTGCTCGGCATCCGGCACGTCGTGCTGGCCGTCAACAAGATCGATCTTGTCGATTTCGATCAGACGGTTTTCGACCGGATCGTCGAAGACTACGGGCAATTCTCGCGCGATCTCGGCTTCCAGACGATTGTGCCGATCCCGATGTCGGCCCGTTATGGCGATAATGTCAGCCGTCGGTCGGAAAGCATGGAATGGTATTCCGGCCCAACGCTGATCGAGCATCTCGAAACCGTGTCGGTCGACCAAGCGATGGTCGAACTGCCGTTCCGTTTCCCGGTCCAGTATGTCAATCGTCCCAATCTCGACTTTCGCGGCTTTGCCGGCACGGTCGCTTCCGGCTCGGTTGCGCCCGGCGACGAGGTCGTTGTCGCCAAGTCGGGCAAATCCTCGCGCGTCAAGCGGATCGTCTCGTATGGCGGCGATCTCGCCCAGGCGGCTGCCGGACAGGCCGTCACGCTCGTCCTCGACGACGAAGTCGAAATCTCGCGCGGCAACATGCTGGTTTCGCCTGCCGCACGGCCGCAGGTCGCCGACCAGTTCGCCGCCAATATCGTCTGGTTCGACGAGCATGCGCTGCTGCCGGGCCGCTCCTACATCCTGCGCACCGAGACCGACCAGACCAGCGCCACCGTCACCGATCTGAAATACCGGATCAACGTCAACGACTTTGCCCATGAAGCGGCCAAGTCGCTCGAAATGAACGAAGTCGGCATCTGCAACATCTCGACGCGGACGCCGATCGCCTTTGATCCCTTCGCCGAAAACCGCACAACCGGCGCCTTCATCCTGATCGACCGCATCTCCAACGCCACGGTCGGCGCCGGCATGATCCTGCACTCGCTGCGCCGCGCCGAAAACATCCATTGGCAGTCGCTCGATGTCGGCAAGCGCGTGCGCGCCGACATGAAGAACCAGCGGCCCGCCGTGTTCTGGTTCACCGGGCTGTCGGGATCCGGCAAGTCGACCATCGCCAACCTGTTCGAAAAGAAGCTGTTCGCCACCGGCCGTCATACTTATATCCTCGACGGCGACAACGTCCGTCACGGTCTCAATCGCGATCTTGGCTTTACCGATGCCGATCGCGTCGAGAACATCCGCCGCGTCGCCGAGGTGGCGCGTTTGATGGCCGATGCCGGGTTGATCGTCATTGTTTCGTTCATTTCGCCGTTCAGCGCCGAACGGCGCATGGCACGTGAATTGATGGCCGACGGAGAATTCGTCGAGGTGTTCGTCGATACGCCCTTCGAGGAATGCGCCAGGCGTGATCCGAAGGGCCTCTATGCGCGCGCGCTGAATGGCGAGATCAAGAATTTCACCGGCGTCGATTCCCCTTATGAAGCGCCGGAAACCCCGGAGATCCATCTGCAGACACTCGGCAAATCGGCCGAAGAGATGGTCGACGCCCTGGAACACTGGCTGAACGAGCGCGACATTGCCGAAGACCAATACGATAGCGGCGGCGGCATCTGACGACAGGCTGATGCTTGAAATCTTCGAGCGCCTGGCCTTGTCGGCCGGGCGCGAGGTGATGCGCGTGTTCCACGCCGGCTGTGCGGTTGACCGCAAGTCCGACGCCTCGCCGGTGACCGAGGCGGACCGCGAGAGCGAAAAGATCATTCTCGCCGGACTGCGTGCCGCATTTCCCGATGTCCCCTGCGTGGCCGAGGAAGAAGCTTCCGCCGGCATCGTGCCGCCCGACCTAAATGGGGCTTTCTTCCTGATCGATCCGCTCGACGGCACCAAGGAATTCGTCAACCGCCGCACCGATTTCACCGTCAACATAGCGCTGGTACGCGATGGCGTGCCGGAAGTCGGCGTCGTCTTTGCGCCCTGCACTGGCCGCTTCTTTTCCGGCCTGCCGGGAAGGGCGGAATCTCTCGAGATCGATGGCGGCTACCAGATCGTCGGCCGCCGGCCGATCTCGGTGAGAACGGCCGTGGCGCCGCTGGCCGTCGTCGCCAGCCGTTCCCACAACACGCCGGAAACCGAGGCCTATATTCGCGACCTTGGTGCCGCCGAAATCGTCTCGGTCGGTTCGTCCTTGAAATTCTGCCTTCTCGCCAGTGCCGAGGCTGATGTCTATCCGCGCTTCGGCCGCACCATGGAATGGGACACGGCGGCAGGCGACGCCATCCTGCGCGCCGCCGGTGGCATGACGCGCACGCTCGATGGCCAGCCTCTGGTCTATGGGAAGCGCCGGCAAAGCGACGACGAGGATTTCGCCAATCCGCATTTCATTGCCAGCGGCGGGGCAGGGGTCAGCCCCGCCTGAGAAGGCCCGGTAGCTTACTCGGCCGCTGCCTGCGCCGAATTCGAGCCTATATAGTTGCGGATCGTCTCGATGATGCGGTCCTGGTCGGCTTCGCTGAGATAAGGGTGCATCGGCAGGCACAGGATCCGCTTCGGCAGGTCTTCCGAAACGGCAAGGCCGGTCGGCGTACGCGGATAGTCGCGATAAGCGACCTGGGCATGCAGCGGCTTCACATAGTAGATGACAGACGGAATGCCCTTTTCGCCGAGATGCGCCCTCAGCCCGTCGCGCTTCGGCGTCTCGATAGCGTATTGCGCCCAGGCCGAACGGCTGCCGTCCAGATTGCGGGCGGCGGTAACGACGTCGCCAAGCCCATCGGCATAGCGCTTTGCCACGACCTGCCGGGCGACCATCTCGTCTTCGAGAATGGCCAGCTTCTCGATGAGGATCGCCGCCTGTATCGTGTCGAGCCGCGAATTGATGCCGACGCGGACATTGTCGTACTGCGTCTCGCCCTTGCCATGAAAGGCGAACGAGCGAAGCTGTTCGGCCAGCGCATCGTCATTGGTGAACATCGCGCCGCCGTCGCCGTAGCAGCCAAGCGGTTTTGCCGGATAGAAGCTGGTCGAGCCGACCGCACCGAAGGAGCCGCACATCTTGCCGTCGAGCGAACCGCCCATCGACTGGGCGGCATCCTCGATCACCATCAGGCCTTCGCGGTTGGCGATCGCCATGATCGCCTCGTAATCGGCGGCAAGGCCAAACAGATCGACGGGAATGATTGCCTTCGGCTTCAGCCTTCCTTCCTTCTTGATCATGGCAATGGCCGCTTCGAGGCTGGCAATGTCGATGTTGTAGCTGTGCGGGTCGACATCGACGAACACCGGCTCGGCCTTGGCCAGCGCCACCACTTCGGCGGTGGCGGCGAACGTGAAGCTCGGCACGAACACCGCGTCACCCGGGCCGACGCCGGCTGCAAACAGCGGCAACAGCAGCGCGTCGGTGCCGTTGGCGCAGGCCACGACATGCTTGGTACCGATATAGGCGGCAAGCTTGTTCTCGAATTCGGTGACTTGCGGGCCAAGAATATAGCGGCCCTCGTCGACGACACGGTCGATCGCGGCCTTCAGCCGGTCGCGGATTCGTTCGCGCTGCGCGCCTAGATCGATGAACTGCATGTCGGCCTCAAAATGGGTTAGCCAGATAATCGGCCGCTGGTACCAGAGTTGCGCTTGCCGAGAAAGCCGGGCAGGCGGAGCCCTAAATTGCGGAAGTGTCGCAGTCCGTTACCAGTTTTCCCGGCGAATGTCAGTCAGATGCCGGAAATCCGGGCTTCGTCGGGCGCCATCCCGCCCTTATAGCCTTGGAAAGAGCCCCTGCGAAACATAAAGTGATCGATTGGGCTCAACTTATGTTGAGCGTTGCTCAGGCGATTTCATGTCGCCAGGGTGGGTTGGCGCCGGCCCGCGACACGGTCACTGCCGCCGCCTTCGCGCCGAGCGCCAGCGCCTTATGGATGGCGTCTTCCGACAGTCCGGAAATCGCCGCCTTCGTCAGCAGGCCTTGCTCGTGCAGCGAGGCGAGGATGCCGGCGTTGAACGTGTCGCCGGCGCCGACCGTGTCGACCACCTCGACCCTTTCGGGCATCACCGTGACGGCGTGCTCCTTGCTGTAGCCGATCGCGCCTTCGCCGCCATGGGTGACGACGATCAGCTTCGGACCGCGGTCCAGCCAGTTGCGGATGACATCCTCATGCGAGCCGGCTTCGCCGAACCAGTTCAGGTCTTCGTCCGACAGTTTCACGATGTCGGCCATCGCCATCATGGTGCGAATGCGCTTGAGGTGCTTGGCCTTGTCCGGGATGAAGTTCGGCCGGATGTTGGGATCGAGCATCATGACGCGGCTTTCATGCTCGCGCCGCATGAACTCTTCATAGGCACTGCCGGCGGGCTCGGAAATCAGGCTGATGGCGCCGAACAGCATGGCTTCGATCTCGTTGCCGAGCTGCGGCAAATCGTCGATCGTCAGCATGCGTCCGGCGGTGTTCTCGTCATAGAAAGTGTACGTCGCCTGGCGGTTGGTGAGCTTGACGAAGGCCAGCGTGGTTGGCCGTGGCGAGGTGTGTGCATAGGTGGAACTGACCTTGCTCGCCCCAAGCGCATCCCGGAATTGGCCGCCGAACAGATCCGACGACAGGCCGGAAAAGAAGCCGGCCGGCGCGCCGAGCCGGCCAAGTGCGATTGCCGTGTTGAACACGGCGCCGCCGACATAAGGCGCAAAGGCCGGCTCGCCCGCTGTCGTCGTGCGCGGCAGCATGTCGATCAGGGCTTCGCCGCAGCAGAGAATCATGGCTTCTTGGTCTCCGGCGGATAGATCACGCCCTTGCGTATGATGATGTTGGCGTAGAGCCGCGGCTCGCTTGTCGCGACGATGGCATGCGCCGATTTGACCCGTGCATAGAAGTCGGCGCCGGCCAGCGCAACCACCTTGCGGCCTGGTACCCGTTTGGCGCAGATCGCTTCGATCTCATGATGGACAGGATCGGCAAGCGAGGGATCGCCTCGGACCGAGGCGCGAAACAGCGCCTCCGGCACGGCGTCATCGACAGGCAGGACACTCAATATCGCGTCGAGTACCGGGATAAGAGGGTGGCCATCGGCGCGTACCAGTCGGGTTGCCTGCTGTTCCGCCGGATAGTTTCCGTCGACAAGGGCGATTTCGTCGCCATGGCCCATGCCGCGCAGGATCGCCAGAAGCTCCGGACCGAGCAGCGCCGGGATTCCGATCAGCATCAGGCGCTCCTGGAAATCGTCGTCGAGCCGATCAGGAAGCGTTCGGAAAGCGGCAGGCTGGCGCCGCCGAGCGCCCGGGCATGGATACCGACGGTTCCCTCGCGAATGGCGGGCAGCTTCAAGCCTTCGCCGTCGATCGTGGCGATTGCCGCAATGATGGCGTCGACCAGCTGGCGGCGCACCGCCTTCGGCATCCAGCCGTCGATCACCGCCGCTTCGAAATCGATGATCGAGGATGCGGCGACGATGGCGTAAGCGAGCGCCCTTGAGGCGCTGGCGATCCAGCCGTCGAGTTCGGGTCCGATCTCGCCCCAGTCTTCCGGCGAGGTCCACAGATGCGAGGCCTCGATGCCGCGCGCATTGAGCGCCTTTTCGAGCATGGCGATGGAAGCGACATCGATCAGTTGGGTCGGCTTGCCGTCCGGCCCGGGCACGGGCATGGAGCCGAGCGCTCCGGCATTGCCGGTCGGGCCGCCGAAAAGCCGGCCGTTCAGCACGATGCCGCCACCGGCAAAGGCGCCGATATAGAAATAGACGAAGTCACGCGCAGCGCCCGCCTGCCCGAAGACGAGTTCGGCGCCGCAGGCCGACGTGGCGTCGTTCTGCAAATAGACCGGAAAATCGCATTGCGCCTGGATGTCGGCCCTGATGTCGCGGTGACGCCATTCGTCCATCACGTCGCGCGGGGCGCCGGCGGTATCGGCCCAGTTCCACAATTCGAACGGCATGGCGATGCCCAGCCCGGCGATGCGCTTGTCTTGCGCGGGCGTGAGCTCGCCGCGCATCTGCCGCATGCCGTTGCTGACGAAGTCCACCGTCTCGCGCGGCGCCGGGTAGCGATAGGAATGCTGCAGCATCGAACGGACATTGCCAAGGAAATCGATCAACACCAGTTCAGCGCTGCGGCGGCCGATCTTCAGGCCGATGAAGAAAGCGCCTTCGGGATTGAGCGCCATCGGGATGGAAGGCTGGCCGATCTTGCCGCGCAACGGCGCCTGACGCAGCAGGAGGCTTTCTTCCTCCAGCTCGCGCATGATGACGGAAACCGTCTGCGCCGAAAGTCCGGTCATGCGGGCGATGTCGGATTTTGCCAGGCTGCCGTGTTGACGCACCAGCGACAGCACCAACCGCTCATTGTGGTCGCGCATGCCGCTCTGGTTGGTGCCGCGGTGAATGAGACTGTCATTCACCTCGGGCGAACCGTGCCTCGCAATGGCCGTTTCCACCCTGTTCCTCCCGTCGTTTCCCCTCAATGCTTTTGGGCCAGAATGGGTGAACGAAGCAATGCTGTCAATAATAAATAAGAGTGATTTAATTATTGACAGGGGCTTCGGCCTGGTGTCTGTTAAGGCAGCGTCCACGCTGGGAGAATTTCGTTGGATGCGCTGCAGGTGCCGGTTGGCCGGCATCGGAATGGTTCCACTGGGAGGAAAATCGTGACCAATACAAAATTGTTGAAATCGACCGTGTTTGCCGCCGCGGCTCTGGGGCTGATGGCGTTTGCCTCGTCCGCATCCGCCGCCGGTGTCGGCGCCTGCCTGATCACCAAGACCGACACCAATCCCTTCTTCGTCAAGATGAAGGAAGGCGCGACCGCGAAGGCCAAGGAGCTCGGCGTCGACCTCAAGACCTATGCCGGCAAGATCGACGGCGACAGCGAGAGCCAGGTCGCGGCGATCGAAAGCTGCATCGCCGACGGCGCCAAGGGTATCCTGATCACCGCATCCGACACCAAGGGCATCGTGCCGACCGTGAAGAAGGCGCGTGATGCCGGCCTGCTGGTGATCGCGCTCGACACGCCGCTCGATCCGATCGACGCCGCCGATGCGACCTTCGCGACGGACAATCTCGAGGCAGGCAAGCTGATCGGGGCCTGGGCCGCCGCCACGCTCGGCGACAAGGCCAAGGACGCCAAGATCGGTTTCCTTGACCTGACGCCTTCGCAGCCGACTGTCGACGTGCTGCGCGACCAAGGCTTCATGATGGGCTACGGCATCGACGTGAAGGATCCCAACAAGATCGGCGACGAGACCGATCCGCGCATCGTCGGCCATGACGTCACCAACGGCAACGAAGAGGGCGGCCGCAAGGCGATGGAGAACCTCCTGCAGAAGGACAACACCATCAACGTCATCCACACCATCAACGAGCCGGCCGCTGTCGGCGCCTATCAGGCGCTCAAGGCTGTCGGCCTCGAAAGCCAGGTGCTGATCGTTTCCGTCGACGGCGGCTGCCCCGGCGTGAAGTCGGTGGCCGAAGGTGTCATCGGCGCCACTTCGCAGCAATACCCGCTGCAGATGGCTGCACTCGGCATCGAGGCGATCGCCGCCTTTGCCAAGGACGGAACCAAGCCGAAGCCGACCGAAGGCAAGAACTTCTTCGACACCGGCGTCAACCTGGTGACCGACAAGCCGGCCACCGGCGTCAAGTCCATCGACACCAAGGAAGGCCTCGCCAAGTGCTGGGGCTGATGCCGTTCTGACCGGCATCCAAGGAACCTGAGCGGTCGGGGCTTGATCCCCGGCCGCTTCGGGTGGACGATGGCTCGCGTGGCCGCGAACAATCCCGGCAGCAGACCGGAAAGGCGTGGACTGGCGTCGGCGTTTGGCTGAAGCCTACGGGGAGAAAACATGGCTCAAGCTCAGGAATTCGAGAAGGTTCTCTCGAGCAGCGACACCAGCGTTGCTGCTTTTGACGAGCACAAATCGGCCGTCAAGCGTATCCAGCATTTCTTGCATTCGACGCCGGCCGCGGTGCCGCTGATCGTCCTGGTTCTGGCGATCATCGTCTTCGGCATCACCATCGGTGGGCGTTTCTTTTCGTCCTACACGCTGACGCTTATCCTGCAGCAGATCGCCATCATCGGCATTCTGGGGGCTGCGCAGACATTGGTCATCCTGACCGCGGGCATCGACCTGTCGATCGGTGTGATCATGGTGATTTCAGCGGTGATCATGGGCAATTGCGCGGTCTCCTACGGCATGCCGAGCGCGCTCGCAGTGGCGATCGGGCTTGCCGCCGGCGCCGCCTGCGGGCTGCTCAACGGGGTGCTTGTCGCCTACATGAAGCTACCACCCTTCATCGTGACGCTTGGCACCTGGAACATCGTCATGGCCACGAACTTCATCTATTCGGCCAACGAGACGATCCGCGACACCGACGTCGATACCCAGGCGCCGCTGCTGCATCTCTTTGCCATCAGTTTCAAGGTCGGCACTGCGGTGCTGACGCTCGGCGTCATTGCCACGGTCCTGCTCGTGATGATCCTCTGGTACGTGCTCAATCACACGGCGTGGGGCCGCCATGTCTACGCCGTTGGCGATGACCAGGAGGCGGCGAAGCTGTCGGGCATCCAGACCAAGAAGGTGTTGATGACGGTCTACACCTTGGCCGGCCTGATCGCCGCTTTCGCGGCCTGGGTCTCCATCGGCCGCAACGGCTCGATCTCGCCGTCGGCTGCCGTCACCGACTACAATCTGCAGGCCATCACCGCGACGGTGATCGGCGGTATTTCCCTCTTCGGCGGACGCGGCTCCATCCTGGGCACGCTGTTCGGCGCGATGATCGTCGGCGTCGTTTCCATGGGCCTCAACATGCTGGGCGCCGATCCGCAATGGAAGGTGCTGCTCACCGGTGTGCTGATCATCGGCGCCGTGGCAGTCGACCAATGGATCAGAAAGGTGTCGGCATGACCATGACCCAGGAACCCATCCTCACCGCGCGTGGCCTGATCAAGCGCTATGGCCGTGTCACCGCCCTCGACAATGCCGACTTCGACCTTTATCCCGGCGAAATCCTCGCCGTCATCGGCGACAACGGCGCCGGCAAGTCGTCGCTCATCAAGGCGATTTCCGGCGCGGCCGTGCCCGACGAAGGCGAGATCCGGCTTGAAGGCAAACCCGTCGCCTTCAAATCGCCGATGGAGGCACGCGAAGCCGGCATCGAGACCGTCTACCAGAATCTGGCACTGTCGCCGGCGCTCTCGATCGCCGATAACATGTTCCTTGGCCGCGAGATCCGCAAACCGGGTTTTCTGGGCGATTGGCTGCGTATGCTCGACCGTCCGGCGATGGAAAAGCGCGCCCGCGACAAGCTTACCGAGCTTGGCCTGATGACCATCCAGAACATCAGCCAGGCTGTGGAAACGCTCTCGGGCGGCCAGAGGCAGGGCGTTGCGGTGGCGCGCGCGGCCGCCTTCGGCAGTCGTGTGGTGATCATGGACGAGCCGACGGCCGCCCTTGGCGTCAAGGAAAGCCGCCGCGTGCTCGAGTTGATCCTCGACGTCAAGAAGCGCGGCCTGCCGATCGTGCTGATCTCGCACAACATGCCGCATGTCTTCGAAGTGGCCGACCGCATTCACATCCACCGGCTCGGCCGTCGCCTCTGCGTCATCGATCCCAAGCAATATACGATGTCCGATGCCGTGGCCTTCATGACCGGAGCAAAGGTTCCGCCCGAGGCAGCGCTGGCGGCCTGATACATGTCGCCCAAGTGCTGGAGGGTTGGCGGCACGGCAAGCACGGAACAGGAATTTGAAGCGCGTCGCGCGACCGTCTTGGCGCGTCACACTTGCGAATTGCCAAATTGCCGCAGGGGGCATGCCGGTTCGGGCATGTTTAAATCGATTGAATATATAGCGGTATCAGCTAGCATGGGCTGGGAGGAGCGATGAAAGCCGGTATGATCATGGCAACCGCACGAGAGGCATCATGACGAGCGCGATGACATCCGAACCCCTTCCTCCACTGCTCGAAAATCCTGATCCCAAGACACTCGCACGTGAAGTCTTGGTGGCCCTCAAATACCGGGTCGGCAAGGATACCACCGTTGCGACCCAGTACGACTGGCTGACCGCCTCGATCAAGGTCGTGCGCGACCGGATCGTCGATCGCTGGATGCAGGCGACGAAGGAGGCGTACGATCAGAAGGAAAAACGCGTCTATTATCTGTCTCTGGAGTTCCTCATCGGCCGCCTGATGCGCGATGCCTTCTCCAATCTCGGCCTGATGGACAACATGCGCGAGGCCCTGTCGTCCCTGGGCGTCGATCTCGATCTCATCGCCGCACTCGAGCCGGATGCCGCACTTGGCAATGGCGGCCTCGGGCGGCTTGCGGCCTGCTTCATGGAAAGCATGGCGACCGTCGACATTCCCGCGCATGGCTACGGCATCCGCTACGCCAACGGCATGTTCCGCCAGGAGATTCACGACGGCTGGCAGGTCGAATTGCCTGAAACCTGGCTCGATCACGGCAACCCGTGGGAATTCGAACGCCGTGAGCGCTCGTTCGAGGTCGGTTTCGGCGGTTCGGTGGAATCGATCACCTCCAAGGACGGCCGCCTCGAACGCCATGTCTGGAAGCCGACCGAGCATGTGCTGGCCGTCGCCTATGATACGCCCGTCGTCGGCTGGCGGGCCAACCGCGTCAACACGCTGCGGCTCTGGTCGGGCATGCCGGTCGATCCGATCCTGCTCGACAAGTTCAATGCCGGCGACCACATCGGCGCGCTCGCCGAAAGCAACAAGGCCGATGCCTTGTCGCGCGTGCTCTATCCCGCCGATTCCCACAAGGCCGGGCAGGAACTGCGGCTTCGGCAGGAATATTTCTTCTCCACCGCATCGCTGCAGGACATCGTCCAGCGCCATCTCAGCCAATATGGCGACCTGAAGTCCTTGCCCGACAAGGCTGCGATCCACCTGAACGACACCCATCCGGCCATCGCTGTGCCGGAGTTGATGCGCCTGTTGATGGACGTCCACGGCATGGACTTCGATCAGGCCTGGGACATCACCCAGCGCACCTTCGGCTACACCAACCACACGCTGCTGCCCGAGGCGCTGGAAAGCTGGCCGGTGCCGCTGTTCGAGCGGCTTTTGCCGCGCCACATGCAGATCGTCTATGCCATCAACGCCGAAGTGCTTCTGGAGGCGCGTGCGTCCAACCAGTTCTCGGACGAGCAGATCGGCCGCATCTCGCTGATCCAGGAAAATGGCGACCGCCGGGTGCGCATGGGCAATCTGGCCTTTGTCGGTTCGCACTCGATCAACGGCGTTTCGGCGCTTCACACCGACCTGATGAAGGAGACGGTGTTCGCCGATCTGCACAAGCTCTATCCCGATCGCATCAACAACAAGACCAACGGCATCACGCCGCGGCGCTGGCTGATCCAGTGTAATCCCGGGCTGACGTCGCTTGCCCGCGAGGCGATCGGCGACCGCTTTCTCGATGACATCGACGCCATCAAGGATCTCGACGGTTTCGCCGGCGATGCCGCCTTTCGCGACAAGTTCGCCGCCGTCAAGCGAGCCAACAAGGCGCGGCTGGCCAACCTCGTCGCCGACCGGCTCGGCATCAAGGTCGATCCCTCGGCGCTTTTCGACATCCAGATCAAGCGTATCCATGAATACAAGCGCCAGCTTCTGAATATCCTCGAGGCGATCGCCCTCTACGACCAGATCCGCTCGCATCCCGAGCGCGACTGGATGCCGCGCGTGAAATTCTTCGGCGGCAAGGCGGCGCCCAGCTACCACAATGCCAAGCTGATCATCAAACTCGCCAACGATGTCGCCAAGGTCATCAACCGCGATCCGGCCGTGCGCGGTCTCCTGAAGGTGGTGTTCGTGCCGAACTACAATGTCAGCCTTGCCGAGATCATGATGCCGGCCGCCGATCTGTCCGAACAGATCTCGACCGCCGGCATGGAAGCGTCGGGCACCGGCAACATGAAGTTCGCGCTGAACGGTGCGCTGACCATCGGCACGCTCGACGGCGCCAATGTCGAGATCAAGGAATGCGTCGGCGACGACAACATCTTCATCTTCGGCCTGACCACCGCCGAGGTCGCCGAGCGGCGCAACAACGGCTACGATCCGCGCGCCGTCATCGAAGGCTCGCCTGAGCTGGCGCAAGCGGTTGCGGCTGTTTCGTCAGGCGTCTTCTCGCCGGACGATCCGGAGCGTTACCGCGATCTCATCAACGGTCTCTACAACAGCGACTGGTTCATGGTTGCCGCCGATTTCGATGCCTATGCCGCCGCCCAGCGCGAGGTCGATGCGGTCTGGCGCAACAGTCCCGACTGGTACGCCCGGGCAATCCGCAACGTTGCGCGTGTCGGCTGGTTCTCCTCCGATCGCACGATCCGCCAATATGCGAAAGAAATCTGGAACGTGCCTGTCTGATGTGATTGCATGAGGCCGCAAACAATGTGGTCCCGGTGATGTGAATTTGAATGTTGGATTCACATCACTAGAAACAAACACTTGGTGCCCGGGGAGGGACACTGCCTGATGAAGAAGCCGCGCGCGACCGCTGCGACAAGCGGGCCGGATGGACTGGCGCCAGCCGGCGATGTCGCGGCGATTGTTGCCGGCACGCACGGAGATCCCTTCGCCGTCCTTGGTGTCCATGAGGTCGGCAAGAGCCTGTATGCCCGGTGCTTTGTTCCGAATGCCGAATTCGTCACCGCCTACACGCTGACCGGCACCATCGCGGGTGAATTGTCCAGGCGCGACGATGGCGGCTTTTTCGAAGGCAAGCTCTCGATCAAGAAGCGGCAACCCCTGCGCTATCATGCCAGGAACGCCGGCGGCGACTGGTGGCTGACCGATCCCTATTCGTTCGGTCCGGTGCTGGGCCCGATGGACGATTACTACATCGCCCAAGGCTCGCATCTCAGGCTGTTCGACAAGCTCGGCGCCCATGTCATTGATCACGAAGGCGCCACCGGAGTGCATTTCGCCGTCTGGGCTCCCAATGCGCGGCGCGTCTCTGTGGTCGGCGACTTCAACGAGTGGGACGGCCGCCGGCACACCATGCGAGACCGGCGCGACACCGGTATCTGGGAACTGTTCGTACCCGACATCGGTGCCGGACGACCCTACAAATACGAGATCATCGGCCCCGATGGTGTGAGGCTGCCGCTGAAGGCCGACCCGTTCGCCTTCAAATCCGAACTGCGTCCGGCTACTGCTTCGGTCGTGGCGGTGCCGCCGGCGCATGAGTGGGGCGACGAGGCGCATCGCAATTTCTGGCGCAATGCCGATCACCGGCGAGAAGCCATCTCGATCTACGAGGTCCATGCCGGCTCCTGGCAGCTTCGCGACGACGGAACGTTCCTGTCATGGGACGAGTTGGCCGACCGGCTGATCCCCTATGTGGTCGAGACCGGTTTCACCCACATCGAATTCATGCCGATCTCTGAACATCCCTACGACCCGTCCTGGGGCTATCAGACGACCGGCCTTTACGCGCCGTCGGCCCGCTTTGGGGACCCGGACGGCTTTGCCCGTTTCGTCGATGGCGCCCACCGCGCCGGCGTCGGCGTCATCCTCGACTGGGTGCCGGCACATTTCCCGGTCGACGCGCATGGCCTGGCCAATTTCGATGGCACCGCGCTCTATGAACATGCCGATCCGCGCAAGGGTTTTCATCCCGACTGGAACACCGCGATCTACAATTTCGGCCGCCGCGAGGTGGTGTCGTTCCTGGTCAACAATGCGCTGTTCTGGGCCGAGAAATACCATGTCGACGGTTTGCGCGTCGACGCGGTCGCCTCGATGCTCTACCTCGACTATTCACGCAAGGCCGGCGAATGGATCCCCAACGAGAAGGGCGGCCGCGAGAATCTCGAGGCGGTCAGCTTCCTGCAGAAGATGAACAAGGAGGTCTACGGCTATCATCCGGGCGTCATGACCATAGCCGAGGAATCGACCTCATGGCCGAAGGTCTCGGCACCGGTGCATGAAGGCGGCCTCGGCTTCGGCTTCAAGTGGAATATGGGCTTCATGCACGACACGCTGGAGTATTTCTCCAAGGAGCCGATCTTCCGAAAACACCACCACAACGACCTCACCTTCGGCCTGACCTACGCCTTCTCGGAGAATTTCGTGCTGCCGCTCTCGCATGACGAGGTTGTGCACGGCAAAGGCACGTTGCTTGGCAAGATGGCCGGCGACGACTGGCAGAAGTTTGCGACGCTACGCGCCTACTACGCTTTCATGTGGGGCTATCCCGGCAAGAAGCTGCTTTTCATGGGGCAGGAGTTCGCGCAGCGCCGCGAATGGAGCGAGGCGCGCGCGCTGGACTGGAATCTGCTGGAGTTCAGGCCGCATCGCGGCGTCTGGCAGACGGTGCGCGATCTCAACTATCTCTACCGTTCGCGCCCGGCACTGCACGGCCGTGATTGTGAGCCGGAAGGGTTTTCTTGGCTGATCGTCGACGACAGCCAGAATTCGGTTTTTGCCTGGCTGCGCAGCGCGCCGGGCGGCAGCCCGGTGGCCGTCATTTCCAATTTCACGCCGGTGCCGCGCGATAATTATCGCGTGCCGTTGCCGACATCAGGCAAATGGCGCGAGATCATCAACACCGACGCTTCTGAATATGGCGGTTCCGGCAAGGGCAATGGCGGCATGGTCGAGGCGCGGGCGGAGGAAGGAAGCATCGCCGCGACGATGCTCTTGCCGCCGCTGTCCACGATCATGCTCGAGCTCGTCGCCGACTGAACCCATCGACACTGAGTAACATGTCGAGATCGAGTAACTTGGGAGGGTAGAAATGGCAGACTTGAAACGGACCCAGCCGCTGGCGCGCGATGCCATGGCCTATGTATTGGCCGGCGGCCGTGGCAGCCGCCTCAAGGAACTGACCGACCGGCGCGCCAAGCCGGCCGTGTATTTCGGCGGCAAGACGCGCATCATCGACTTCGCGCTCTCCAACGCGCTTAACTCCGGCATTCGACGCCTCGGCGTTGCCACCCAGTACAAGGCACATTCGCTGATCCGTCATTTGCAGCGCGGCTGGAACTTCCTGCGCCCCGAGCGAAACGAAAGCTTCGACATCCTGCCGGCCAGCCAGCGCGTCTCGGAAACGCAATGGTATGAGGGCACGGCTGACGCCGTCTATCAGAACATCGACATCATCGAGGCCTACGGACCCGAATACATGGTCATCCTGGCTGGCGACCACATCTACAAGATGGACTACGAGATGATGCTTCGCCAGCACGTCGACGCCAATGCCGACGTCACCGTTGGCTGCCTCGAAGTGCCGCGCATGGAAGCCACCGGCTTCGGCGTCATGCATGTCGATGGCAAGGACAACATCATCGCCTTCGTCGAAAAGCCCGCCGATCCGCCCGGCATTCCCGATAAGCCGGAGTTTGCCTTGGCCTCGATGGGCATTTACGTCTTCAAGACCAAGTTTCTGATGGAGCAGTTGCGCCGCGATGCGGCCGAGCCGGGCTCGAGCCGCGACTTCGGCAAGGACATCATCCCCTATATCGTCCAGAACGGTAAGGCGATCGCGCACCGCTTCGCCAAGTCCTGCGTCCGCTCGACCGCCGAGAACGAGGCCTACTGGCGCGATGTCGGAACGGTCGACGCCTATTGGGAAGCCAATATCGACCTGACCGATATCACGCCGGAGCTCGACCTCTACGACCGCGACTGGCCGATCTGGACCTATGCCGAATTGAAGCCGCCGGCAAAGTTCGTGCATGACGAGGATGGCCGCCGCGGTTCGGCTGTGTCTTCGCTGGTTTCGGGCGATTGCATCGTCTCGGGGGCTTCGCTGAAAAAAAGCCTGATCTTCACCGGCGCGCGCATCAATTCCTATTCGACGCTCGAAGAAGTCGTCATGCTGCCCGACGTTCATGTCGGCCGGAACGCAAAGTTGAAGCGCGTGGTCATCGACCACGGTGTTAGGATACCGGAAGGGCTGGTGGTCGGCGAAGATCCTATTCTCGACGCCAAGCGCTTCCGCGTTTCCGAAAAGGGCATCTGCCTGGTCACCCAGGACATGATCGACAAGCTGGGGCTCTGACGCATGCAGGTTCTGTCGGTCACGCCGGAAATTTTCCCGCTCATCAAGACCGGTGGGCTTGCCGACGTGACCGGCGCGCTGCCCATTGCCTTGGCGGCCAAGGGCGTGACCGTGCGCACGCTCATGCCCGGCTTTCCGACCGTCATGGCTGCCTTCAAGAAAAAGCGGGCGGTTCTGCAATACCCCTTGCTGCAGGGCGGCAAGGCCTCTGTCCATTCCGTCCAACTCGCCGGGCTCGAACTGTTCGTGCTCGATGCGCCGCATCTGTTCGACCGTCCCGGCGGCCCCTATGGCAATGCGACTGGCGTCGACTGGCCAGACAATTGGCGGCGTTTCGCGGCGTTGAGCCAGGTCGGCGGCGACATCGCCGGCGGCGCCATCTCGGGCTACCAGCCCGACATCGTGCACGCCCATGACTGGCAGTCGGCGATGACGCTGGCCTATATGCGCTATGGCAAGGCGGTCGGCGTGCCTTCGATGATGACCGTCCACAACCTCGCCTTCCAGGGCCAGTTCGGCGCCGGCATTTTCGGCGAGCTTGGCTTGCCGGCGGCGGCGATGGCGCTCGACGGCGTCGAATATTATGGTGGTGTCGGCTTCCTCAAGGCGGGCCTGCAGGCCGCCTGGGCGATCACCACGGTCAGTCCGACCTACGCGCAGGAAATCCGCTCGCCCGAATTCGGCATGGGCCTCGACGGCCTCATCAACATGCGCTCCAGCGATCTCCATGGCATCGTCAACGGCATCGACACCGGCATCTGGGATCCGGAAACCGACAAGCATCTGGTGTCCAACTACACGGGCAGCACGCTGAAGGCGCGCGCACCCAACAGGGCTGCCGTGGAGGACCGCTTCAGCCTTGAGCGCGATGACAGCCCGATCGTCTGCGTGGTCAGCCGCCTGACCTGGCAAAAGGGCATGGACATATTGGCGCTGGTGGTCGACGGCATTGTCGCGACGGGTGCGCGGCTCGCCATCCTGGGATCGGGCGATGCCGGTCTCGAAGGCGCGCTGCTTGCCGCCGCCGCCAGGCATCGCGGCCGCATCGGCGTCGTCGTCGGCTACGACGAGGGGCTGTCGCACATCATGCAGGGCGGCTGCGACGCCATCGTCATTCCCTCGCGCTTCGAACCGTGCGGGCTGACGCAGCTTTACGGCCTGCGCTATGGCTGCGTGCCGGTGGTCGCGCGCACCGGCGGCCTCGCCGACACGGTCATCGACGCCAATGAGGCTGCCGTCTCTGCCGGCGTCGCCACCGGCTTCCAGTTCGCGCCCAACGATGGCGGCGCCCTCCTGCACGCTATCCGCCGCCTCGTCGACGCCCATGCCAGTCCGACGGTCTGGGAATCGCTGCAGCGCCAGGGCATGAAAGCCGATGTGTCGTGGGACAAGAGCGCCGAAAAATATGTCGAACTCTATCGTTCGCTGCTTTCGAAAAGGGTTGCCTGAAGCATGATACGGACCGTTCCCACCAAGCCTTATTCCGACCAGAAGCCCGGCACGTCGGGCCTGCGCAAGAAGGTGCCTGTCTTTCAGCAGGAGCACTATGCCGAGAATTTCATCCAGTCGATCTTCGACGCGCTCGACGGTTTCAAGGGCAAGACCCTGGTGATCGGTGGCGACGGCCGCTTCTACAACCGCGAGGTCATCCAGAAGGCCATCGCCATCGCAGCCGCCAACGGTTTCGGCAAGGTGATGGTCGGGCAGGGCGGCATCCTGTCGACGCCAGCCGCTTCGCATGTCATCCGCAAATACAAGACCTTTGGCGGCATCATCCTGTCGGCCAGCCACAATCCGGGCGGCCCGCATGAGGATTTCGGCATCAAGTACAATGCCGGCAATGGCGGCCCGGCGCCGGAAAAGCTTACCGACGCGATCTTCGAAAAGACCAAGGCGATTTCGAGCTTCAAGATTGTCGATATCGATCCGATCGACATCGACACAACAGGCACGGTCAAGGCCGCCGGCATGACGGTCGAGATCATCGATCCGGTCGTGGACTATGCTGCGCTGATGGAAAGCCTGTTCGATTTCGACGCCTTGCGCAAACTCTTCAAGTCCGGCTTTCGCATGCGCTTCGACGCCATGCACGCGGTGACCGGTCCCTACGCCAAGGAGATCCTGGAAAACCGGCTCGGCGCGCCCAATGGCACCTGCCGCAATTTCAAGCCGCTGCCGGATTTCGGCGGCCACCATCCGGACCCGAACCTTGTCCACGCCAAACACCTCTATGACGAGATGATGGGACCGGACGCGCCGGATTTCGGTGCCGCCTCGGATGGGGATGGCGACCGCAATCTGATCATCGGCAAGGGCATTTTCGTCACCCCGTCGGATTCGGTCGCCATGCTCGCCGCCAATGCGCGTCTGGCGCCCGGCTACAAGGCCGGTTTGAAAGGCATTGCACGCTCGATGCCGACCAGTGGCGCGGCCGATCGCGTTGCTGAAAAACTCGGCGTCGGCATCTATGAGACTCCGACCGGCTGGAAATTCTTCGGCAATCTGCTCGATGCCGACATGGCGACGATCTGCGGTGAAGAGAGTGCCGGCACCGGCTCCAACCATGTCCGCGAAAAGGACGGCCTGTGGGCGGTGCTTTTGTGGCTCAACATCCTTGCCGCGCGTGGCGAAAGCTGCAAGCAGATCGTCACCGAGCACTGGGCGACCTACGGTCGCAACTACTATTCGCGGCACGATTATGAAGAGGTCGAGAGCGACCGCGCCAACGCGCTGGTCGACGAACTGCGTGCCAAGCTCGGCTCGCTGCCTGGCACCAGCGTGCGCGGCCTGAAAATCGCCAGTGCCGACGATTTTGCCTATCACGATCCGGTCGACGGTTCGATCAGCGAGCATCAGGGCATCAGGGTTCTGTTCGAAGGTGGTTCGCGGGTCGTCTTTCGGCTGTCCGGCACCGGCACGTCGGGCGCGACGTTGCGCGTCTACATCGAGCGCTACGAGCCGGACAAGTCTCGGCACGATCTCGACACCCAGGCCGCCCTTGCCGATCTGATTGCCGCGGCTGACGATATTGCCGGGATTCACAGCCATACCGGCCGCCCCAAGCCGAGCGTGATCACTTGAGAGTGGCTGCGCGCGTTTCACCTTCTCCCCTTGTGGGAGAAGGTGGCCGAGCGAAGCTCGGTCGGATGAGGGGTGCTCCAGCTTGGCGCAAACCGATGTCCAGATCACTAACGCCGCGTTCCTTCCAACACCCCTCATCCGTCTCGGCGCTGCGCGCCGATCCACCTTCTCCCGCGAGGGGAGAAGGTGAGGCGCGGGCATGACCCAGCTCGGCGCCACAGTCACCCGCGAAGGCATCCGCTTTGCCGCCTGGTCGCAGGCCGCCCGTCGGCTTTGGGTCTCGATCTTCGACGAGCAGGGCATGCGGGAAATCGAACGGCTCGAACTGCAGCGGGAAGGCGAGGGCGTCCACGCGCTGTTCGTTGCAGGTCTTGGCTCCGGAACCCGCTACGGTTTCCGCGCCGACGGGGACTATGCGCCGGAGCATGGACTGTGGTTCGACCCCGACAAATTGCTGACCGATCCCTACGCCGTCGAGATTGACAGGCCTTATGCCTATGACTGGCGGCTGGCCAATCGCCGGGGCGAGGGGGGCGATACCGCGTCGCTGATGCCGAAGGCGATCGCGGCTGCGCTACCGAAGCCTGTGCAGGCTGCGCCGCCGCTCTTCCGCGCCGGCGGCCTGGTCTACGAAATTCCGGTGCGCGCC
The DNA here is from genome assembly GCF_000513875.1 of Mesorhizobium sp. WSM1293. Classification (NCBI taxonomy): domain Bacteria; kingdom Pseudomonadati; phylum Pseudomonadota; class Alphaproteobacteria; order Hyphomicrobiales; family Phyllobacteriaceae; genus Mesorhizobium; species Mesorhizobium sp. WSM1293. The sequence continues at coordinate 14,223 of NZ_KI911320.1, read as the reverse complement.
TTCACCATGCTGCATTCGGACGTTCCCGAAAAATTGCGCGGAACAGTCGCCGCACTTGCTCAACCGGCGATCGTCGAGCACCTGAAAAAACTCGGCGTTGGCGCGGTCGAACTGATGCCGGTGACCGCGTCGATCGACGAACGGCATCTGCCGCCGCTCGGGCTGCGCAACGCCTGGGGCTACAATCCCGTGACGTTCATGGCCCTCGATCCGCGCCTTGCGCCGGGCGGCATCATGGAACTGCGAAACACGGTCGCTGTGCTGCGCCAGGCTGGTATCGGCGTCATCCTCGACCTCGTCTTCAACCACACCGGCGAGAGCGACAGGCTTGGTCCCACGCTGTCGCTGCGCGGCTTCGACAACCAGGCCTACTACCGGCACACACCTGATGGCAGGCTGGCCAACGACACCGGTACCGGCAACACAGTCGCTTGCGACCATCCTGTGGTCCAGGAGATGGTCCTCGACACGCTTCGCCATTTCGTCAGGGATGCCGGTGTCGATGGCTTCCGCTTCGACCTCGCTCCCATTCTGGGGCGGGTCGAGGGCACATTCGATGCCGAGGCGCCGCTGCTGAGAGCGATGCGCGATGACGCACTGCTGGCCGATCGCGTGTTGATCGCCGAGCCGTGGGACATCGGCCCCGACGGCTATCAGCTCGGCAATTTTCCAGCGCCCTTCCTCGAATGGAACGACAAGTATCGCGACGATGTCAGACGGTTCTGGCGCGGCGACGCCGGCATGGTCGGCGCCCTGGCGACCCGGCTCGCCGGTTCGTCAGATGTGTTTGCCGCGAACGGGCAAGGCGCCAGCCGCAGTGTCAATTTCATCGCCGCCCATGACGGCATGACGCTCGCCGACATCGTGCGCTACGAGCGCAAGCACAACGAAGCCAATGGCGAGCAGAACCGCGACGGCCACAATGAAAACCTGTCCTGGAACAACGGCGTGGAAGGTGATGCGGACAACCCGGCCGTGGCAGCGGCTCGCCAGAACGATCAGCGCGCGCTGCTCGCCACGTTGTTTGCCTCGCGCGGCATCATCATGCTGACCGCGGGCGACGAATTCGGCCGCACCCAGCAAGGCAACAACAACGCCTATGCCCAAGACAACGAGATCACCTGGCTCGACTGGGCCGGCCGCGACCAGGCGCTGGAGCGCTACACAGCGGCACTCTCGAGGCTGCGCCGATCGATGCCGGCGCTTTCCGACACAAGCTTCCTCACTGGCCAGCCGCCGGCAGGTTCGGAGATACCGGACGTCGCATGGCTTGCTGAGACGGGCGCGCCGCTCGATGAACAGAGCTGGCAGGATCCGCAGCGGCACCGTCTTGTCATGGTCCTGAGTGGCGCCAGCGATGACGGCCGCCGTCTTGCGGTGCTTATCAACGGCGATCGCCGGGCCTGCATGTTCACCTTGCCTGAACGAGACGGATTCTTCTGGGCCCCAGATATCGAAGCGCCGGATGCGGCGGATATCTCGCGGCCAATATCCGGGCGGACGATGATCTTCATGATCGAACGAGCGCAGGCCGGCACAAGGGAGAAGCGCAATGGCGGCGAGTGACAAGAAGGGATGGTGGCGCGGTTGCGTCATCTACCAGATCTATCCGCGCTCCTTCCAGGACACGACCGGCGATGGCAGCGGCGATCTCGCCGGTATCACATCGAGGCTCGCCCATGTCGCCTCGCTCGGTGTCGACGCCATCTGGCTGTCGCCTTTCTTCAAGTCGCCGATGGCCGATATGGGCTACGACGTGTCGGACTACTGCGATGTCGATCCGATGTTCGGCACGCTCGAGGATTTCGATGCGCTGGTCGCCGAGGCGCATCGTCTCGGCCTGAAGATCATCATCGACCAGGTGCTGTCGCATTCATCCGACAAGCACGACTGGTTTGTCGAAAGCCGCGCCAGCCGCGATAACCCCAAGGCCGACTGGTATGTCTGGGCCGATACCAAGCCAGATGGCAGCGCGCCAAACAACTGGCTCTCCGTCTTCGGTGGCCCGGCCTGGGAATGGGATTCTACCCGCCGGCAGTATTACATGCACAATTTCCTCCCCTCGCAGCCCGATCTGAATTTCCACAATCCGGAGGTTCAGGACGCGCTTCTGGAAACTGTGCGCTTCTGGCTGGAGCGCGGCGTCGACGGTTTTCGGCTCGATACGGTCAATTACTATGTCCACGACCGCTGGCTGCGCAGCAATCCACCCTTGGCATCAAGCGTCGCCGGCACCAACAGCGAGACCAACACCTACCTTTACCAGGAGCACCTGTTCGACAAGACGCAGCCGGAAAACCTGGCGTTCCTGCGCCGCTTCAGGGCGCTGCTCGACGAATATGACGACCGTGCTGCCGTCGGCGAGATCGGCGATGAAGGCCGCTCGCTGCAGACGCTCGCCGCCTATACCTCAGGCGGCGACAAGCTGCATATGTGTTACACCTTCGACCTGCTCGGTCCGCAGTTCTCGGCCGCGCATGTGCGTGGCTGCGTCGAAGCCTTCGAGGCGGCCGTCTCCGACGGCTGGGTCTGCTGGGCCTTCTCCAACCATGACGTGGCGCGCCATGTCAGCCGCTGGACAAGGCCGGACAGCGAGCCCGACGCGGTCGCAAGATTCTCGATCATGCTGCTCGCCTGCCTGCGCGGCTCGATCTGCCTCTATGAGGGCGAGGAACTCGGGCTGGAGGAGGCGGAGCTGGCCTATGAAGATCTGCGCGATCCCGTCGGCATCCGCTTCTGGCCAGGCGTCAAGGGCAGGGATGGGTGCCGCACGCCGATGGTGTGGGAGGCCGGCGCCGACAATGCAGGCTTCTCCACGGCCAGGCCCTGGCTGCCGATACCGGCCAGCCATCGCGCTCGCGCCGTCGACGTCCAGAATGCCGACACGGTCTCTGTGCTCGCGTCCTACCGGGCTGCGCTGGCCTTGCGCGGGGAGCATGAGGCGCTGATATCCGGCTCGATCCGCTTTCTCGACGCCGAGGGTGACCTGCTCGCTTTCATCCGCGACGGTGGCGGTGAAAGACTGCTCTGTGTCTTCAATTTCGCCGGAGGACCGGCCAATTGGCCGTTGCCGGGGGACATCGGAGCGGTTGCGCAGCTGGATGGCAATGCCGCGCTCGTCGAGACTGAGCTTTTGCTGCCAGCGCTCGGAGCCTTTTTGGGCAGGCTCGACTGATATCCCGACGTTACTGCACCAGCACGGCACGTCCGCATGTCGCGCCGGTGACCCGGACATCGGCCACGCCGAGATGCACGCCGAGCGTATCGAGTAGATTGTAAAGCAATGTGTCGACTGGTGCGGTCACGGTTTTCAGAAGCGTCGTCACAGCTGGCTTCACGGTGCCGAGCAACGCCGTTACGTCAAGCCCGAGGATACCAAGCGCATTGACGGAAAGCGACAACTTGTCGACCAGTGACGTTGTCAGCGTCTGGGTAATGTCCCGTGTCGGCGTCGTCTTGATGGTTTTGGCGGCGATCTCGGTTTTGTTGAAGACCAGGTTGGTCGGGCTGACGTTGGTGATGTCGGCACCCGCCGAACCCTTCACCAATATTAGCGGGATTTTTAACAGCAGCAGATTGAGGCTGACATCCGCGATGTTGGCGTCGGAGAACGACTGCGGGTTGCTGAAATCCGCGAAGGCGGTGGGGCTGTTATCGGCATCGCTGGCGGCAAGGTTCACCGCCGCGATGCCGGGCTTCGCGGCAATGGTAACCTTCAGGCTGTCGGGGCCGGTCGGGCAGTTGATGTCGGTCAGCTTGGCCTCGGCGTAGGCTACTTCGACATTCAGCGGCAGCTTGACCGACAGCAGGCTGATACCGCCGCCCAGGTTTGGGTTGCCGACGCCGACCGTGACAAGCAGCTTGATGCGCGTTTGCGCGGTGCGAACCACGGTGCCGGCTTCTCCAACCGCCAGCCATGGCGAGGATTGCGGTGGTTCGCCGATGGCGATGGCGAGCGTGGTCGACAGCACCCCGGGAATGGTGGCTCCGAGGGCGACGTCGACCTGTTTTGAACCGTTTGCCAGTCCGGCGGCGGCCGTCAGCATTCCCAAGGCGCTGGCGTCGACGCCGAGGCCGGCGGGCCTTTGGCCGAGGCCCAACTTGCCGACGGAGCCGAGATCGACCAGATGACTGAGCGGGATCTGGACCGTGCTGGTCGACTTGGACGCGATCGTCTGCAGGGCGACCTTGGCCGTGTTGCCAAGCCCAGGCACATTGGCCATGGCCGTGGCGATCTGGCCGACGGTCGCCTTCGATGCCAACACATCCGAATACGAGACGCCAGTTAGGTTCAGCTGTGTGGCAAGGCCGTCCACGAAGGAGAGCACGCTCACATCCGCGGAGATCAGCGCGTTGTAGTCCATGACACTGAGCGAGATGTTGCTGCCGAGCAGTCCGCCGAGAAGCGCGTTGAGGATACCGCCATCGAGGCTGGCGAGCCTCGATCCGACCGAGAACGTCGCCTGTGGCGTCATGCTGGCGGTGGCTTGGGTGCCGATGACGGGAGTGGGGATCAGCGAACTCGCGAAATAGCGGGCGGGGATCTTCTTCAGGGTGACACGGACGGCATTGTAGGGGGTTATGCTGGCCTGGAAACGCTGGCCCACATTGGCCCCGGATGCCACATATCGCCCGGGCGTGACCGTCACGACGGTTTTGCCGACCGCCGGCTCGATCGTCTGTCCCGAGCTTTGAACGACAACCCCTGGCATGCCGTTGTCGGTCAGCGTGGTAACGACCGCTGTATTGACATTGGTCATGTTCGAGGCGGCGGTGATCGCCGCCAGATCCACCATTGCCTGCGCTTCGCGGCGCTCGGTGTAGATCGAGGCTTCGTCGATGGCCACTGCGGCCAGCGCCAGCGCCACCGGCGCGCTCAATGCCGCCATGACGGTGAAGTTTGCTTTCCTGTCACTCAGCATCAACCGGGCAAGCCGACCGATCCCATTGCACGCATGCAGCAGCATTCAAATGCCCCCGACCCTGATCGTTGACTGGCGCCTGATCGTGGTCCCGGGCATGGCTATGCCCGGGAAAAGGTTCCAGATCGGCAGGTTGCGGGCGTCGTATTGTATGGACACCACGAACTGGCTTCCATCGGCCGAGCTGTCGTTGGCCTGGTAGGTCAACTTGCTGACATCCACGAAGGGATATCCGCCGGCATTGTTGGTGACGAAGCTGGCTACGAGCGTTTGACGTTCGGTTTGGTTCAACCCGGCAATTGCCGTGCGGGCGGCATCCGCTGCGATCTGCTGGATCGAGTTGGCGGCGCCGAAGTATATACCGTATGCAACCATTCCGAGTAGAAGAAGAATGAAAATCGGTGAAAGTAAGGCAAACTCAACCGCAGAGGTACCGCGCTCTTCTTGAAATTTCCGCATTAGTTGACGGATTTTGGGCAATTTACTTGCTCCGTTACTCATAGCCGCCGCGCGTCTGAAGCTCGAACTGTATAGAAGGTACTCGTAATGTAACCTCAGGTTGCTTAAGAACGCATTAAGACATTCCGGCAAACTGGCATGGCTCCCGATTCGCGGTGAAAAATAGCGTCGAGGTGAAGAAACCAAGTCAAGCTTTTGGTTTCGGCTGGTGTTTCAGCGGCCACACCATAGCTTTCGTCCGCCTTACTTTGGGTGACCCAGAGAGTCTGTTGAAATAAAAATTCTCCGCGTTAGTGTCTGGGCACGAGCCGCAGGACGGGAACCAGCGGCGCGCTCAAAGGGGTCAGATATCGGCTCCAGGGCGTCAACACTTAATAGGCGCGCCAACGGCGGCGCCGACAGGGAGAACTTCATGCTGAAAAACATGCTGAAGGCGACTGTGTTCGCCACGACGATGACGCTGGCCGCCGGGACGTTCTACACGCAGGCCTTTGCCGAGACCGTCTATAACAGGGGCACCGCCGCTGAATCGGAGTCGGTCGATCCGCACAAGACCTCGACGGTTTACGAAGCCAATGTCCTGCGCGACCTGTTCCAGGGCTTGGTCATGCAGGACCAGAAGGCCAATCTCATTCCTGGTGCCGCCGAGAGCTGGACGGTTTCGGACGACGGAACCGTCTATACGTTCAAGCTGCGCAAGGACGGCATGTGGTCGGATGGCAGCCCGGTTACGGCGGACGATTTCGTCTATGCCTTCCACCGGCTGGAGGATCCGGCGACCGGCGCCGAATATGCCTCGATGCTGTATCCGGTAAAGGGTGCGGAGGACGTCAACACCAAGAAGGGCAAGCCTGAGGACATGGGCGTCAAGGCGATTGACGCAAATACGCTGGAGGTCACGCTGAAGGCGCCGACGCCCTACTTCCTGGAGATGCTGACCCACCAGGCGACCTATCCGGTGAGCAAGGCCTCCATCGAAAAGCTCGGCGCCGATTGGATCAAGCCCGGCAATCTCGTTTCGAACGGCGCCTATACGCTGGCCGAATGGGTTCCCAACGATCATATGAAGCTGGTCAAGAACCCGAAATTCTGGGATGCGGCGACCGTCAAGTTCGACGTCGTCAACTACATCCCGACCGAGGACCGCTCTTCGGCGATGAAGCGCTTCGAGGCAGGCGAACTGGACAGCTACGACGACCTTCCGACTGAACAGCTCGCCGATCTCAAGACCAAGTTTGGCGACCAGATCCACGTCGGACCGTATCTCGGCACCTATTATTATGCGATCAAGACCGACAAGGCGCCGTGGGATAATGTAGAGCTGCGCAATGCCATCTCGATGGCGATCGACCGCGACTTCCTCGCCGAAAAAGTCTGGCAGAACTCGATGCTGCCCGGCTATTCGATGGTGCCTCCCGGCATCGAAGGCTACACGCCGGCAATGGCCAAATATGCGGACATGCCGCAGATCGACCGCGAGGATGCGGCCAAGAAGATCCTCGAGAAACTCGGCTATACGCCCGAAAAGCCGCTGAAGATGGAAATCCGCTATAACACGTCGGAAAACCACAAGAACACTGCGGTGGCGATCCAGGAACAGCTGAAGCCGCTTGGCGTCGATGTCACGCTGCTCAACACCGACACCAAGACCCACTACTCCTTCCTCGAGCAGAAGGGTAACTATGATCTGGCACGTGCCGCCTGGATCGCCGACTACAAGGATCCGGAAACCTTCCTCGGCATCTCGCGCAAGGCCAGCGGCAACAATTATTCGGACTACAACAGCCCGGCCTATGAGGCGGCCATGGACAAGGCGGCCGCCGCCGGCGGCAACCCCGAACAGCGCATGAAGGAACTGGCCGACGCCGAACGCATCCTGGTCGACGATGTCGGCCAGATACCGCTCCTCTATTACAGCTACCACGATATCGTCTCCTCGAAGCTGCATGGCTTCGTCGACAACGTGATGGACGTGCATCCGTCGCGCTTCGTCAGCAAGGACTAACCCTGGCCAAGCCACCGCGCCCTCCAGGCGCGGTGGCGATGGTTTGCCATCGCATCGGCCCGGGTACCGGAATTCCATTTCGGCAAATGTCGGTGCGAAGATTTGAAAGCTGGAGCGCGGCCGTCTAACTGGACGCGCGCGGCTCTGGATCAAGCGGGGCACCGATGCTGCGATACGTATTACGGCGGCTTCTGACCGCCATTCCAACGCTGTTCGTCATCGTGACAATGGCGTTTTTCCTGATGCGCGTCGCGCCGGGCGGTCCATTCAACCAGGAGCGGGGGCTCAGTCCCGAGATCAGGGCCAATCTCGAAGCCCAGTTCGGCCTCAACGACCCGCTCTGGCTACAATTCGTCCACTATCTCGGCAATTTGTTGCGCGGCAATTTCGGCCCGAGCTACAACATGCCGGATTTCACCGTCACCGAACTGTTCGCCAAGGGGCTGCCGATTTCGGTTCAGCTCGGCGCCTCGGCGCTCGTCCTGGCGCTGCTGCTCGGTTCCGTGCTCGGCACCATTGCGGCGCTCAATCAGAACAAGCTTGGCGACTATACGGTGATCGCGCTGGCGACGGCCGGCAGCACCATCCCAACCTTCGTCATCGCGCCGGTGATCCAACTCCTGTTCGGGCTGACCTGGAGGCTGCTGCCGATCGGTGGGTGGGGCGATGGCGCTTTCATCAACAAGGTCGGTCCGGTGCTGACGCTCGCCCTGCCGCAGATCGCCATCGTCGCCCGGCTGATGCGTGGCTCGATGATCGAATCCTTGCGGTCCCACCACATCCGCACGGCGCGCGCGCTGGGCCTGTCCGACTGGTCGGTGGTGGTCAAGCACGCGTTGCGCGGCGCCATCCTGCCGATCGTCTCCTTCACCGGTCCGGCGGCGGCGGCACTGCTGACCGGCTCGGTCATCGTCGAGACGATCTTCTCCATCCCAGGCGTCGGCCGCTATTTCGTCGATGCCGCGCTCAATCGTGACTACACGCTGGTGATGGGAACGGTGGTGGTGATCGCCATCTTTACCATTGTCTTCAACCTGATCGTCGACGTCATGTACGCGGTCGTCGATCCGAGGGTGCGCTATGACTGACATCGCGGCCACAGTCGCCCCCACCGTCATCGGCCGTTCGCTCTGGGGGGATGCCTGGGCGCGGCTCAAGGCCAATCGCGCCGCCATGTTCAGCCTGTATTACCTTGCCCTGATCGGTGTCGTCAGCGTGTTCGGGCCGTGGTTCGTGCCGCATCAATACACCACCATCTATGCCGACTATGTGCGCATGCCGCCAAGCCTGTCAGCCTATCCGAAGGCCGACATGATCGAGACGGCGCTCACCGAAGCGATCAAGCGCATGCGGGTCGACATCAAGGAATGGCGGCAGGAAGGCAACCAGGTCTTCGTCACCGTCAAGTCGACCAGGCCGATCGACGATCGCAACATCCGCTATCTTGACCGATCAGATGCCTTTGACGACACCAAGATCGAGAGCAAGTCGCCGGACGGTCTCGAAGTGACGATGAGCGCCTCGATCAAGCAGCAATATTTCCTGTTCGGCACCGACAACACCGGACGGGACCTGTTGTCGCGCACGCTGATGGCCGGGCGTATATCGCTGGCCATCGGCCTGCTCGCGGGCGTCGTGGCGGTGGTCATCGGCGTGGTCTACGGGGCCGCTGCCGGTTTTGCCGGAGGCAAGGTCGACGAGGTGATGATGCGCATCGTCGACGTGCTCTATTCCTTGCCCTTCATCTTCTTCGTCATCATGCTGGTGGTGTTCTTCGGCCGCAACTTCGTGCTGATGTTCCTGGCCGTCGGCGCCGTGCTGTGGCTCGACATGGCGCGCATCGTGCGTGGCCAGGCACTGTCGATCCGCCGCCAGGAATATGTCCAGGCGGCGGAAGCCATGGGCGTCGGCCAGCGCGGCATCCTGCTGCGCCACGTCATCCCCAATCTGCTCGGCCCGGTGGTCATCTACATGACGCTGCTGGTGCCGCAGGTGATCATACTGGAAAGCTTCCTATCGTTTCTCGGCCTCGGCGTGCAGGAGCCGATGACCAGCTGGGGCGTTCTGATCTCGGTCGGCGCCAAGAACATCGGCACCGCCAACTGGCTGCTCCTGTTCCCCGCCTTCTTTCTCGTCTCGACGCTGTTTGCGCTGAACTTCGTCGGCGACGGCCTGCGCGACGCACTCGACCCGAGGGATCGCTAAGATGGGGATCGCTAAGATGCGGATCGATAAAGAGGGGGACCGCTGAGATGGCTGCTTCCGAAACGATCCTCAGCGTCAAGGATTTGCGTGTCCGCTTCCGCACGCTCGACGGCGCCGTCGAGGCGGTCAAGGGCATAAACATCCATGTCAAATCGGGCGAGACCGTTGCCGTGGTCGGCGAATCCGGCTCCGGCAAAAGCCAGACGATGATGGCGGCGATGAGCCTGCTGGCGTCGAATGGCGAAGCGACAGGCAGCGTCGACTATCGTGGCCGCAATCTTCTAACACTCAGCAAATCCGAGCTCAACAAGGTCCGTGGCCGCAAGATCAGCATGATCTTCCAGGAGCCGATGACTTCGCTCGATCCGCTCTATTCGATCGGCAACCAGTTGATCGAACCGATCCGCCGTCATCGGGGCCTGAATGTCGCGGAGGCGCGTGAAGAAGCGCTCAAACTGCTGCGGCTGGTGCATATTCCCGATCCCGAGCGGCGGATGAAATCCTATCCGCACGAAATGTCGGGTGGCCAGCGCCAGCGTGTGATGATCGCGATGGCGCTCGCCAACGACCCTGACATATTGATCGCCGACGAGCCGACGACGGCGCTCGACGTGACCATACAGGCGCAGATCCTGATGCTTCTGGCCGAATTGCAGCGCAAGCTCGGCATGGCGATCGTCTTCATCACCCACGATCTTGGCATCGTCCGCCGCTTTGCCGATCGGGTCTATGTCATGCGCCAGGGCGAGGTTGTCGAGGAGGGGGAGGCGGAGGCCATCTTCGTCAACCCACAGCATGCCTACACGAAAATGCTGCTGGCGGCCGAGCCGACTGGCAGCAAGGCGCCGCCGCCCGCCAACGCCCCAGTGCTGCTCGAAGGCAGGAATGTCGAAGTGACGTTCAGGATCGGCGGCGGGTTTCTTGCTGGCGAACCGCTGATGCTGCGTGCAGTCGATCACATCTCGATCCGGCTGCAGCGCAACCAGACCATCGGCATCGTTGGTGAATCCGGCTCGGGCAAGTCGACGCTTGGCCGCGCCTTGCTGCGGCTGTTGCCGAGTGACGGGCTCATCCGTTTCGGCGATCGCGACATTTCCCAAGCCGACAGGCAGGCGATGCGGCCGCTGCGGCGCCAGATGCAGCTCGTCTTCCAGGACCCGTTCGGCTCGTTGTCGCCGCGCATGACTGTCGGCCAGGTCATCACCGAAGGACTTCTGGTGCATGAGCCTGACCTTTCGGGCAAGCAGCGTGATCAACGCGCGGTCGAGGCATTGCGCGAGGTCGGCCTCGACCCCAACGCCCGCAACCGCTACCCGCACGAATTCTCCGGCGGTCAGCGGCAGCGCATCGCCATTGCCCGCGCCATGATCCTGAAGCCCAGGCTGGTGGTATTGGATGAGCCGACTTCGGCGCTCGATCGCTCTGTGCAGAAACAGATCGTCGAACTGCTGCGCAAGCTGCAGGCGGACCACGAATTGTCCTATCTCTTCATCAGCCACGATCTGTCGGTCGTGCGCGCCATGGCCGACTACATCATCGTCATGAAACAGGGCAAGATCGTCGAGGAAGGGCCGACCGAGGCGATCTTCAGCAATCCGCAGCACGCCTACACACAGACGCTGATGGCCGCCGCGATCGACGTGACGCGATTTCGCCTGAGCGCCTGAACCGGGCTCTGCACCGAGGCGTTGGCTGTCCGCTCAATTCGCGGACCTCTGGCACTTGCGCGCTCGCACGGCGGCAATGGCATCCTGTTGCTGCTTAAGCCGGTCGATCCTGGCTGTTTCACGGTTGGCTACCGCGGTCTTCACGCGTGAGCCGCCGAGCAGCCAGCGTGGAACATTGGTGTTGGTGACCTTGCCGCGCGTGATTGCCGTTTGCGAGATGTCACGGGCGACGTCTCCCATCGCGCTGTTGAGGTCGGTGCACGTCATTGAATCGTATTTCGCTGGATCGACGGTTCTGCCGAGCGATGAACAGCCAGCGACGAGAACCAGCGTCATCACAAGAATCAAGTGCGGGGCTGTGGTTGAATTCAAATTCATGTCGCACTCGGCCCGCCGTTTCACTCATTCCATCAGGTCAATCGACCCTAGAGCCGACGGGCCTTTTCGTCAAAATATGCGGCCGCGAAGGAACCTGCCACAGGGCTCGGCCATGCGGTCGACAGCAGGAACATCCCCAGTCTGAATTGCTATTTGCCGGGTGTGGAGTTCAATCGCTGGCAAACGGAGAGTGCCGGTTCCGGCGACGTCGAGGCGGCTTTCCTAAGCTGCTTCGGCCACCAACGTCGACGGGGGACCGCCGAGCACTGTCTGAGCGATCTCGGCGTCATTTTCATCGACATGCGCCGTCACCAGGACGACGCCCTCGGCCACGTCCTGATCATCCGCCTTTATGGCGGCTTTGGCGAATGTTCCAAACAGACCGCCGGCAACGCCGCCACAGACCGCGCCAGCCACCGCTGTTGGCAATACGCTCGCAGCAACAGGATTGATGCCAACTGCCGCAACGGCGCTCAGACATGCCAACCCGCCGGCGGCAGCGCCCAGTACCGACCCCAAAGCGGAAACCCAAACAGATCCTGTCTCGTCATTGTAAGGCCCGATGATCGCGATCTGTACGCGAGGAATTCCGGCCGCCACCAAGTCGCTAGCGACCCGCGTCGCATCGGCGTGGGAATCAAAAAGTCTGCTAATCGTCGGCATGGTCGCTTAACGCTTCGGGCTGTTCAGCAGCGTGTCGGTGAGGAATGACGCGGCAATCAGGTCGTCAACCTCGATTCGGCCCTCGCCGCCCTCCATGATGGCCGCGACCTTCTGGAAGATCTTTATCTCGTCTTCGGTAATCTGGGCTTGCTGCATCCTGGCCTTGATCTCTGTTACTCGCGTGCTCAGGGCATCGGATCGTTTGGTCTCACGGTTCGACATGCTGCTGCTCTTGGTTTCATCGATCATTTTTGCCCGCCACCCCGAATTTGGGGCAAGCGCATGCGTTTCCAACCTGGACTTCGGTCGGGCAGGGGTCAGACCTAAGTCTGGCTAGGGGCAATTGTCTTGCCGACGATGCTGCCAAAAGCATGATCAAAGGGCCTCTCGTGGCCCGATTCCTTCAAGAATCGGGCCGGAGATCTGTGGTCAGTACCCGTCGTTCTCGATCACCACGGGATGGTGCCGATGGTGGTGGCGATGGGTGGAGACGGAACCTGTCACGACAACGGTATCGCGGTGATGATGCCGGCGCCCATGGTCGTAGAACGCCACAGTACCATGGCGGCGGTGGTGCAAGCGCTGACCGTCTTCGTTGATGATCTTGACGCTGCCGTGATGTCGATGATGGGTTCTAACAACCACATCGGCTTCGGCTGCCGAAGCCACGACGGGCAGTCCAATGGAAAGCGCCAACGCGCACATGATCATTGTTTTCATTGCAATTTCTCCGTTTTCTTAATTAGCCCTTCATTGGATTAACTGCCCCTGATCGCTTTGGTTCCGGTGGTCCGGCATCGGCCCGAACGTTCACTGTCACCGCCGGATCTCGTCAACGACGGAACATTAGACGTGCCTGATGGTTTTATTTCTCGCAGCCGGGATCACGATTTGGTGTCTGCTGCGGATCAGTCGGCAAAGACTGGTCGGCCCGCGTTCTCCGCCAGAGGCGCGGGCTTCCCCCAGGCAACAGGAGAGAGATCATGAACAATATCATTTGGCTCGTTGAAGCTGTGGTCATCGTGATAGCGATCTTGAGCTTTTTTGGCCTCCGCTAGCCGGACGCGCGTACCAGTTGAGATGTTTTCCGGAATCTGTCCGCGAGCGCACGCATGAAGGCATAAAGCGGCCGGTTGACCGTCTGGTTGCTGTTCAGTGCAACAGGCATCGCTGTCGGCCGGCGGGGAGACGCGAGTAATCTCGCTTGAGGGGCAGGTGGAGCGCCGAAGTCGGGATGCGCTAACTCTTTGTTTTTTCTGGTCGGAGTGGCAGGATTTGAACCTGCGACCCCCTCGTCCCGAACGAGGTGCGCTACCAGGCTGCGCTACACTCCGTGACCAGACCGCGGGCTTATAGCCGCCACACTTCGTTCCTGCAAGCGGCATGGCAGCACTTCTGTCGCATTTCATCGGCTTTCGTCGAGCATAGCCCGAAAGGCTCGGATTCCCTCCTGGGATAAACGTGGCTTAAAGCCTTCTGTGCTAAGCCGCAGTCCTCGACAACTCGTAATTTCCGCCACTCGGAGTTTTCCAGTCTTGTCCTTCAGCATCGTTGGCGACGCCCGGCCCAACAGTTTCGAGTTCGAAACCGAAGCGCTGATCAAGCCATCCGGCTTTCGAGAATATGATGCGCGCTGGTGGTTTGGCCATCCCGGCTCCGCGCAACTGCCGGAGCTCAATCTGATTGGCGTCCAGGCGCTCGGAATGGGGCTTGGCACGCTGATCCGCCGTGTCGGTGCCGGTCCCGATATCGTCACCGGGCACGATTTCCGCTCCTATTCGCTTGGCATCAAGCTGGCGCTGGTGTCCGGTTTGATGGCTGCAGGCGCTCGGGTGAGGGACATCGGACTGGCGTTGTCGCCGATGGCCTATTTCGCCCAGTTCGCACTGGACGTGCCTTCGGTCGCTATGGTCACCGCCTCGCA
>NZ_AZUV01000042.1:0-29167 GCF_000513875.1 Mesorhizobium sp. WSM1293 | reverse complement strand
GGCGTGATCGTCGCCTGGCTGTGCCCGCCAGCCCCGCTCGCCTCGATCACCTCGGCTGCGCCAACCACCGGCGCGGCCGTGATCGAAAGCGTCGGCCCGTCGTCGTCGAAGTTGATGAACGAGCCGACCTGTTCGGTGTAGGCGTTGGTGGTCGTTGTCGAGAAATGGAACTCGGTGATGTCGCACCCTTCGTTTGAATCGACACCCGTAACCAGCAACCGATCCATTTGGCTGCTAGTGGTGACGTTGACAGTGGTGATGTTATCGAGTCCGGTGATTGTGACGATGTTGGTCCCGAGCCCACTGATGGTGACATCAACGTTCCCCGCGACGTCATAGGTACCATTGGCGGTGATGGGGGATGCAACCCCCGACTGGCCGATCAGCGTGAGGCTGGTGATGGGCGCGGCGGTGGTCGGGCTGCCGTCATAGAAGTTCAAGCCTTGCTCGTTGCCCTGAACGTCGAGGGCGGTGATCTTGATGTCCACCCGCAAATTCGGATTGGAAGGCGTGATCTGGTTGATCGTGAACCCGGCATGCGTGATATTATCGATATGGCTGCCGTACTGGATTTGCGAGGCAGAACCTGCGGGCAGGTTGGCACCGGAGACGAAATCGACCTGCAGCGTTTCGGTCGGATTGATGCTCTGGTTGTTGACGCCGAAGCCTTGGGTACTCACGTTGGCGGTGGCATTGTTCGCCCCCAGGAACCCTGTCACCAGAAGCTGACTGGCGGCGCCGCCGGACGAATTGATCGCGTAGAAGTCATGATTGCCGGGTGCGGCGTTCTGGCCAGAGAAATTGGCCACGGTGGTCCCCGAGACCGAGGCGAACACATGATCTGTCAGATCGATGCGGTCGTCCGGGTCGGTCGCGACCGGATGAAGCAACGGCACATACTGGACCGTGTACAAGTCCGCATGGGTGGCGTCGGTGGTTATCAGCGCAAACGAGTAGGCGAGCGGCCCGGTCGCAGCGGGTGCGACGAGCGGGTTAGAGGTACCAATGACGCCGATCACGACGTTTGCATGAGTTGCGTCTTTGAACAGCCAGACATAATTGCCATCGACCGTCCGGATGCCGCTGTTCACGCCGACGGTGGTGGAAAACGGGGTTCCGGAGGCGTTCTGCGTGAGAACGACCGAGGTGATGGTTTCCCCTGCGCTCGCCGAGGCCACCACGAAGTTGGACTTGAAGGCGACCTCCGGCGAGGTCAGCCCGCCCGGGCCGTCGAGGCCAAGGAGATAACTCACGGTGGCGTTGTTGTGCGGCGGAACGGTCGGGTTAACATCGCTGTCCTGAAGGCCAGTGGTCTCGTCGATGATGATGTCTTGGGCTGTGATGTCGAGCATGGAGGTTCTCCCCTGTTTAAACGCATCAAGAAAAGGGGATTCACCCCCCCAGGTGCCGGATGCCCCTACCCAAGTGCATCCGCTGGCGCACAGAATTGCGGCCTTTGATCCTGCAATGTGCCGCCGGCGCAGAGGGCGCGTCCATTCCCGCTTCGATAGTATTGCGGTCAATGTCCGCACCTGATCGAAGGATATATATCCTTCGATCAGGTTGACCGGCGCTGCGGGAGGTCGCGCAGGCACGCGCCAGATGCCGTCAGACGGCTCTGCGGCCGTTGCCGTGCGTACAATGTCGGTGCGAGTGGAGAGTGTTCAGAGCAGGCCGGTTCGGCCCATTCCAGGACGCTCGGCGGCTTTGCCGTGCGTCATCCAGGCCAGTTCCGCCCGGCCGCCTAGGTGCAACTTCTCGTAGACGTGATGCAGGTGCATCTTCACCGTGCCTTCGGATAAATGCAGCCGCTGCGCGATGGTCTTGTTGCGCAGCCCGCGCGAGACGAGATCGGCGATTTCGGTCTCCCGCCCGGTCAGCCGGGACATTGGCTGCGGCTGCGAGCCGGGCATCAGCAGCTGCTGGACGATCTTGTTGTCGATCCACTTCTTGCCCGCCGCCACCGCATTCACGCATTCGATGAGAAAGCGGTGGCTGATGCCGTCCAGAAACAGGCCATCGACGTCGAGCGTCTGTATTTCCCTGACATCGAGCCTGCCGGTTGGCTGCACGATGAAGATGATGCCGAGAGCGCTGTTGCCGGCCTTCAGCCGTGAGGAAAGACCTGATGTCTGCTGATCCGCGAGATCCACGCCTACGATGACCATATCAGGCTGATGGCGCTCCACATGAGCGAGAACGTCCACAGGGCGGCGACACTGGGCGACAACATCGTGTCCAGCCTTCTGCAACACCCATTCCAGACCGGCGAGATATACCCCCCGCGGGTCCGCGACAACCACTGTTGACATGCGAACACCGTCCGTAAAAAACGCAACGAACTTGGTTAAATACCCGTAAAATCAGGAAACCAGAGCCCACATCGATTGTCAAGGAATAGCTAATATACATGTTGCTATAATCTACGGCGGACCGGCGGGCTCCCTCGCACCCTAGCAGGCTGGCTGACGATTCTGCGGAGGCGATGCTGGACTTGGTTGAAATGCCAGCATTCGATCGCACGATGATCCGCGGAATCGAAGTCGAAATCGCCGGACGTCTCACCGCACTCCTGGGTGAGAAATTTGCTAGCGCCAGCGCGCTACCGCCTTTCCCCCCACGCGTCGAGCTGCCAATTCAGGCTTCGATGCTACGGCTGAACGGGCCGAGCTTGTGCGGTGAGACGGCGTTACCTGGTCGACCGCAAGTGAGCATTTGCCGGTGAAGGCTGACAGCGAAAGCAATCCGACGGCGGCTTCAAATATTCAGGTTGAACTGCGGGTATGCCGTCGGCAACCGGGGGCATTCCGAAAAACGCTGCGAAGTGAAAGTCTCACCCAAGATACGGATGAGGCAAGAGACATCTGACTGAGCGGGTTGCTGCTCGCAGGAAGCCGTCCCTGCGGTCTGCGCTTGGATGGTTTCGTTTCCATGGCGCGAGGTGCGCTGTTCTTCACCCGTTGTCGTCGAATGTCGCAGCAAAGTGCCTTGCGACTGGGAGGAGACCTGGAATGAACGACATCAAATTCACGTCCGGCCTGAGCGTGGTGGCAGATGCCCATGTCGCCTTTCGCGGCACGCCCTTCGTCGAACGGACGGCGCCACTGAACCAGAACGCACTCTGGATGCGCTGGGACAGGAACATGGTCGTCGATTGCTACTCCGATATGGTCGAGGAACTGGCGGCTATCCGCAACAGGGTGGCCATGGGCGACATGTCACCACTGTCGAAATATGTCATTGCCGGTCCGGATGCCGAGAGGATGATGGATGCGCTCATCCCGCGCGACATCAAGAAGCTGCAGGTCGGCCAGATCTACTATGCACCGTGGTGCGACGAGAACGGCCATGTCGTCGGCGACGGTCTGGTTTTCCGCATGGATGAAACCACCTTCCGCGTTTCCGCCGATCCCGGCCTTTCCTGGTGGAAGCAGCATGCCGAAGGCCTCGACGTCCGTGTCACCGACATATCCGATAGCTACGGCATCCTCACCTTGCAGGGACCGCGTTCCCGCGAAGTGCTGGAGGCTGTCACCCAGTCCGTGCAGGAATTGCCGTTCTCTCGCTTGGCCATCGTCACAATAGCCGGCAGACGGGTCGAGATCCTGCGCCAGGGTTTTACCGGCGAGCATGGCTATGAATTGTGGGTCAAGGCGGATGACGGCGCCGCCGTGTGGGACGCGGTCGAGGCGGCAGGCAAGCCTTTTGGCATCCTTCCTGCCGGCGCCTGGGCGCTCGACATAGCACGTCTCGAAGCCGGGCTGCTGATCGTTGGCTACGACTATACAAGTGCCGGCCCAGACCATGGCGGCGCCGGCATTCAGGCAGCTGGAAAGTATCGTGCGGCGCCCTTCGACCTCGGCCTGGGCCGGCTGGTCGACTTTCGCAAGGCCGATTTCATCGGCAAGGCGGCGCTGCAGCGCATGTCGAACACGGGTGACCATCGCCAGCTCGTCGGGCTCGACATCGACTGGTCGCAAGCCCTCGACGGCAAGGGGCTTGAGAGCAATGCGCCCGGAAATCTGCGGCGCGTGCAGTGGTATCCGCTGAAAGCCTTTCGCGGCGGGAAGGAAGTTGGGCACGCCAGCAGCGTCGCCTGGTCACCTTCGACCGGCAGGATGATCGGCTTCGGCCATCTGCGGCGTGAGGCCGCCGAGACCGGCACCGAGCTCACGCTGAAGTGGAACAAGGATGGCGTGGCGGCCGATGTCAGGGCGCGTGTCGTGGGGCTGCCGTTCCTGTCGCTCAAACGCGCCGCCAACGGTTAGCGAAACGCTGTTTCAGAACTGAGAGTCTTGTCGTTGCATCCTCCCGCGACGACAAGCCGGGCAGCTGGTCTGCCCGGCTCCCATTGCCGCGGCCTACGGTGCCGCGAAATCGTGAAGCTGGTCGGGAGAGACCTGGAAAGATCATGAACGACATGCGCCAAGAGCTTATCCAGACGCGAGGTTCGGCTACATTTGTGTTCGACGCGGAGGTGTCGATCGAACTGGCACCGGCGCAGGCACGCACCTTTGCGCCACCAGCCGACTGCTTCCCGCTTGGCTCGCGCGTCTTTCTTACTCACCTTCCCGGCAAGCCCGAGGCTTTGCAAATCGAAGCAGCGCGCCGGATCAAGGAGTTGGGCTTTGTGCCGGTGCCACATCTGGGCGCGCGGAACTTCAATTCGGAGCAGGACTATATCGATCTTGTCACCGCCCACAGTCGAAACGGGATAAGCGAAGCGCTCTTTCTTGGCGGCAATCCGGCTCTCTTTCCGGGGCCGTTGGGAGAGGCAACCCAGTTGCTCGCCCATCCCGTGGTCAAAGACAGTGCGATACGAACCGCCTTCGTCGCCGGCTATCCGGAAGGGCATCCAAGCATCGTCGAAGCCGTACTGACGGACGCATTGCGGCGCAAGCTCGACATCTGTGCCGAGCGGTCGCTGGAAGCCAGGGTCGTATCGCAATTCGCCTTCGATGGCGACACGATCGCCGCCTGGGCGAGCAGTCTGCATACGGCGCATCCCGGGCTGCCGGTTCATGTTGGTCTGGCCGGTGTGACCAGCCTTACCAAACTCATCCGGTTCGCCATGATGTGCGGTGTCGGCCCTTCGATCGCGGCGCTGCGGCGTTCCGCCAGCGGCCTCTTCAACATCGTGGCCGACCGGAACCCAGCCGAGATCTTACAAACCATGGCGGCAAGCTACCCGGCGCCGACCGCGCCACTACACCTCCATTTCTTCCCATTCGGCGGATGGGAAAAGACGCTTGCCTGGTTCGCCGATTATCGCGAGGCGTGCTGGCCGCGGGTCAACGAACGATGAATTGTGCAGCGCTTCGACTGTCGTTCATTCTGACGCTGTCCTGCGAAGACCAGGCCGGGATCGTGGCGGCAGTGACGACCGAACTCGCCAACCTTGGCACGAACATTGCTGAAAGCAGCCAGCATTGGGACAGGGCCTCGAACCGTTTCTTCATGCGCATTGCCTTTTCGGCGCCCGCCTGGGTGTCTGCCGATGCCATCACCAAGGGACTTGCGCCTGTGGTGGATCGCTTCGGCCTGAGCAGCCGCCTGCTTGAGCGGAGCCGTCGGCCGAAAATCGTCATCATGGTCTCGAAGTTTGACCATGCATTGCTTCACCTCATCTACCAGATCCGTGTTGGCTGGCTCGAAGCCGAGGTCGCAGCGATCATCTCCAACCACGAAGACAGCCGCGAAACTGCGGCATGGGCTGGCATTCCCTACCACGTCTTGCCCATCTCGAAGGAGAACAAGCAGGAACAGGAAGGCCGGATGCTGGCGGTGATCGAGGACGTCGGCGCCGACCTCGTCGTCCTGGCTCGCTACATGCAAGTGTATTCCGACGACCTCGCGGGGCGCCTGTTCGGCAAGGTCATCAACATCCACCATTCGTTCCTGCCAAGCTTCAAGGGCGCGCGGCCGTATCACCAGGCTTTCGAGCACGGAGTGAAGCTGATCGGCGCCACGGCTCACTATGTGACCGCCCAACTCGACGAGGGGCCGATCATCGAGCAGGAAACCGAGCGGGTAACGCATTCCATGAGCGTCGAGGATTTTATCGCGGCCGGCCGTGACATCGAAAGCCGCGTTCTGGCGCGTGCCATCAAACGGCACCTCGAAGCCCGCGTGATGATCAACGGACGAAAAACGGTTGTGTTCGCGTAAGGCGGCAACACCGACCCGTGTGTGGCGATGCTCATATCAACAGGAGAACCAGATCATGAAAAATGGAACGGCGCATCTCTTTATCCCGGGTCCGACCAACATTCCCGACGCTGTGCGGCGGGCCATGAACGTGCCGATGCAGGATATGCGCGCCCCGGATTTTCCGGAACTGGTCCTGCCTTTGTTTCACGACCTGAAGCGGATATTCAAGACCGAGACCGGCAGTGTCTTCATCTTTCCGGGCTCGGGCACCGGTGCCTGGGAAGCGGCGATCTCCAACACGCTCAATCGTGGCGACCGGGTGCTGATGTCGCGTTTCGGCCAGTTCTCGCACCTGTGGGTCGATATGGCCGAGCGCCTTGGACTTGAGGTCGATTGCATTGATGTCGAATGGGGTGAGGGGGTTCCGCTCGACGCCTATCGGCAACGGCTGGGCGACGACAAGGGCAGCAAGATCAAGGCGGTATTCGCCACCCACAACGAGACCGCGACCGGCGTGACGTCCGACGTCGCCGGCGTGCGTGCCGCGCTCGACGAAACGGCTCACGATGCGCTGCTGTTCGTCGACGGCGTCAGCTCGATCGGCTCGATCGATTTCCGGATGGACGAATGGGGCGTCGACCTTGCCATCACCGGTTCGCAGAAAGGGCTGATGCTGCCTGCCGGTCTCGGCATCCTGGCGGTGAGCGCCAAGGCTCTGGAAGCGCACAAGCAGTCGCGCATGGAGCGTTGCTATTTCAGCTTCGAGGATATGCAGGCTTCGTCCAAGACCGGCTTCTTCCCCTATACGCCGCCAACGCAGTTGCTGCTTGGCCTGAGAGCCAGCCTCGACCTTATCTTTGCCGAGGGACTGGAGCAGATTTTTGCCCGGCACCACCGGCTCGCCGAAGGTGTGCGCCGCGGCGTGCATGCGTGGGGACTAAAGCTCTGCGCCAACGAGGAAAAATGGTGGTCGGATACGGTTTCGGCGATCGTCGTCCCCGAGGATGTCGATGCCAGACAGGTCATCGCCAACGGATATTCCAGATATCGCACATCCTTCGGCGCGGGCCTCAGCAAGGTGGCTGGCCGCGTGTTCCGCATCGGCCATCTCGGCGACCTCAACGAGGTCATGTGCCTCGCCGCCCTGGCCTCGGCGGAAATGTCGTTACGCGACGCCGGAGCCCGAATCGAGGCCGGCTCCGGTGTTGCCGCTGCGCAGGAATGGTACCGCGCCGAGATCGGCCGGACCTTGCAGCCGCGGCACGAACGCGCGGCTTGAGAGGATCGTAGCCATGAGCAAACCGAAGGTAATCGTTACCCGGCGCTGGCCGCATGAGGTCGAACAGCGCCTTGGCGACCATTTCGATGTCACGCTGAATGAAGCCGATCGGCCCTATGAGCAACAAGAGCTTCGCCAGGCCCTGCTGCTTGCCGATGCCGTGCTGCCGACTGTAACCGATCGGCTTGGCGCGGATCTCTTTGCAGGCGGGGTCAGGGCAAGAATACTTGGCAATTTCGGTGTCGGCTTCAACCACATCGACATTGCCGCTGCCAGCGCAGCAGGGCTGATCGTCACCAACACGCCCGCCGTGTTGACCGATGCCACCGCCGATCTCGCCATGACGCTGCTTTTGATGTGCGCGCGCCGTGCCGGAGAGGGCGAGCGCGAGCTGCGCTCCGGCAAATGGACCGGTTGGCGGCCGACGCATCTCTGCGGCACCCAGGTCAGCGGCAAGACCGTCGGCATCATCGGCATGGGAAGGATCGGCCAGGCCATGGCCAGGCGCTGTCACTTCGGCTTCGGCATGGAGGTCGTCTTCTTCGACAGCCAGCCGGTTCCCCACCCCGGCATGCCGGCGCGGCAGCTGGCGACTGTGGACGAGGTGCTGGCGGCGTCGGATTTCGTGTCGCTGCATTGTCCGGGCGGTGGCGAAAACACCCGCCTCATCAACGAACGTCGTCTTGCCCGCATGAAGAAATCAGCCTTCCTGATCAACACCGCGCGTGGCGATGTGGTGGATGAGGACGCACTGGTCCAGGCGCTGCGTGAGCGTCGGATTACTGGTGCCGGGCTCGACGTGTTCGAGACGGAGCCGTCTGTGCCGCGCGCCTTGACGGAGCGTGAAGATGTCGTGCTGCTGCCCCATCTGGGTAGCGCCACCAGCGAAACGCGCATCGCAATGGGCATGCGGGTGATCGACAATCTGTCGGCCTTCTTCGAAGGCCGCACCCCGCCTGACGCGGTGAACTAGCTCCCCGTTTCAATTCCAACACCAGGCAATGGCGACGCCGAAAACCGTGTCCGCCTTTTGCCGCCAGGAGACGAGCAGAATGACCGGCTTTTTCCAGAGGAACCTCAAGCTCCAGGATGCGGTGGTCGCCGATGCGATTGCACGCGAGATGGGCCGGCAGCGGTCCGAAATCGAGCTGATCGCATCCGAAAATATCGTTTCGCCGGCTGTGCTGGAGGCACAAGGCTCGGTGATGACCAACAAATATGCCGAGGGCTATCCGGGGCACCGCTACTACGGCGGCTGCCAATATGTCGATCTGGCCGAAGCGGCTGCCATCGACAGGGCCTGCCGGCTGTTTGGCGCGGCGCACGCCAATGTGCAGCCGCATTCCGGCGCCCAGGCCAATGGCGCGGTGATGCTCGCCATGCTGAAGCCGAGCGACACCTTCATGGGTCTGTCGCTCGCCGCCGGCGGGCATCTGACGCACGGTGCCCGGCCGACACTGTCGGGAAAGTGGTTCAACGCCGTGCAATACGGCGTGCGCCAGAGCGACTGCCTTATCGACTATGAGGAGCTGGAGGCCAAGGCGCGGGAAACACGGCCAAAGCTGATTATCGCGGGTGGATCGGCCTATCCGCGCATCATCGACTTCAAGCGCATCCGGGCGATCGCCGATGCCGTCGGCGCGCTGATGATGGTCGACATGGCGCATTTCGCCGGCCTGGTCGCCGGCGGCGTGCATCCCAACCCGGTGGAGGTCGCCGATATCGTCACCACCACGACGCACAAGACGCTGCGCGGCCCGCGCGGCGGCATGATCCTGACCAACAACCAGGACATCGCCAAGAAGCTGAATTCGGCGGTGTTCCCTGGCCTGCAGGGAGGCCCGCTGATGCATGTCATTGCTGCCAAGGCCGTTGCCCTGGGTGAAGCCTTGGAGGACGGGTTCAAGACCTATGCCCGGCAGATGGTGGCGAATGCCAGAAAGCTGGCCGCGACGCTTGGCGAGCGCGGATTCGACATTGTCTCCGGCGGAACCGATACGCATCTGCTGCTGGTCGACCTGCGCGGCAAGGGCCTGTCCGGCAAGGACGCGGAGGAGGCGTTGGGCAGGGCAGGGCTGACCTGCAACAAGAACGGCATTCCTTTCGATCCGGCGCCGCCTGCCGTCACCTCCGGTATACGGCTGGGCACACCGGCCGCCACCACGCGCGGTTTCGGCGAGGGCGAGTTTGCCCGTGTCGGCAATCTCATAGCCGACGTGCTGGATGCGGTCGGAACGCAATGGGGCGCCGAACAGGAGAAGGCGGCTCGGCGGTCGGTCGAGGAGCTTTGCGAGGCATTCCCGATCTACGAGCCCAGACCCGGTTGACCGTCCGGGAGCGCGCCACAGGCAGATACATGGCTGCCGCGGACAGGGCATTAGCCACAGATATGGTTTTGCGTAGCAGCGCCATTCGTGACGAGTTGCGCCTGTCCTAACGTCATCGCGAAATCACCGCATACATCCACCTCCAAGTTTGTCGTCCGAGCCATTTTGCAAGCAATTTCCGTCGATTGACGGAAGTGGCGCCTTCGGCTGCGGACGGCAGGAGGAGCTTGGATCCATGGGTGCGGCGTTTTCCGGGGAGCGGGTTGCCAGTCTCGAAAGATACCCTGGCTTTTTTTGATCTTTTGAATGGAGAGGAAAATGAACATTAAGAGCCTTCTTTTCGGCTCAGCTGCGGCTCTGATCGCAGTTTCCGGTGCGCGCGCCGCCGACGCCGTCGTTGTTGCCGAGCCGGAACCCGCTGAATACGTCAAGATCTGCGACGTCTACGGCGCTGGTTACTTCTACATCCCCGGCACCGAAATCTGCCTGCGCATCGGCGGCTATGTCCGCTACGACGTCGGCGTGGGTGATGCCGGTTCGTTCGATGGCGTCAATCACGTTCCTGACAGCATGGGCGAAGACGACCACTCCGCCTACTGGAAGAATGCCCGCTTCAACCTGAAGACCTGGACCGGCCAGGAAACCGAACTCGGCACGTTGAAGACCTACACCGAGACCCGCTTCAACTTCGGCAACAGCTTCGGCGACTATGCCAACCAGGCCACGACCAACGACAGCCGCAACAACTGGCAGGCCCGCAACACGGGCATTACGCTGAACTTCGCCTGGATCCAGCTCGGTGGTCTGCGCGTCGGTAAGGACGACCCGGCCTTCGACACCTTCATCGGTTACGCCGGCAACGTCATCAACGACACGATCGTCCCCTATGGCGGCTTCGACAGCAACGTCGTCCAGTACTACTTCGACCTCGGCAACGGTTTGTCGGGCGTGGTTTCCCTCGAAGAAGGTAGCGGCAGCGCTGGCCCGACCGGCGTCCCGCCTTTCACGTACATCAGTTCGGGTTACGACACGATCGACAGCTATGTCCCGCATGTCGTCGGCGGCGTGAAGTACACGCAGGGCTGGGGCGCGATCACGGGCGTCGCTGCTTATGACAGCACCTTCGAAGAATATGCCGGCAAGGTTCGCTTGGACGTGAACGCTTCGAGCGCTCTGTCTCTGTTCTTGATGGCCGGTTACGGCACCGACAAGAACATCGACCGCAACTTCTATAAGCAGTGGGGCGGCAACTGGGCAGTCTGGGGAGGCGGCACCTACAAGTTCAACGAGAAGACCTCGTTCAATCTCCAGGTTTCCGCTGACGATGACAAGAATTACGGTGTCGCGGCAAACGTTGCCTACGATGTCGTCCCCGGCTTCACGGTCACGGCCGAAGTTGACTATAACCACGATGGCAAGTTTGGCCAGATTGACAACCGTAACTGGGTCGGCGCTACGAAAGAGAATAGCGTCGGCGGCCTCCTCCGCTTCCAGCGCGACTTCTAGCGGATTGTTGTAGCACTTCGCCGAAATATACGAATGCTCGCTGGGCAAGCCGGCCCAGTGAGCTCATCGGGTGGCTCCTCTCAAAATGCTTGAGTCCGTACCTCCAGGACCGAAGCGCGCCGCCGATGCGAAGGGCGCCTTTGACCAAGGCGCCCTTCATTCCGGCTATGTCCACCAGTGTGATCCCACCCGAGTGACGACGACTGGCCAGCGCGGCTCGACGTCGATCTCGACAAGCCGTTGACCAGCGAGCGTTCAAGGGCGGCCTCTCTGGAGATCGCCTGGCGGATCGCCTCGGCTAGCCTGGGCCTGTGCGCGTGGAAGCATCGTTCTGCCGCCATGAGCAGGTTGATTGGCGGTACCTTGCGTCACGAGGCCATAGCTTCGACAATTGGAGACGCAGCCGGAACGCGGATCGACTTCATTTGCATGGCACCGGCAGTCTGACAGGGGGAAGCCGATATGCGCCTGCCACCGATCGACCTTAGCCGGGAGAATACTTTCGGGGAACTGACCTATGAGAATGGTGGCGAGTATGGCCCGATCGGTGGCGACTATCTGGCTTTCATGCTTGTCCACATTGGATCCCTGCGGCTCGAGGCGGACGACGGCGTCCTGCAACTGGAGGCGGGGCAATGCGCTCTGTCGCTGACGCGCGACCGCTACATGACGACGGTAGCGCCGGATATGCTGACCCATATCAGCTGGTGCGACGGCCGGCCCCAGAACGCGGCGTGGCTGTACAAGGAGCGCGAGAAGTTCGCGCCGTTCATCGTCGCCTCGCCGATGGTTCACACCCTCATGCAGTTGGGTGTCGATCTTGGTCTCGGCGAGCGCGGTGGCCGCGGTGGTGTTCGCGAGTCGCTGACCAACGCCTTGCTCCACGCCTTCATCTACGAGGCCGAGGTGATCGAAGCGGAGCGGCCGATCCCGCAGACGATCCTGCAGGCACGCCGTTTCCTCGAAGAGAACTTTGCCGCCGATCTGTCGATCGAGCGGGTGGCGCAGCAGGTGCGCGTCAGCCCTCAATATCTGGTCTCGGCGTTCAAGAAACATCTCGGCATGACGCCGGCCAAATATCTGTGGCGCTGCCGTCTCGACTACGGCACGCATCTGCTGCAGCGGACAGGATTGTCGATCAGCGAGATCGCCTACCAGGTTGGCTACAAGAATCCCTATCATTTCTCGCGGCAGGTCAAGCTGGCATTCGACTGCTCACCGACCGAGCTCAGAGAGCAGAAGCGCAACGCCTGATGGTTGCCACGTGCCTTCGGATGATGAGGCAAGCATCGCTTCAGAACCGGGCGGATGAACTGGCGATATGCTTTCCTCAAGAGCAGACATGGCGGTTTTCCAGCCGCGAATGAAATGTCGGGACCATCAGGACTGATCCGGCTTGCGGCGATGGGCCGTCGGGCAACGGACCGGAGTCCTGCAACCTCGTTGCCGGTTACGCCTCGGCCAGATCCGTTCACCGACAACAGACATTCCAGGCTGGACAGCATCATGGGCAATTTCTCTCACCTCGATCCCGTTGCGCTCAACGACTGGCATGTCGTTGCCTGTATCGAAGACCTGCCGGCCGATCGGGCGGTGCGGACGGTCCTGCTCGGTGAGCTGATTGCCGTTGGCCGGCACGAAGGCAAGGTTGCCGTCTGGCAAGGCCAGGCCACTGTCGAAGCCGGCCGAAGGCAGCTCCCTGTCATCGAGCGGTTCGGCTATGTCTGGACGACTCTGGGTACGCCAGAGCGCGACCTGTTCGAGATTCCTGAGTTTTCCGAAGCCGATCGCCGCCACATCATCCAGGGCGTCGTACGGGTCAACGTATCGGCGCCGAGGGCGGTCGAGAACTTTCTCGACATGGGGCATTTTCCATTCGTCCACACCGGCATTCTCGGCGAGGAGCCGCACACCGAGGTCAAACCTTACAAGGTGCAGGTTTCGGCCGAGCCGCCTGAAATAGTGGTCACCGATTGTGAGTTCTACCAGCCGCAGGCAAATGCGGGTTCGACGACAGGGGCCGACACCGAATACATCTACCGGGTGCCGCACCCGTTCTGCGCCGTCCTCTACAAGACGGGGTCCCGGCAACGTGACCGGCGCGACGTCATCGCGCTGTTCGGGCAGCCGGTCGAAGAGGACTGGGTGCTCGTCCATATCGTCATCTGCTTGCTGGATGAAGTCCGTGACCTGGCAACGCTCAGGCGGTTTCACCAGACCATCCTGGGGCAGGACAAGCCGATCCTGGAGAATCAGGTTCCGAAGAGGCTGCCGCTGGACCCCCGTTCCGAGGTGCCGATCCGCGCCGACGCCGCGTCGGCCGCCTACCGTCGCTGGCTGCGCGAAAGGGGCCTGCGTTATGGCGTCGTGGCTGGCGACGGTAGGCAGCCGCGCTAGTCATGGGCGCATTTTCGGACATGATTAATTGCGGATATGCGCGAAAGAAATCGCAGCCATTGTTAGCCGACCTTCGCCGTGGAAGTTTCAGACACAAGCTGGAAAGACCGGCTGCCTGACAACGCCATAGGGGACGTTGTCCAGGCAATCGCCGCCTCCAAGTAGGCAACCGGAAAAGACAAGAATATCCGGGTGACGACAAGGCGACATTGGACAGTTCTCGGACTGGAATGAGAGGATCATGCAATGACCAACACCATCACGCGACGCACGGCAATCCTGGGTTCAGCAGGCGCCCTGCTTCTTTCCGGGCTTGTGCGGTCCTTTGCGGACACGCCAAAGACACTGAAACTGGCGGTTATCCTGGACAGCCTTTCCGATGTCGGCTGGTGCAGGACACTGCTCAACTCGCTAGAGGACATGAAGACGGCGAAGCCCGAAGGGCTCGAAATCTCCTGGGACTATACTGACCCGCTGTATGGAGACGATGCCGAAAACGCCATGCGCTTCTACGCCGAGAGCGGTCAGTACGACATCATTTGGGGCCACAGCACCTATTCGGACCAGGTCAAGAAACTGAGCGCCGAGTTCCCGGACCTGATGTTTGTCGTCACCGGTTCCGGCAATCACCCGGTCGGTGCCAATCAATACTGGATCTACAAGCGGCTGCACGAACCGTCCTACCTGCTCGGCATGCTCGCCGGCCATACGACCAAGTCCGGCATGATCGGCGTCGTCGGCACCTTTCCGGCCAACGACGTCAACGACCAGATCAACGCGTTCTTCGAGGGCGCCAAGGCGATCAAGCCCGACATCCAGCATCGCCTGTCTTTCATCGGCTCGTGGTCCGACAATGCGCTGGCCGCCGAGCATGCCAATGTGCAGATCGCGGCAGGCGCCGATGTCGTCTTCATGCTGACCGACAATTTCAAGCCCTGTCAGGAGCACAAGATCATGTGCTTCGCCAACATCAATGACCAGAACAAGGTCGCTCCCGATGCTATCGCATCCAGCG
This sequence comes from Mesorhizobium sp. WSM1293, assembly GCF_000513875.1. Classification (NCBI taxonomy): domain Bacteria; kingdom Pseudomonadati; phylum Pseudomonadota; class Alphaproteobacteria; order Hyphomicrobiales; family Phyllobacteriaceae; genus Mesorhizobium; species Mesorhizobium sp. WSM1293. Next base: position 14,493 of record NZ_AZUV01000042.1, on the reverse strand, counting down.
CCATCATCAGTTGGAAGCCCGATCTCGAATGGATCATCGGCGAGTGGCTTAAGCGCAAGGCTGGCGCACAGTTCAGCGGCAATGCCGAACCAAGGTGGTTCTCCATGGCGGAGGGTGGCACCGACATTGCTCCCTACCATGATTTCGACGGCAGGATTCCGCAGGTGGTGAAGGACGAAATTTCGGCCAAACGGCAGGAGATCATGTCCGGCAAGTTTGTCGTTCCCCTCAACACGGCCGAGGTGAAGTAAGACACGTTAACCAGGCAGCCCGGTGCGACCCAATGGAAGACCTGCTGAACGTCCAGAACCTTACAAAGCGATTTGGCAGCGTCGTTGCCAATGACGGGATCAATCTCGACATCCGCAAGGGCGAAATTCACTGCCTCTTCGGTGAGAACGGCGCCGGCAAGTCGACGCTGTCGTCCTGCCTGTACGGATATTACAAGGCCGACAGCGGCGTGATCCGCTTCAAGGACGAGGTGGTGGAGCTGAATTCGCCCGCCGATGCGCTGCGGTTGGGCATTGGCATGGTCCACCAGCATTTCGTGCTGGTGTCCAATTTCACCGTACTCGAAAACATCATCGTCGGCAGTGCCGATGTCGGGTTGCTGCTGCGGAAGGCCGATGCCCGCCGCAGGATTCTCGGCCTTTGCAGGGACTGCGGCATCGACATCGATCTCGATCGGGAAATCTGGCAATTGTCGGTCGGCGAACAGCAATGGGTGGAGATACTCAAGGCGCTCTATTTCGGTGCCGAGCTGCTGATCCTGGACGAACCGACAGCGGTTCTGACGCCGCAGCAATCCGACCAACTCTTCGTCATCCTTGACGGAATGCGCAAACGCGGATTGTCGATCATCCTGATCAGCCACAAGCTCCGCGAGGTGATGCAGTCGGACAGGGTCACCATCCTGCGCAAGGGCAAGGTCGTCGCCACAGTGAAAACTGCCGATACGACCGCCGAAGCGATCACTGCCCTCATGGTTGGGCACAAGGTGACGAAAAGCGTCAGGGATAATTCCGTCGCTCCGGCGGGAGAAATCCTCTCGCTCGACAGGGCGTCGGCACGTGGTGAATGGGGCGAGGATGTCCTCAAGGACGTGACTTTCGCCGTCGCCGCCAACGAGGTCCTCGGGCTGGCCGGCGTTGCCGGCAACGGCCAGAAGGAACTGTTCGAGGTGCTCATGGGAATTCGCCCGCTGCAATCGGGCGGCTTCTCGCTGGAAGGGAACCCGGTCGTGGCGCCCAAATCGCGCCAGATCCTCGACAGCGGTGTGGGCTTCATTCCGGAGGATCGTTTCCTCGAAGGGTTGATCCCCGAATTCGGAACCGCCGAGAACCTCGTCCTGGGATGGCAACGCTCGCCGGAATATTGTCGCGGTCCATTTCTCGATCGCCGCAAACTGGCTGAGTTGGCGAGGCGCAAGATCGACGAATACAAGGTCGCTACCGCCTCGGCGGACCTCCCGGTGGAGCGGCTGTCGGGGGGCAACGCGCAGCGTGTCATTCTTGCCCGCGAGTTCCAGCATGCGCGGCGGCTGCTGCTGGCCAACCAGCCGACGCGAGGGCTCGACGTTGCGGCCTCCGAATTCGTCTACGAGAAAATCCTGGAAAAGCGGGCCGCCGGCTTTGCGATCCTGCTGGCCTCCGAAGAACTCGAAGACCTGCTGCGCCTTTGCGATCGCATAGCGGTCATGTTCAAGGGCCGGATCATGGGCATCGTGCGACCCGAGGAGACCAGCCTCCTCGAACTTGGAATGATGATGGCTGGCGATGCCAGCCAGCTTGCGCGGGTAACTCAATGATTTCACTTCAACGACGCTCGGGCAATAGCCTGGGATGGAACGTCGTCTGCTATTCGGCGGCGATGCTCGGCGCTCTTCTGGCTTCCGCTGTCCTGCTGAGGCTCTCCGGTGGCGATCCCGCCAAGGCTTTCTCGGCCTTGCTGGTCGGTGCCTTCGGCAGCCAGGGCGCCTTGCTCGGCTCGCTGGCGAAGGCCACGCCGCTGTTGCTTGTCGGACTGGGCACCGTATTCGCGTTCAGGGCGAAGATCTGGAACATCGGCCAGGAAGGCCAGGTGTTCGCCGGCGCAATGGCGGCCTATTGGGTGAGCTTCTGGATCGCGCCACTGCCGGACTGGCTGGCAGTCTGCACGCTCGCAGTTGCCGGGATGGCCGGTGGCGGCGCGCTTGGCCTTTTGGCCGGCGCCCTGAAAACCAGATTCGGCACCAGTGAAATCATTTCAACGGTGATGCTGAACTACATCGTCATGTATCTCCTTGCCTACCTTCTCGATGGCGGTCCTTGGATGGAGACGGGCGTTACGGTGGCCTATCATCAATCGCCGCCGGTCAGTCCTGGCCTCGAGTGGCCGGTCCTCTTCGGCATCGGCGCCGGCAAGTTGCATGTCGGCTTCCTGTTTGCCCTCGCTGCCTCGGCGTTCAGCTCTGTTCTGCTCGACAAGACATCGCTTGGTTACGAAATCCGTGCATTCGGCTCCAATCCGACCGCGCTGACGTTTCGTGGCACCAATGTTCGCCGGCTTCTCCTGACCGTCATGCTGATGTCGGGAGCCTTGGCCGGGCTGGCGGGCGCCGGCGAGCTTTTCGGGGTCTCGCACCGGCTGCGTGCCGAGACGTTGCTTGGCATCGGCAGTTCGGGGATCGTGGTTGCCATGGTGGGCGGACTGCGCCCAAGCGGCGTGATGATCGCCGCACTGTTCTTCGGCGCGCTGGAAAGCGGCACGATCTACATGCGGCTGAAGAGCGGCACGCCGGCGGGCCTGGTGTCGGCGATGGAAGGGATGGTCCTGTTGTTCTTTCTCAGTGCCGCGGTCGCCACACGGCTTCAGATCACGAGGAGGGAAGTTCATGCTTGAGCTGCTGCAAGGACCGCTGCTGATCAGCCTGCTGGCAGCGATGGTCCGCATTGCCACACCTTTGCTTTTCTCGGCAATGGGCGAACTCGTCACGCAGCGTGCGGGCATCTGGAACATCGCTGTCGAGGGCACCATGCTGATCGGCGCGGTGGTCGCTTACATGGTCGCGTCGACCACCGGATCGCCATGGCTGGCCTTGGCGGTCGCGATCTTTGCCTGCGCCGCAAGCAGCCTGATCATGTCATTCGTGACGATCGTGCTGAAGGCCGAACAATTCGTCGCCGGACTGGCGCTCAATCTTCTCGCATCGGGCGTCACACTGTTCTGGTTCCAGGCCTATGTGGCCGGCCGTCAGCCGCCGACATTCAGGGGCTTTGACCAGGTTCCAATCCCCTATCTGTCGGACATTCCGGTCCTGGGGCCGGTGCTGTTTTCGCAGCGCCTGCTGACCTATGCTAGCTTCTTCCTGCCCTTCCTGGTCTGGTTCTTCCTCTACAGAACCAAGTACGGTCTTGAAGTGCGCTGTGTCGGCGAAAATCCGAAAGCACTGGATGTCAAAGGATTGAATGTTGGCCTCAGGCAGTGTCTCGCGATCATGTTCGGCAGCATGATGTCCGGCTTCGGCGGCGCGTTCCTGATGCTCGGCTATTCAGACAAATTCGTTCCCGACCTAATTGCCGGGCGAGGCTGGCTGGTGGTCGTCGCTATCATCGCCGGCAACTGGATGCCGTTCCGGGTTGTCGGTGCGATCTTCATCTTCGCGTTTCTGGAGGCGTTGGGCATCCATGCCCAGGTCGTAGGGATTCCCGTTCCCCATCAGATATTCCTCGTGCTGCCCTATGTGGCATCGCTTGTGCTGCTCGCCGGTCTGCGGTCGCGCACGCATCAGCCGGTCGCGCTCGGCGTGCCTTACAACAGGGAATAATCCCTAGCTCGCCGGGCGGAATGGTTTTGCAAGCGAAGCCGGAAAATGCAACGCAAGCATCTGACGGTTTCGCGATATGAGGACCAGCACGATGATTGTCGCCAGATAGGGCAGGGCCGAAAGCAGTTCTGACGGCACTTCCAGCCCCAGCGCCTGTCCTTGCAACTGCAGGATCGTCATGCCGCCGAACAGCCAGGCGCCAAGCAGGATGCGCAGCGGCCGCCATGTGGCGAACACCACCAGCGCAAGTGCTATCCAGCCCTTGCCGGCGGTCATGTTCTCGACCCACAGTGGTGTGTAGGCGACCGACAGATAGGCGCCCGCCAGTCCCGCCATCAGCCCGCCGAACAGCACGGCCATGTAGCGGATCCTGATCACGGGGTAGCCGATCGCATGCGATGTCTGCGGTGACTCGCCGATCGTTCGCAGGATCAGCCCGGCCTTCGTGCGGTAGAGAAACCAGCTGATGGCTACGAATATCACCAGAGCCAGGTAGACCATTGGATCGAAGCGGAAGAGCAGGGGACCGATCAGCGGCAGATCGGACAGAACAGGGACGTTGATGCCGTGCAGGGCCTCGATCGGCTCGCTGCCGAAGCCGCGTCCAAGGAAGGCCGACACGCCGGAACCGAAGATGGCCAACGCCAAGCCGGCCGCATATTGATTGGTGAGGAAGGTCAGCGCCAGAACGCCGAACAGCAGCGAGGCGGCGGCACCTGCCAGCGCGCCGGCAAGGATCGCGACAGGCATCGAATAGCCCGCGGTTACGGCCCCAAAAGCCAATGCGGCGCCTATCAGCATCATGCCTTCGATGCCGAGGTTAAGCACGCCGGACTTCTCCACCACGAGTTCGCCGAGCGCCGCGAATATCAGCGGCGTGGCGGCAATGACGGTGCCGGTGAAGATGGCAATGAACAGGTCCATCAGGCTGTCTCCAGCACATGCGTGTCTCGGGCCGGCCGCACCAGACGTACGCGATAGAAAATGAAGAAGTCGGCGGCGAGCAGGAAGAACAGCAGGATGCCCTGGAAGATGCGCGTCAGCGCCGAGGGCAGGCCAAGCGTCATCTGCACGCCTTCGCCGCCAAGGAAAAGCAACGACATCAACAGTCCGCCGAGAACAATGCCGAAGGCGTTCAGCCGGCCGATGAAGGCAACGATGATGGCGGCAAAACCGTAGCCAGGCGAAATCTGCGGCGAGAGCTGGCCGAGCGGCCCGGCGGCTTCCGCCATACCTGCGATGCCGGCCGCCGCGCCCCCAGCCAGCAGTCCGATCCAGACGGCGGCAGATTCGCGAAAGCCGGCATAGCGGGCGGCAAGCGGTGCCGCGCCGCTCACCGACATCTTGTAGCCAAGGAAGCTGCGGTCGGTAAACAGCCACATCACGAGCACGGCGACGACGGTGATGAAGATCGAAGGGTTGAGCCGATAGGCCGGGTCGAAGGGAACGAACAAGGCGGCTGTCGGCAGAAGTGCCGTCTGCGGGTAGTTGAAACCGGCCGGATCGCGCCACAGTCCATGCACGAGATAGGACAGGAACAGCGTGGCGATATAGGTCATCATCAGCGTGACCAGGATCTCGTTGGTGTTCATGCGGGCGCGCAGGAAGGCAGGGATCGCCGCCCATGCCATGCCGGCGCCCATGCCGGCAACGAACATCAACGGCAACAGCAGCACGCTGTCCGGGTTCGGCCAGAAGAGGCCGACGCCGCTCGCCGCAATCGCGCCCATGGTGAACTGGCCTTCGGCGCCGATGTTCCAGACATTGGCGCGGAAGCCGATAGCCAGCCCACACGCGATGAGGATCAGCGGCGAAGCCTTGAGCAGCCATTCCGACAAACCGTTGAGGGAATTCAACGGCTCGACAAAGAAGGCGTAGAGCGTCGGCAGCGGATCGTGTCCGAGCGAGGCAAAAAAGACCGAGCCGACAATCAGCGTCAAAACCGTCGCCAGCACCGGTGCGGCGACGCGCATGGTTGCCGAAGGTTCCGGCCTTTGTTCAATCCTGAAGTGCAACGTCGCCACTCCCGTTTGCCATTTGATCCTTGCTCATCGTTCGGCCGGTCATCAGCAGTCCGATCTCCTCGCGGTCGGTCGTCTTGCGCACCAGCGGCGGCGACACCTGGCCCTGGCATATCACCAGCAGCCGGTCGCAGATCTCGAACAACTCGTCGAGCTCCTCGGAGACGACGAGCACCGCCGCGCCGGCGCGGCTGAGGTCGACGATGGTCTGGCGAATGAAGGCGCTGGCTCCGACATCGACACCCCAGGTCGGCTGCGAAACAAGCAGCAGTTTCGGCTCAAGTGCGATCTCGCGGCCGACGATGAATTTCTGCAGATTGCCGCCCGACAAGCTCTGTGCCGTCGAACCCGGACCGTTGGCCTTGACCTTGAACCTGTCGATGATGCCCGCGGCGAAGGCGCTGGCCTTGCGGCGGTCGACCAGGCCCTTGCGAACGGTGCCGAAGCGATGGGCGGTGAGGACCGCGTTCTCCCACAGTGTGTGCGACGGCACGGCGCCCCGGCCAAGCCGTTCCTCGGGAACGAAGGCGAGACCGAGCTTGCGGCGCTCGTCGGCACGAAGGCAAGCGGCAGCGGTACCGCAAATCCTGATCGCGTCGTTGTTGTGATGCGTGCGTTCGCCGCTGAGCACGGCGATAAGCTCCGCCTGGCCGTTTCCGGATACTCCCGCCAGGCCTACGATTTCCCCGCCATGAACGTTGAAGGAGACGTCCTTCAGATCCACGCCGAAATGGTCTCTTGCCTTGACCGAAAGGTTGTTGACCTCGAGCACCGGCTTCTCGCTCGGGGTCGGCGGGCTGACATGCATTTCCGGCAGCTTCGAGCCGACCATCATGCGGGCGAGCTCGAGCGAGGTCGTCTCTTTCGGCCGAGCGGTGCCGGTGACCTTGCCGTTACGCAGCACGGTTGCGGTGTCGCAGAGCTCCTGCACCTCGTCGAGCTTGTGGCTGATGTAGACGATGCTGCAGCCTTCGGCGGCGAGTTGTCGAAGCGTCTCGAACAGCTTGACCACCGCCTGTGGCGTCAGTACGGAGGTCGGCTCGTCGAGGATCAGAAGCTTGGGCGCCTGCAGCAGGCAGCGCACGATCTCGACGCGCTGCCGCTCACCGACAGAGAGGTCATGCACCTGGCGATGCGGATCGATCGGCATGCCGTAGCGAAGCGAAAGCTCGCGGATATTCTCGGCAAGCGAGGGCAGGTCGAAGGCGCTGCTTGCCGAGAGCGCGATATTCTCGACCACCGAAACGGATTCGAACAGCGCGAAGTGCTGGTAGACCATCTCGATGCCGAGCGTGCGCGACGTCGCCGGGTTGTGCGCCGCGATCGGATTGCCGTCGCAGAAGATCTCGCCGGAATCGGCCTGCGCCGCGCCGTAGATGATCTTCATCAGGGTCGATTTGCCGGCGCCGTTTTCGCCCAGCACGGCGTGGATTTCGCCGGGCTGGATAGACAGCGAGACGTCGTCATTGGCGACGACGCCGGGATAGCGCTTGCAGATGTTGCGCAGTTCTAGACGCGGATGCATGGCGGGTCCTGCCGTGGCGTGAAGCGAGGTTGGACGGGAACCAGGCAGGGAGACGCCGAAGGTCGGTCTCGGCGCCTCCCTGGTTCTTTGATGGCGTTCAGCTCAGCTTGCCGATCATGCCTTTGACGAACCAGTTCATGCCGCGAACATCGTCATCGGCCAGGACGGAGCCTGCAGCGACCTTGAGGTTGCCGGCCTGGTCCTTCAACTCGCCGCCATAGGGGTGCACCTTGCCGCTGCCGATGTCGGCCTCGAGCTGCTTCAGCTTGGCCTTGGTGTCGGCCGGTATGCCGTCATTGTAGGGCGCCATCTTCACGACGCCCGCTGCCAGTCCATCCCAGCGCACTTCCGGCTTCCAGGTGCCGGCGGCGACGGCCTTGGCGGCGCCGACATAGTCGCTGGTCCAGTCGAGGACAAAGGACGTCAGCTGTTTGCCCGAAGCGAACTTGGCCATGTCGCTGGCGTAGCCGATCGACCAGGCGCCGCCTTCACCCGCGACCTGGACGCCCGTCGCCGTGTCGGTCATCGAGCAGATGACATCGCAGCCTTGCGAAAGCAGCGTCTTGGCGGCCTCCTTCTCTTTGCCCGGATCGAACCAGGAATTGAGGAAGATAGCGTTGCACGTGGCGTTCGGATTGACGCTTTGCGCACCGAGCAGCAGCGCGTTGGCCGGGCCGACGATATCCGGAATCGGAAAGCCGCCGATGAAACCAATCTTGCCCGATTTCGACATGTAGCCGCCGGCCGCGCCGGCGACGAAAGTGCCCTCGTAATATTTGGCTTCAAAGGTACCCAGATTGGCAAGGTGGACGATGCCGGAGCAATGTTCGAAAGCCACCTTGGGGAAGCGCGGCGCCACTTTCTGCATGGGCGTTCCGTGCGAAAAGCTGGTGCCGAAGATCAGTTTGTTGCCGGCGCTGGCCAGCTCGCGGAAAATGCGCTCCGCATCCTGCGGCATGAAGATGTTGTCGATGACGGTGAGTTCGGCCTTGTCGCCGAACGCGGCTTTGATCGCCTCGACGCCAAGGCTGTGCTGCTTGGTCCAGCCGATTTCGGCGATCGGCGAGACGTAGACGACGCCGATCTTGAGCACCTCTTGAGCCTTGGCGACCGTGCTCAGCCCTCCAGCACCGAGCGCAGCACCCAGCGCACCGCTGTATTTCAGGAATCCGCGTCTTGTCAGGTCGTTCATGTCGGTAACCCTCTGTTGGTTTTTTTGGTTGATGCCCGGCTTGTCGATGCCCGGTCTTTGTTAGGGAGATGGACGTGCGCGTGCACCGCGCCGTCGCCATTCCCGGATGGTTTTGCCTGCCTCAATCCAGCCGATATCGTCGCTCCGTCGGCCTTGCCGTCGAGATAGGGTGCGAGCGCTTCGGCAGGCGTCATCTCCGGAAACACGTCGCGATCCATGATATAGCCGCGCACCACGGTGCGGTGATGCGTGTCGATCAGGTCCATGGCCTGTTTCAGGCGGCCCTTTTCCAGAAGGTCGACGACCCTCGAATGATCGTCGAGCAGATTGCAATAGTCGAAATCGGCTGAAATGAGCGAGCGCAGCAGCGTCGTGCGGCGCACCAGCTGGGCATGGATTTCCTGCATCACCTTGTTGCGGCTAAGGCGCACGAACACCGTGTGGAATTCCTGGCCGAGCACGTCGGCCAGCGCATCGTTGCCGGCGGCGACTGCCTGGCGCTGGCGTTCGACATGCTGGCGCAGCTCGGCCCATCCGGCGGGGCCAAGGCGATCGCTGAGCTGGGCCGCCACCCCCTGTTCGACAAGGGTCAGCGCGTCGTAAATCTCCATTGCCTCCTGCATGCTTGGCCTGGCGACGAAGGCGCCGCGGTTGCGCTCGATCTGCGCCAGCCCGTCATCGGCGAGCCGTATCAGGGCCTGACGCACCACGATGCGGCTGACATCGAATATCTCGGCAAGCTCGCGCTCGCCGAGCTTGCAGCCGGGCACCAGCCGATGGTCGATGATGGCGCGGGTCAGCGTGTCCGCGATCGTCTGGGAGCGGCTGCTCAAGGCACGGTTCTCCGCCTTTGCGACGACATGATCAGCAGGCTTTCCATGATGAAGACATGACGCTTCGGGATGTGCCATATCCCAGGTTCAGGTTTTCCATATCGGAATTCAATCATCATAGTCTGTCAACACAAAAAATGATTTTGGCTGACAAAAAATCATTGATTGGTATCCAATCTTGTGATTTCGTCATTGCGAAACGTCAGGCTAGGTTCGTGGTGAAGGGCTAGCCGAGTTGGGAGGGATGCCGATGGCAACCCGTTGCGTCGACCGCGAGCTTCTGAACGACTGGCATATCGTCGCTGACCAGGAATCGCTCAGCCAGGATGTGCCCTTTTCGACCCGCCTGCTTGGGGTCGATCTCGTCGTTCGCAAACATTCAAACAAGATCGAAGTCGTTCGCAACGATACCGGCGACGTGTTGAAGAGCGCCGAGCGCTATGGCTTCGTCTGGACCTGTCTGGACAAACCCTGGCGCGACATCATCTACATCCCCGAGGCCAACGAGGCGGATCGACATCTGGTCAGCGGCGGCTCGATCGCGGTCAAGGTGTCGGGCCTTCGCGCCGTCGAGAATTTTCTCGACATGGGGCATTTCCCCTTCATCCACACAGGCTGGCTCGGCGAGGAGCCGCATACCGAGGTCGTGCCTTACAAGGTGGAAATCACGCCCCAGGACGAGGTGCTGGCGACCGAATGCAAATTCTACCAGCCCATCGCGTCGCCGACCGCGAAGGAAGGGTTCGTCGTCGAGTACATCTACAAGGTGATCCGGCCCTATACGGTGGCGCTCTACAAGAGCAATCCGATCCAGAAGGGGAGGCTGGATGTCATCACGCTGTTCGTGCAGCCGGTCGACGAGGAGAACTGCGTCGCGCATCCCTATCTCTGCTACCTCAAGGAGGGCATGGATGCGGCGACGGTGCGCAGTTTCATGCAATTGATCTTCGCGCAGGACAAGCCGATCCTGGAAAACCAGGTCCCCAAGCGCCTGCCGCTCGATCCGCGCGCCGAGACGCCGATCCGCGCCGATGCCGTCTCGGTTTCCTATCGGCGCTGGCTGCGTGACAGGGCGGTCACCTATGGTGCGATACCGGCACAGATCTGATGACGTCCGAGGGTATTTGAAGGGATAACATGATGACGAAATGCGCTGATCCCGTGATCCTCAATCTCTGGCATCCCGTGGGCGCCATCGCGGAAGCTGCTCCCGGCGCCGTCCAGGAGACCGTTCTGCTCGAGGAGCGCCTCAGCTTTGCGGTGGACGCGGATGGCGAGCCCGTCGTCTGGCGCTCGCGTCCCGATGTGCAAAGGGCTGACCATATTCCACCCGCCGACAGGCTGCCTGCAATAAGCGCCTATGGCTATGTCTGGACTTCGCTCGGGTCGCCGCCGGCCGAGCTGTTCCCGATCCCCGAATATCAAGAGCCGGACCGCCGCAAGCTCAATGCGGCAACGTTCGGCGTCAACGTCTCGGCGCCGCGCGCCATCGAGAACTTTCTCGACATGGGCCACTTCCCCTATGTGCATACCGACATACTCGGCGTCGAGCCGCATACCGAAGTCAAGGAATACGACGTCGAGATCTCCGTCGATCGCGACGAGATCCTGGCCACGCGCTGCCGCTTCTTCCAGCCGATGGCGTCGACGGCGTCCGATGGCGGCGCCGACGTCGACTACGTCTATCGCGTGCCGCATCCCTATTGCTCGGTGCTCTATAAATCGAGCCCGGTCGACGAGACCCGGCGCGATGTCATCGCCGTCTTCCTGCAGCCGGTCGACCAGGAGCATGTGCGCGCCCACATGCTGCTTTGCGTGCTCGACGAAGACAATGAAGACAAGGTGATCAAGCGTTTCCAGCAGACGATCTTCGGCCAGGACAAGCCGATCCTGGAAAACCAGGTGCCGAAGCGCCTGCCGCTCGATCCGCGCGCCGAGACGCCGATCCGCGCTGACAAGTCGGCCATCGCCTACCGGCGCTGGCTCAGCCAGAAGGGCATCACCTACGGCGTCATTCCGGTCGCGGCCTGACAAGACATTTTTGGAGACGACGAATGCTGGAAGTAGCCAAAAGTCAGTGGCATCCGATCGCTGCTGCCCATGATTTGCCGTTCCGCCATGTTTTCCACGGCCAATTGCTCGGTCGGGAATTTGCCGTGTGGCGGGCCGATGACGGTTACGTCAACATCTGGGAGAACCGGTGCCTGCATCGCGGCGTCAGGCTGTCGATCGGCATCAATGATGGGCGTGAGCTGAAATGCCAGTATCACGGCTGGCGCTATTCGAACCGCACCGCCGGCTGCACCTATATACCGGCGCATCCGGCCGATGCACCGGCCCGCACCATCACCAATCGCACCTTCCCGGCGGTCGAGCGCTACGGCCTGGTCTGGTCCTCGGAAGAGCCACGCGGCGAAGTGCCCGATGTTGCCGCACTGGCCGAAGGCAAGCAGCTCGCCCTGCGTGGAATTCCAGTCAACGCGCCGGCCGACAAGGTAGTCGAAAGGCTGAAGGCCTATCGCTTTCAGCCCAACGCAGCGATCGAAGGCGAGGGCGCGGAAACCATCATCGAGGCCGCGCAGGATTTTCGCGTGGCGCTGCACTCGCGCGATGGCGGTGCCGAGACGCACGGCGTGTTCTTCGTGCAGCCAGTGGATTCAAACCGCTCGGTGATCCGCGGAGTGCTCGATCAGGAGGCCGAAGGAGCCGCGCGCATCGCGATCCTGCGTCACCACAATGAACGGCTTTCCAGGCTGCGCGATGAAGTTGAGCGCGAAGCGGCAAGTGCGCCTGCGCTCACCCCCATTGAACCGGTCTACGAAAGAGTGTCGGCCGAACTTGCTGAAATGCCTGAGGTGACCACGCATGGCCGCAAGGCTGCGCTGCGTGTCAGCGTGGCCAGAAAATGGCAGACCGCTGACGGGATCGCAGGCTTCGAGCTTCGTCCGATCAAGGGCATCCTGCCGACGTTCCAGCCTGGAGCCCATATCGACGTCCACATGCCCAATGGCGAGATCAGGCAGTATTCGATCACCAACGGTCCCGGTGAAACCGACAGCTTCACCATCGGCGTCAAGCTGGAACGGGACTCCAAGGGTGGCTCGAAATGCATGCATGAGACCGTGCGAGAGGGCGACGTGCTGGCGATTTCCGAGCCACGCAACAACTTCCCGCTGCGCCGCGATGCGATCAAGACGCTGTTCGTCGCCGGCGGCATCGGCATCACGCCGCTGCTCGCCATGGCGCAGGCGCTGAAGAACCAGGAGCTTGCGCACGAGCTGCATTATTTCGCGCAAGGCGAGGAACACCTCGCCTTTGCCGATCGGCTGAAGCATCTCGGCGATGCGCTGAAGCCGCATCTCGGCCTCTCGCCCGACGCGACCGGCGCCGAGCTTCGACAACTCCTCGCCGGTCATCGCAATGGCATGCATCTCTACATCTGCGGCCCGGGACCGATGCTGGAAGCCGCGCGCAAGATCGCGGCCGAGCAGGGCTGGCCGGATAGCGCCGTCCATTTCGAGTACTTCAAGAACACCAACAAGATCGACGACAGTTCGAGCTTCGAGGTCGCGCTGGCGCGCTCCTGCGTCACGCTTCAGGTGCCGGCGGGCAAGACGATCATGCAGGTCATGCGCGAAAGCGGCATCGATGTTCCGTCGTCTTGCGAGCAAGGCGCCTGCGGCACTTGCGTGGCGACGGTGATCGAGGGCGAACCGGACCATCAGGACGTCTACCTCAACGATGCCGAGAGGAAGGCCGGAACCAAGATCATGACCTGCGTTTCGCGCGCCAAATCGGCACGCCTGGTTCTGGACATCTAACTGTTTGTTTTACGCAATTCCGGACGGAAAACCGTTACACACTTTTCTTGGAATTGCTTTAGGAGCTGCCGATGATCACGCTTTACGACTACGAACTGTCGGGCAATTGCTACAAGCTGCGGCTGCTGATGAGTTTTCTCGGCATCGACTACAAGACCGTGCCGGTCGACTTCTACCCCGGCCGCGAACACAAGTCGGAATGGTTCCTGAAACTCAATCCGCTTGGCCAGCTGCCGGTCATCGAGGATGAAGGGCTGATCTTGCGCGACGCCCAAGCGATCCTTGTCTATCTCGCCTCGAAATACGATCCGTCGGGCACCTGGTATCCGCGGGACAATCCCGCTCTGCTGGGCGAGATCAGCCAGTGGCTGGCCTTTGCAGACGGTATCACTTCGACGGCGTCGGCCGCCCGCCTGCACGATGCGCTGTTTTATGACTTCGATATCGACGCCGCGCGCGCCGGCGCGCATCGCCTTTTCCGTATCCTCGACGAGCATCTGTGGTTCGGCGAACAGCAGGGCCGCAACTGGATCTGTTCGGCCAGTCACCCGACCGTCGCCGACATCGCCTGTTTTCCTTACATCATCCTATCGGAGGAAGGCGGGGTTCCGCGCCAGGACTATCCGGCTATTCGGCGCTGGTGCGACCGTGTCAAGCGCATCAAGGGCTTCACCGTCATGTCGGGTGTGTTTCCCGCCGGCCCCGGCAAGATCGCCGCATAGTCTGATCATAAGCGCCGCGTTCTGGCCCGGCAAAATAGAGATTTGGGAGAGAAAAAGAATGAAAACCCGCGCCGCTGTCGCTGTTGCCGCCGGAAAGCCGCTGGAGATCATGGAGGTCGACCTCGAGGGCCCGCGCGAGGGCGAAGTGCTGGTCGAGATCAAGGCGACAGGCATTTGCCACACCGATGAATTCACGCTGTCGGGCGCCGATCCGGAAGGTCTGTTTCCGGCCATCCTCGGCCATGAAGGCGCCGGCGTCGTCGTCGATGTCGGCAAGGGTGTCACCTCGCTCAAGAAGGGCGACCACGTCATCCCGCTCTATACGCCCGAATGCCGCCAGTGCCCGTCCTGCCTGTCGAGAAAGACGAACCTCTGCACGGCGATCCGCGCCACGCAGGGCCAGGGCCTNATGCCCGATGGTTCNTCGCGCTTCTCGATCGGCAAGGACAAGATCTTTCACTATATGGGCTGCTCGACCTTCTCCAACTTCACCGTGCTGCCCGAGATCGCNCTGGCCAAGGTCAANCCNGACGCGCCCTTCGACAAGATCTGCTACATCGGCTGCGGCGTCACC
>NZ_AZUV01000041.1:0-32611 GCF_000513875.1 Mesorhizobium sp. WSM1293 | reverse complement strand
GACCAGCGAGACGGCGACCGGGACCTTCACGGTCGACGGCAACAATGAAGGCTACACGCTGACGCTCGACGGCAATGCCGGCGGGCCGGTGACGATCACGGCGATTGGCCAGACCGTGACGACGACGATGGGCGTGCTGGAGATCACCTCGATCTCGGCTCCCGATGCCGGCGGCGTCGTCNCCTACGGCTACAGCTACACGCTGTCGGGTCCGCTGACCCATAGCGGCCAGGGCGAGATCAACCCGCTCAGCGACACCATCACCATGACGGTGACGGACGCCACCGGCGACAGCGACACCACGCCGGCCTCGATCGTCATCTCCATCGTCGACGACATCCCGGTTGCCCAGAACGACACTTGGCTGCCGACGGTGACAACTGCCGCGGTCCTTACCGGGCTGCTCGGCAATGATGTGTTTGGCGCCGATGGTGTGGCCACGACGACGCCTGGCCAAATCACCGCGACAAACGGCGCCCACGGCACGGTGGTCTACAACAACGATGGAACCTTCACCTATACACCGACGGGCATCTATGTCGGGCCGGACTCTTTCACCTACACGATCAGGGACGGCGACGGCGACACTTCGACGGCCACTGTGACCTTGAATGTGCAGACCAACACCGTTCCGTCAGGGGGCGGCACAGTCTCGCTGACATTGAACGAAGCGGCGCTCGACACGGCGCTCGATCTAACGCCGCCTGCTGATCTCCAGGCAGGGGCCGTGACCGGTACCAATTCGGGCAGCCGCGGCGAGACGGCGCAGGCAGTCAGCGGCATCACCTTCACCACGACTGGCGAGGCCATTTCGGTTGCCTTTGCCGACCCGGTCGGTCCAAATTGGGTGGCGCCAACGGTTTCGGGCCTGGCTGTGGGTTACTCGATCGACTGGGCGATAGTTGGCGGTCAGCTTGTCGGCACACTGATGCAAGGTGCCAACAATCTCGGACCGGCAATCTATCTGTCGCTGTCGAACACCAATGCCAACGCCAATAGCTCGTTGACACCAGTTGTTACCGCGACGCTGACCGACCAGCTCCAGCATTTTGCCGGCTCGGGCAACGTCACCATCAATGGGCTTCAGGTGGTGGCGACCGACACCAGCGGCGATCATGTTTCCGGCGCGGTCAACCTGACGGTTTTGGACGACGTTCCGCTGCCGTTCAAGCCGGATGGTATCTTCGTCGAGAACATCAACCATACGACGCTCACGGAACAGATCAATTTCGGCCTGAGCGCCGGCGCCGATGGCGTGGGCAACGTTGTGTTCAACGTGACCGAAGGTGCAGCGGTCAAGGATGTAGCAGGCACGAACATCTTCCTGAACGGCGAACAGGTTCTCTTCCACGTCGTCGATTCGCACACGGTTGTAGGGCAGACTTCGGTAGCCAATGGCAGCGACCTGGCCTTCACGGCGACACTCGATCCGGCAACAGATACCTGGACCTATACGCAAAATGCGACGATGTTTGCCGGCAGCCAGTTCAATACGGCGAACTTCTCACCCAGTGGCGCCAACAGTGATGCGATCGTTCTGAATTCGATCGGGTCGACCAGTGACCTGCTTGCCACGGCTAATGGCCACACCGTAAATACGAGCACGGGCAGCTGGGGCGTCAATGGCGGAAACAGCATTGGGCCAGGCGAGGCGATTCGTTTCGATTTCGTCAGCAACGCAACGACCGACGGCACTATCGCGGGACTTCCCGCGGGTGCCGGAGCAGGGATCCATTATACGGATCACTACGAGGTGGCCAGCTATACCCAGGGGATCGGCAATGTCTCGGGATCGGCTCCGGTGTCGATAACCATTCGCCCGGTCAACGCCGACTATGACAACTCCTATATAGGCGACTTGGCTGGCGAAGGCACGGCGTTCGGCAGCCTAGTCACCGTGGTCAACGCCGGAGGGACCGTTAATCCGGCCGCAACGTACAATGCGTTGAACGGAACATGGACTGTCACCGGCCTGGAGCAAGGCGATACCTTTACCGTCATTGCAAATTCCGACCCGTTCAGCGCCATCGAAATTTCGGCCAATGCCGGCTCAAACGATTTCAAGCTGGGTCCGGTCACCTACACGACCGCCAACGCTGTCACGCCCTTCGACATCTCGATTCCGGTTAAGGCGACCGATGGTGACGGCGACGCGATCGCCGGCTCGGTGACGGCGCACCTTTCGCCCGATCTCAGCACCTGGCAAGGAACCGCCGCTGGCGAGACGCATACGACCACCCTTACCGAGACAACGCTGCTCGGCGAGGATGGCAGTGACACCCTCAACGGCCTCAATGGCCAGGCCGATATCCTCTCCGGTGGGCGCGGCAACGATACCCTGTCGGGCAACTCCGGGAACGATACGCTTTATGGCGGCTCGGGAGCGGACCTGCTGTCCGGCGGCGACGGCAACGACCTGCTGATCGGCGGGTCGGGCCAGGACCTGCTGACCGGTGGATTGGGAGCCGACACGTTCAAGCTCGAGAGCCTCGACATCAAGGATCTCATCGCCGACTACAGCGGCCTTGGCGGCCATGGCGACATAATCGACCTTACCGCCTTGTTCGACACAGCTTCCGGAGGTGCGAATGTCGGCGAGTTCGTGAACTACAATTCCTCGACCGGCACTCTCAGTGTCGACGCCGACGGTGCGGCCAACGGTGCCAATTTCGTCGACGTGGCTGCGCTGACCAACTTGCCTGTGGCCAGTAATACGATCACGCTGCTTTACGACGATGGCGTGACCCAGCATACGACGACGGCAAACCTGGTCTAACGGCATAGCGCACAACCATGCGATTATGTTATACGTCGCTAATATTTAGGGGAGCTAAACATGAAACGTTCTGCAAGACTGCTTGTTTCCGCTGCGACGCTGTTGCTGGCAGTCGGGTCGACGGGGTATGCCGCCGACATCATCGAAGGTCCGACAGGCGATTATTGCCGGGTCGTCGGCACGTCCAATCTGGTCTTGAACGACAACATCGTCGATCTGAAGCAGCAGGTGGTGAAGCTGATGGACGAGTCGGTCGCCGCCGCCAACAGCTCGGAGTGGATCAACTCGTCCCGGCCCGTCTTCGTCTGGGCATCGGAAGCCAAGGTCGCCTGCGGCATGGCTTACGGCTACCTGAAGACGAACTACAAGGACGAAGACACCCTCAACAAATGCGAGTGTTTTCACGATCGCATGGTCGAGTACATGCACTGACCGGATAGGCGAACCGACGCCTGTTGGCCATCATGACAGCCGACGGATCCTTCCTGAAAGCGGTCGCGGTCGCGATCGTGTTGCTTGGCTTCGTCCAAACGATCACGCCGGCCAGTGCCAACTGGCTGGAACGACCGTTCGTGAAACAACAGTTTTCGCCCGGCCTGAAGCAACCAGTGCGCTGTGATCCGACCACGGAGTGGACCCGGCAGGCATTCAAGGCGTTTGCCAGTTGCCAGGCATCGATCTATGGCCTGGAGCCGCTGCTGGCGCATGCCGTGATGGAGATCGAAAGCGGCTTCGATCCCGGCGTGCAAGGCGCCGATGGCGAAGTCGGCCTGATGCAGGTGATGCCGGCGACCGCCAGGATGCTCGGCTTTCGAGGGTCCCTCAACGATCTCAGCGCGCCGGCGGCCAACATCGCGCTGGGGGTCAAATATCTTGCACAGGCCAACAGGCTCGCCGCGGGTGATCTCTGCACCACCGTCATGAAGTATCGCGCCGGGCACAATGAAAGCCGGTTCTCGGCCCTTTCAGTCCGCTACTGCCAGCGTGCGCGGGCAATCCTGGCAAGGGAAGGGATCGAAGTGACCGGGCCTTTGCCGGTGGCGACGTTCGGCTTTTCCGCATTTTCGCCAGGCGAGGAGGGTGGAGCCCCTGCCCAGGCAAAGGGCGTCTGCGTGCGCCGCGTGTTCGTGCCCGGGCCGCGATACATGAAATGCGCCGACTATCGAAGTGCCGGGCAAGCAAGGCAGATCAGGGCGCTCAGAGGCAGGCTGTTCGGCGGCTAAAAGAACTACAGACGGCACTGCAAGTCCGCCGTAACATGCGTTGAAGACCAGACCGGGAACAATATCCGGCGGCACATAGGGGTGGAGCATTCATGGAAGCTGGCCGACAGGTCCACCGTCCGCGGACATGGGCAATCGCCTTGGCGCTCGCCGCGATCGTGTCGGGCTGCCAGTCGAAGGGCGGCGTGTCCGAAGTGCTCGATCCGGCGGCGGTTACCGCGCCTGCCGGGCAGAACGGCGCCGCCGGTGCCGGTCCCGTCCAGGCGACCCAGTCGCTGGGCACCGGGTCGACCAAAGTCACGATGCTGCTGCCGCTGTCCGCCCCTGGAACGGCCGGGGAAAACGGCAGGAAGATGCTCGATGCGACCAAGCTGGCGATGACGGATATCGGCAACGGATTGCTGGCGCTGACGGTAGAAGACACCAAAGGCGACAGCGCACTGGCCGGCAAACTGGCGGTTACGGCCATTACGACGGGGTCTAAAGTCGTCATCGGCCCGACCGAGCTGCCGGCGGCCCAGCATATTGCCACGCTGTCGGGGTCGAAGCGGCCACCGGTCCTGGCGCTCGCCGACAATTTCGCCGGCGGCCCCGGGGTCTATGCCGTGCTCCTTGGCGAAGCGGACAGCGCCGCCGCGGGCGCCGCGGGACTGGCCGCGAAAGGCAGCAAGAAGTTCGTACTGCTTGTCGCGGATGGCCCAAACGCCGGCGCCATGGAGAAGCGGGTCGCAAACAGCCTCAGCATCTACGGCGCGGCGCTCGCGGTCACTCTCCGATATTCTGCCGGCGACGGCGCGAAGACGGTCGACGAAATGGGCTCACTCGTGGACGCCCCAGACGCCGTCATCGTCGCCAGCGGCAATGGCAGTCCGTCGCCTGTCCTTGCCGCCCTCAAATCGAAGGGCATTCCGGGAAAGACGATCTCCGTCGTCGGGACGAACCGTTGGCTGGAGCACCCCATGGATCCGCTCTTCGAGGGGGCGTTTATCGCCACGCTCGATCCAAGCGAAACCGGGCCGATCGCCGACCGCTTCAGGACGACATACAACTATCCGGCTGACGTCAATGTGGCCTACGCCTATGATATGGTTGCCCTGACGGCAGGGATTGCCAGCGCGGTCGGGCCCGATGGTTTCAGCAAAAAGGTTCTCGAGAATCCAAACGGCTTTCGCGGCTCGACCGGCCTGTTCCGGTTTCGGGCCGACGGATCCAGCCAACGCTCGATGCCGTTCTATCGGATTGAAAAAGGTGCGCTCAAGCTGGTTGCCAAATCGACGTCGGGTTTCTGACCGGCGCAAATCCCTGGGATCCTGTTCAAGCTGATGGCCAGTCCGGACCGCAGCCGCTTGGCGATCGCGCTCGGAAGCCTCCTGCTTCTGGCCGGGATACTGCTGATCATTCAGGGCGGGGCGTTGCTTTCGGTCGATCGGCCTGTCCGTGCCCGGTCGCGGGATGTTGACGATACGCAGCCTGTCCGGCCGTTTGCCCGGGGTGCCGGCGCACAACGCCTGGAGCCGGCGCGCAGGGTTGCTCAAGACCTGATCGCTCCGCCACGGCTTGATCCCGCTGAGATCGAACGGACCGAGCCCCGTCCGCCGCTCAGCGAGCTCGGTCTCGCCGTGCCCCCGAAATCGCCGATGCCCAGGGATTGGCGGGAGGTCTTGCTCTACCGCCCGGTTGCCACATCATCGGCGATGTTCGAAGCCATGGGCCGCAAGGTGGTCATCAGCGGAGTGCGAGGCATCGATCTCGACAGCTCCTGCTCGTTTCATGACGTCACCTGGCCTTGCGGCGTGCGCGCCCGCGCCATTTTCAATTCCTGGCTGAGGGGACGCGCGCTGCACTGCTTCGTACCGCCGGACGTCGAGCGTTTTGCCGTCGCCGCACCGTGCAGGCTGGGCAAGCAGGATGTTGGCGCCTGGCTTGTCTCCAACGGCTGGGCCACGGCGCTGCCGAGCGGCATCTACGGCAAGGCGGAGGCGACAGCCAGGGACGCGGAGATGGGCATGTTCGGCCCGGCACAATAGGCTGTCATTCAATCCCTGATGTTTTGTTTGTTAACCGCCACGGGCGCAGCCTTGATGGGGTCATCGCGCAATCGATTAAATTGCAATGTTCCTTGAAACTGAAATTGCAACACACCGGCCTTATACAAGCCCATCCACAGGAGATCGGCCAGTGACAAAGACTATGGCGAGCACCACCGACCAGGCATGGAAAGGCGTCGCTTTGCTGACCTTTCTGGGAACCACTGCAATCCTGGGCGTTTCCGTCGGTCTCAATTATCTGCTTCTGTTCTCCGAGGCGCTGACGCCATTTGGGCGCAGCATGGTCACGGCAATCCTGTTGCCTGTTGTTCTTGGTGTTCCGCTTTTTCTGTTCGTTGGATTGAAACAGATCGAGCTTCGTCGCTATCGCCGGGAACTCGACAAGTCGGCAACCTTCGACACCACGACCGGCTGCCTGAACGGAGCGGTCTTCACGTCGATGGTCGAAAAAAGAACCGCAAGGCCGTCGGTGCCGGGGCCGAAATCCGGCGCCTTCCTGGTCATCCATTCGGAGCATCTGCGGTCCATCAACCTGCGCTTTGGTCTTGAATGGGGCGATCAAGCCTTGCGGCTCATAGCCTCAACCATACAATCGTCAGTGCGCGCGGAGGATCTGGTTGGACGTATGGGGACGTCGATGTTCGGGGTTTTCCTCGCCGGCGCGACCGAAGCAGAAGCCAGGGAAATCGGCGAGCGTATCAGGGCGCGCATCGCACAAGTCTATTTCGCGCCAAAAGGCACCGAGGATGCCTTGACGGTCAAGGTCGGCGGCGTGGTGTTCGAGAACCAGGTGGAGTTCGCGGACATGTTCCGGTCCGCCGAGCAGCGCATGGGCGGCGTCCAGGACGGAGCCGCGTTTGAGCTGACGCATCTCCATAGCTGATAGTCGCCGGGAAGCAGAGCCATTCGGAACCCAGGGGAAGTGTCGGACGCGGACGCCCTCACGCTGCCGGCGGGGTAACCCGTGAAGACGCCGCCCAGGTTTCGGCGATGGCGACGATCGCCGCGTTGATCGGTCCGCTCGGGATCGCCGGCATCACCGAGGCGTCGACGACAAAGGCATTGTCGAAGCCGTTCAGCCGCAAGTCAGGATCGACGACGGCCTCGGTGTCAAGACCCATCCGGCAGGTGCCGGCCGGATGATGATGGGTGGAAGCAGCCCTGGCGATGAAAGCATCGAGTTCGGCATCGGACCGAACCGGTGCGCCTGGCAGGATCTCCGTATCGCGCCATTCGTCCAGGGCCTCATGATGGCCGACCATGCGCGCCCGCTTCAACGCCATCCTGAATGTCGCGCGATCGTGTTCGGTTTCGAGATAATGCGGATCGATGACCGGCGCATCGTTGCGGCCCGGCCCGCTCGGTGTGATGCGCCCGCGGCTTGTCGGATGGGTGACGCCGCAAAGGATGGTAAAGGCCGAGCCATAAAGCGGGGCATTCAGGCCCTCGGCCGCCGACGGAGCGACGACGCAGGCGAGCACGATATCGGGACTTCCCATGGAGCGGATCGGGTCGTCGCTGTGCAGATACATCAGCGATTCGGAGTGCTGCAGGCGGGAAGGCGGCACCGGCTTTTTGGTGCTGTAGACATTTCCAAGAGCCAGCAGATGATCCTGCAGGTTGCGGCCCACCTCGCTGCGATCGGCAAGGCAGCGTATGTCAGCCTGCTTCAGCGTATCCGGGCAACCAATGCCCGACCGCATGAGGATGAGCGGCGTGGACACGGCGCCGGCGCAAAGGACAATCCGGTCGGCACAGAGCGTTCTGGTCTGGCCCTCGCAGACCACGCTCACGCCCGTGACCCTGTGGCCGTCCAGCACCAGATGCTCGACCTCGTGGCCGGCGAGCAAGGTCAGGTTCGGCCGCGCCATGACCCGCGGCGGCAGATAGGCGTCGGCGACGCTCAGGCGCTTGCCGTCGCGTATGTTGAGTGAATTGGGGCTGGTGCCGACCAGCTCGCCGCTGTTGTGGTCGCTCAGGGCGGGAGCCCCCATGGATCGCCCGGCGGCGATGTAGGCACGCACGACCGGACTGACCTCGGCGTCCGGCAGATAGACGTCCAGCGGGCCGCTCCTGCCGCGTGTTGGCCCGTCGAAAGCGGTGAAGGCTTCGCTGCGGATGAAGCCCGGCAACAATCCCCGATAGGACCAGCGCTCGCCGCCGGCCTGTGCCCAGGATTCGAAATCATCGGCATGGCCGCGCACATAGGCCATTGCATGCAGGCAGCTCGAGCCGCCGACGATTTTGCCGCGCGGCCATTCATGGACGCGGTTGGCGGTGAAGGGCTGGGGCACGGTCCGGTAGCTCCAGTCGTAGGCGCGGCCCTGGAGCATCGTCCATTTCAGCGGGTCGGCGATGTCGGGATCGGCCGGCATCGTCCCGGCTTCGATGAGGCCGACCTGGTACGACCGGTCTTCACTGAGACGGCTGGCAACAACCGAGCCAGCGGATCCCGCGCCGATGACCAGCACGTCGAAATGACGTTTCAATTTGAAATTCCCCGCACAGGCTCGATGTCAGAGGTGATGCGATCACGCGGCAAAGGCGCCGGCATTCGACCGTTCCATGATCTGTCTCTGCACCGACAGAAGGTGCGCGCGCATTGCGGCCTCTGCCGCTTCGGGGTCGCGCTGCGAGATCGCTTCGGCGATCAGGCGATGCTCGCCGTCGCGGTGGGCGATCCGCTTGGGGCAGGTGGGTGCCGCGGTGCGCGCAACCTTCACTCGCGCATCGACACCGACCTGGCGCAGCATCTTGTAGAATTCCGCGGCGAGATGGTTGCGGGCCGCGGCAACGATCGCGAGATGGAAAGCGAAGTCGACCTCACCCGACGGGGCGTTCTCCGGCGTGGTTGCCGCGTCGAGGATCCGCGCCGTCTCGAAAGAGGAGGCGCGCAGCGACGCCAGTCGGGCAAGGCCCGGCTCCATAATCAGGCGCAATTCCAGGACCTCGATCGGATTGGTTACCCTGACCAGTTCCTCGCCATATCTTGGAAGGGCGGTCGGCGCCCGCCTGGCGCGCGCCGGTTTGAGGTCGCCCGAAAGGCGCAGCACTTCAAGCGCCTTGCGAAGCTGATGGCGCTTGACGCTCAGATGTTCCGCAAGATCGCGCTCGGACGGAAGCTTGCCGCCGCCCTGCTGCAACTGGCGGACCGCGGCGATGATGTCGTCGAGATCAGCTGGTCCGACCTGCGGCTCGAATGCGCTCAAAACCAAATCTCCTGTCCGATCGGCAGACCGCCGACTCAACGTCCCGACATCATATTGTGACACGAAAACCTGTTCGACGGCACTCAACCAATTCAACCAATCTACAACTGTACGCAATGGTTGACAACACCAGTTGCGCGATGGTTGACTGCCCATGTCGACGGTTGCCATCGCGGCAGACGTCTTTCTCCCGAGGATCACGCATGCCGGCTGGCGAAACCTTTGACTACGTCATTGTCGGTGCGGGATCGGCCGGCTGCGTGCTGGCGAACCGGCTGAGCGAAGACCCCGCCGTGTCGGTGCTTTTGCTGGAGGCGGGGGATTGGGACCGCGATCCGATGATCCACATCCCGCTCGGCTGGGGCAAGATACTGACGGAGCGCCGCCACGACTGGATGTATTTCTGCGAGCCCGAGGCCAATGTCGGCGGCCGCAAGGTCGAATGCGCGCGCGGCAAGGTCATCGGCGGCTCTTCCTCCACCAACGCCATGGCTTATGTGCGCGGCAATCGCGGCGACTACGATCGCTGGGCGGCAAGCGGCCTGACGGACTGGTCGTTCGACAAGGTGCTGCCCTACTTCAAGAAGCAGGAGCGCTGGGAAGCGGGCGAAAGCCGGTACCGTGGCGGCAGCGGGCCGCTGAACACCCAGTTCTGCCGCTACAAGGACGAACTGATCGATGCCTTCGCCACAGCCAGCCGTGATGCCGGATACCCGCAGACCGATGACTATAACGGCGCCATACAGGAAGGCTTCGGCCGGCTGCAGATGACAATTGCCAACGGCCGCCGCTGCTCGACCGCAACCGCCTATCTGCGGCCCGCCATGCGGCGCGGCAATGTCAAGGTGCTGACCGGCGCGATGGCGACGAAGATCCTGCTCAGGGATGGCCGCGCAGCCGGCATTGCCTACACCAGAGGCGGGGCGAGCCATGAAGTTCTGGCGCGGCGCGAAGTTCTGCTTGCCGGCGGCGTCATCAACACGCCGCAGCTGATGATGCTGTCAGGCATAGGCGACAGCGGCGAGCTGGCGGCGCATGGCATCGAGACGAAGGTCGATCGTGCGCAAGTCGGCAAGAATCTGCAGGACCACGTTTCGGTCATCCTGATGTATCGGCGCAAACAGCCTGGACCGTTTCTCAAGATGATGCGGGCCGATCGTATCGGGCTGGATTTCGTCAGGACTTATCTCACCGGAAAGGGCTTTTCGGGAGATGTGCCTGGCGGCGTCGTGGCATTCCTGAAGAGCGACGCAAGCCGGCCGTTGCCGGACGTACAGCTGCTTTTCACCGCCGCGCCGCTTGGGGCATGGCCTTACATGTCGCCGTTCAAGGCGCCGTTCGCCGACGGCTTTGCGACCCGTATCGTTGCGGTGCAGCCGGAGAGCCGCGGCAGCGTCAAGCTGGCGTCGAGCGATCCGGTCGCCGCGCCCCTGATCCATCAGAATTTCCTGTCCTCGCAGCGCGACTGGCAGTCGCTTCGCGCCGGCTTTCGTGTTGCACGCAACCTTGCCAGCCAGCCGTCCATGACCCCGTTTGTCGGCGCGGAGTTCTTCCCCGGCCCGAAATGCGAGAGCGACGAAGAGATCGACGAGCATATCCGCAAGACCTCGATCACCGTGCATCATCCGGCCGGCACGTGCCGCATGGGCGTCGATGCGGCATCGGTGGTCGATCCGGAATTGCGGGTGCGCGGCATTGCCGGGCTTCGTGTCGTGGACGCCTCGGTCATGCCCGACCTCGTTTGCGGCAACATCAATGCGGCGGTCATCATGATCGCCGAAAAGGCCGCGGATCTGATCGGCAGCCGCGCTCGACAGAGCGTGGCGGCCTGATAAAGGCGGCCGGAATACAACCAAAGTCTTTTGGTTGAGACTGAAAAACTGCGTTGGTTGGACTGTCATGCGCGTCCGCATGGCCGTGGCGAAGCGGTTTCACGCCCTGATTGCGAGCCGTGTTTCGTGCATTTCTAGGCTATTCCTGCCTATTTCTGGGCATTTGCCTCTCAAGAATGCACCTCAACCAAAAACTTATAAAATTCGCAATTTGGGTATTGTCGAGCAAAACCAATGCGAATACGGTTGAGTTGGTTAGAAGTATTTTCTTCGTGACGAGAGGTGTCCGATATGTCCCTGGCGCAACCAGCTAACGATGTGCTCACCAACAAGAAGGCGGCACTCAAGGGCCTCTATGACGCCCTCTACGCAAAGAACATGTTTCCGTTCTGGGCGACGTCGGAAGGCGTCGACCATGACGAGATCAAGCAGTTGATGGCGACGTCGAGGGCCGTTCCCTTCGTGTGGTCCTATTCGGACATCGAGCCGCTGCTCCAGCGCGCCGCCGAACTTGTGACCATGGACGACAGCGAGCGCCGTTCGCTGATCCTGGTCAATCCTGGTCTTGCACCCAAGCGTGCATCGGTCAGCACCATGTACACCGCCTACCGCCTGAACGATCCCGACGAGATCATGCCGCCGCACAAGCACTCGCCGAGCGCCATCCGCTTCGGCCTGACGGGCAAGGGCAATTTCACCGGCGTCGAGGGCGAAGACGTGGTCTTCGGCCCGGGCGACATGGTGCTGACGCCCAACGACGCCTGGCACAATCATGGCACCGTCGGCGGCGAGCAGGCGGTCAACCTGTCGGTGCTCGACCTGCCGCTGGTCGAAACGCTGCATGCCGTTCATTTCGACCACAAATACACCGAGATGGTCGATGGCAAGGAAGTCGAGAAGAAGGTGCAGACCGCCCGCTATCCGAGCGACTACTCACAGCACATCTATGGCGAAGGTGGCCTGATGCCGCGTTTCGTCGACCACAAGCGTGGCGGCGGCCTGTCGTCGCCGATGTATGTCTACCGTTGGGAGAAGATGGAAGCGATCCTCGACGCCCACAAGGATTGGGATGGCGACCCCCATGAAGGCATCGTCATCGACTATGTCGATCCGACGACCGGCGGACCCGTCTTCCACACCATCAATTTCTACGTGCAGATGCTGCGCCCCGGCGAGAAGACCTTGCCGCAGCGCGAGACCGCCAGCCTGCTCTTGGCGCCGTTCCGCGGTAACGGCCATTCGATCATCGACGGCAAGCGCTATGACTGGAACCAGTTCGACACCATCGCCATACCCGGCGGTTCCTGGGTCGAGCATGTCAACGGCTCGTCGAGCGAGCCGGTGATCTTCTTCGGCGCCACCGATGCGCCGACGCAAAAGGCGCTGCTCCTCTACAAGCGCTGGGGCCGCAACCAGGCCGGCGATCTGCTCCGTCTCGTCTAGTTCCGGTCCTCCGGCAGGCAATGTCCGCGCCGCCATTGGCGGCGTGGACATCGAAATGGAATTTCAGCAGCAAGGGCGTATGCATTTGGTTTCGGCGTTCAACACAAAGCAGATCGGCCATGTCGACTGCCCAGGCGGCGGTCAGGTCTGGGTCGACGGCAACATCCTTTATATCGGCCACATGCGGCCGCCGAGCGGCACGACGCTGGTCGACATTTCCGACCCGCGCAATCCGCGCAAAATTACGACGATCGATGTCCCGCCCGGTTGGCACTCGCACAAGGTGCGCGCCAAGGACGGACTGATGATCATCAACCACGAGCGCTTTGGCGACGCCGGCCCGGCTGATTTCGGCGGCGGACTGGCGCTCTACGACACCACCAAGCCGGCACAGCCGAAGCTCATCTCGAAATGGATAACCGGCGGCAAGGGCGTCCACCGCTACGATTTCGACGGCCGTTACGCCTACATATCGCCGACCGCCGACGGTTATGTCGGCAACATCGTGATGATCCTCGACCTGATCGATCCCGCGAAGCCGGTCGAGGTCGGACGCTGGTGGATACCGGGCCAGTGGACCGGGGGCGGCGAAGAGTATCCTTGGCACGACTATGTCACGCCGCGCTGTCACCATCCGCTGCGAATGGGCGACAGGCTCTATGTCAGCTACTGGCATCATGGCCTGTTCATCCTCGACATTTCGGACATCACCAAGCCGAAGCTGGTCTCGCACGTCAATTCGAGCCCGAGCTTTCCGCATCCCACGCACACCTGCCTGCCGATTCCACAGCCGCTCAAAGGCCGCAACATCATGGTGGTGGCGGACGAGGATGTCGCCAAGCTTCGGCCATCGCCGCCGGCCTTCACCTGGATTTACGACATCACCGACGAGACCAACCCGTTGCCGATCTCGACCTTCCAGGTGCCAGGCCTCGATACGGACGGTTCACCGCAGCCGCAGATGACCGGCTGCCATCAGCCTTCCGAGCGGTTCAATGGAACCGTCATTCCGTTTGCGTGGTTCGCGCAGGGGCTGCGCCTCGTCGACATCGCCGATCCGTTCGCGCCAAAGGAAGTCGGTCATTTCATGCCCGACGCGCCGGAGGGCGCGGAGCGTTCCTCGTCCAACGACGTGACCATCGACGACCGCGGCATCGTCTACCTGATCGATCGCATCCGCGGCGTCGACATCATCGAAACCAGCGTTCTCTAGGGGGATATGTTGAGCGACAGCACGCGAAAATCCGCCAGCCACTACGCCATCGGCAACAAGAACCCGAACCTGCCGTTTCATCCGGCGGTGCGTGCCGGCGATTTCATCTTCGTCTCGGGCCAGGTGCCGAAAGACGAGAACAACAACATGATCAGCGGCACGATCGAAGAAGAGACGCTGGCGACGCTGAAGACCATCGCGCGCGTCATCGCGCATGAAGGCGCGACGCTGTCGGATGTCGTGCGGATCACCACCTATCTCGAGGATACGCGCGATTTCGGCCGCTACAACAAGGCCTTTCTCGAAGGGATCGGCGACGCCGTTCTGGCGCGCACGACCGTCGAGGCAAAAGCGGTCATCAACACCAAGATCGAAATGGACGCCATCGTCTACAAGCCGCTGCCGGCGAGCAAGTAGGCCCTGGACACTAGCGAGGATAAGACATGTACAAGCTGTTAGGCCGCCAGACATCAGGCAACGTCCAGAAGGTGCTCTTCATGCTCGAAGAGTTGGGAGCGTCCTACAAGCGCGAGGATTATGGCCGCCAGTTCGAGAACACGCAGACGGCGGAATACAAGGCGCTCAACCCGACCTCCAAGGTGCCGACGCTGGTCGACGGCGACACCGTGATCTGGGAGTCCAACACCATCCTGCGCTATCTCGCGGCATTCGGCGGCGAACAGTTGAATGGCGCCACGCCGGCGGAAAAGACCGAGGTCGAGCGCTGGATGGACTTCCTGCTGGCGGCAGTCAATCCGGGCTACCTGGCGGCCTTCAAGGGCGCCAAGCTCACGCCCGAGGAACAGACCGCCGAATACAAGGAACAAGTGAAGGACCTTGTCGCGCAGCTCAAGATCGTCGACGGCCACCTGGCCGGCAAGGACTTCCTGGCGCTCGGCAAGCTGACCCTTGCCGACATTGCCTGCGCGCCGATCCTGAAGCGCTGCGTCGACTTCAAGATCGACCGGCCGTCAATGCCCAATCTGGAGCGCTGGGTGGCCGCGATCGCCGCTCGGCCGGCCTTCAAGGCGGCAACCACTGCTGCTCCCTCAAAGGCCGCATGATGATCAAGCGCGCCGCTCTCATCGGACTGGGAACGATGGGTCCAGGCATCGCCGCGCGGCTTTCGCGCGGCGGGCTCGATGTGACGGCGTATGACGTTTCGCCAGGGGCAATCGAGCGCGCCCGCGGCATGCTCGATCTTGCCGGCGGCGTGCTCGACCGTCTCGACATCGAGGCGCCCGGGACTGGTGCCGGCAAAGTGCGTTTCGTCGAGACGATTGCCGAGGCCGTCGATGGCGCCGAACTGGTGATCGAGAACGTGCCCGAGAATATCGACATCAAGGCGCAGACCTATCGTGACATCGATCCGCTGATCGGCCCGTCCGTCATCGTCGCTTCCGACACGTCGGGCATCCCGATCACCAAGCTGCAGGCGCATATCTCGCATCCCGAGCGGATGGTCGGCATGCACTGGTCGAACCCGCCGCACATCATCCCGATGATCGAGGTGATCGGCGGCGAGAAGACCGCGCCTGAAACCGTGGCTGCTATCCGCGATCTCATCCGCTCGATCGGCCTGCTGCCGGTGGTGGTGAAGAAGGACGTTCCAGGCTTCGTCGAGAACCGCGTGCTCTATGCGCTGCTGCGCGAGGCGGTCGATCTTGTCGAGCGCGGCGTCATCGAGCCGGAAGACCTGGACACCTGCGTGTCGTGGGGCATCGGCTACAAGATCGCCGTCATCGGCCCGATGGCGCTGCTCGATATGGCGGGGCTGGATATCTACAAATCCGTCTCGTCCTTCCTGAACGCCGATCTCTCCAACCGCGACGATGTCGCGCCGATGGTGCTGGAGAAGGCGGCTGCGTCGAAATTCGGCATCAAGTCGGGCGAGGGCATGTTTGCCTACACGCCCGAGCAGACAAAGGCGCTGCAAGGTGAACGGGCGCGCAAGCTCGTCGCGGTGCGGCGCATCCTGGAAGGCCGGGAGTAGCCAATGTCACATGGTGCGCACAGGGCCAGCCGGTTTGAGGAGTTCCACCGGTCGGCTGTTTGTGTGAAGGGCGCCTTCGCCATCAAGATGGTGCGGGTGCGGCAGAAAACAGCGCGCGGGGCGACAAGCCATGCGCATTGAAACCATCCGAGCCGCCGGCGACAGGCCGGCCCATATCCGCCATGACGATCTAATCTCCGCCAAGGGCGTTTCGGTGGTCATGGCCCGTCAGCTGATCCTCAGGAACATCGATCTTTCGGTGCCAAAGGGATCATTCGTTTCCCTTATCGGTCCTTCCGGATGTGGCAAGAGCACCTTGCTCAAGGTGCTGGCCGGGCTGGTGCAGCCTACCCAGGGCAGCGTTTCGATCGCCGGGCTCGCGCCGGTCGAGGCGGCGCGCAAGCGGATGATCGGCCTCGTCTTCCAGGACGCCAACCTGCTCCCCTGGAAAAACGCCGTCGACAATGCCTCGATGCTGCTCGGCATCGCCGACAAGTCGCTCTCGCGCTCGGATCTGCGGGCGCGCGGGCAGGAGATGCTGGAACTGGTGGGGCTGGGCGACAGCGCCCACAAGCGGCCAAACGAGCTGTCGGGCGGCATGCGGCAGCGGGTCGCCATTGCACGGGCCCTGGCGCTCGATCCGGCGGTCCTGCTGATGGACGAACCGTTCGGCGCGCTCGATGCCATCACCCGCGATTCGATGGGCCAGTCGCTGCTGGAGATCTGGCAGCGGACCGGCAAGACGATCGTGCTCGTCACCCATTCCATCGACGAGGCCATCCATCTGTCGCGCCATGTTCACGTGCTGGGGATCAAGCCGGGACGGATCACCGAGAGCCTCGACATTGCGCTGCCTTACCCGCGCGACCTGTCGGTCACCGAAGATCCGGAGTTCGTCAGGCTGGTGGTCCAGTTGCGAACGATGCTGCGCTCCAGCCATCAACCGGGAGGCGCATCTTGAGCGACCAACCCATATTCGACCTTTCCGAGCCGCGCCTCGCCTCCAGCTGGAGTGCGGCGACCGGCAGCTGGCTGCCGGCTGTCATCCTCCTGCTGGTGACGATCGTGCTGTGGGAAGCCGCGGTGCGGATCTTTGCCATATCCGCCTTCATCATTCCCGCCCCGTCCGAGATCGCGAAGTCGCTGGTGGCGCAATGGGGCACGCTGATGCAGGCGACGCTGGTGACGGCGGGCGAGATACTGTTCGGCTTCCTGGTCTCGGTCGTGGTCGGCATTGCCATTGCGCTGGTCATCGTGCGCTTCGATTGGTTGGGACGCGCGCTGTATCCACTGGTGGTGCTGTTCCAGAACGTGCCGAAAGTCGCGCTCGCGCCGATCTTCATCCTCTGGTTCGGCTATGGGCTGGCGCCCAAAATCGGCCTGATCCTGGTCATCGCCTTCTTCCCGGTGACGCTGTCGATGCTGGCGGGCATGCAATCGGTCGACCGCTCGCTGCTGTCGCTGATGAATTCCGTCGGGGCCAGCCCGACGCAGATTCTGTTCAGGATCCGCGTTCCGCACTCGCTGCCGAACCTGATGGCCGGAACCAAGATCGCCGCCACGTTGAGCGTGATCGGCGCCATCGTCGGTGAGTTCGCCGGGGCGTCGGACGGTCTCGGCTACGTCATCCAGTTCGCGTCGACCCAGCTCGACACGGCGCTGGTCTTCGCAGCGCTGCTGCTCGTTTCCGTGCTTGGCATCGCCTTCTACTACGCCGCCGAAATCCTAGAACGCATCGTGGTGCCGTGGGCGCCGAAATTCAGCCAATCCTAGGCCCGCTCGATCAACCAATTCATAAAAGGGAACAAAAAATGCTGAGACGCTCACTTATCAAGGCCGCTACCTTCGCGGCGTTTGTTGCAGCACTCGGTTTTTCCAACGCGGCTCTGGCGGCGGACAAGGTCAACGTCCAGCTCGACTGGGTCGTGCGCGGCAATCACGCCATGTTCTTCGTCGGCAAGGAAAAGGGCTTCTTCGCCAAGAACGACATCGATGTGGCCGAGATCCGCAAGGGATCCGGCTCGCCGGACGCGATGCGGCTGGTGGGCAATGAGAACGCGGATTTCGGGTTCGGCGATCTTCCCACGCTTGCCGTCGCACGGTCGCAGAATGTCCCGGTCGTGGCGCTGGCAGCCGTCAATCAGCACTCGCCGCTGGGGATCATTTCGCTGGCCAAGACGCTGAAGCTCACCAAGCCGTCCGACCTCAAGGGACTGACCATCGGCATTCATCCGGCCGGTTCCACCTACATCTTCTTCAAAGGCTTCCTGGCCGCCAACGGCCTGACCGAAAAGGACATGACGCTGAACAGCGTCTCGCCTCCCTATGAAAGCTATTTGCTGCTTGGCCGGGTTCAGACGGTCGTCGGCTATATCGATGCGGAGGTTCCCGAACTGGAAGCGAAGGCCGGGGGTCCCGGCTCGCTCAGCATCATGATGGGGGCGGACTATGGGTGGAAAGCCTATGGCTCCGGCCTGTTCACCTCGCAGGCGATGATCAAGGACAAGCCGGACGTCGTGCGCCGCTTCGTCAAGGCATATAGGGAGGCCTTCGACTATGTCGTGGCTCATCCGGAAGAGGCCGCCGAGATCACGGCCAAGGCAGCGCCCGGCTATGCGGACAAGAAGGACGTACTGCTGGCGCAGATCAACGCCGACATCGCCTCGACGTTCACCAGCCCCGACACCAAGGAACACGGTCTCGGCTGGATGACGAAGACGCAGTGGGAGGAGACCTTGAAGACGCTGACGGACCAGGGCGTGCTCAAGGCGGCTCTGTCGGCGGACGACGTCTTCACCGACGCGTTCCTGGCGAAAGAATAAGAGGCTCGCGATGTTCGAACGGACGCGGCAATGAGCGCCTACCGGCAGACCAGGCTGTCCTGCGCCATGGCGCAGGACACATCACGCTCGCCTTTCGCCGCATCGGTGCGGTCGAGCGTGATCTGCACGCGGGTGGCATATGCTCGGCTCGCCAGACCGCACCACAGCCGCTCGACGGGCAGGTTCTCGCGCTTGCCGTTGAGGATCGTGAACGTGCCGGTCTTCGCATCGAACCAGAGCTCGACGCGGGTCTTCTTGCCCGGCTCGATCGTTGCGATCCCGGCCGAATACCAGTGGGCGAAGTCGGCGTTGCAGGAGAGGCCTTCGCTGCCCGCATTCGAAATCGTCAACGGAACCATGTCGAGCCCGTCAGTGCCGGTGCGGACGGCGACATGGTGCAACTCAACCGCGTTGGCGAAGGACGATAACGCCAGCATCACCGGAAGGGCATAACGGATCTTCACTTTGCCTGAGCTCCACAATGTAATTTTTCCTAGGCAGTCTATCTCGCTTTCGCGCAATAACAATAAGAATATTGATTGGTGAAACAACAGAGAGGGTAAAATGTTAAAGCTTCTTAAGAGCAGTGTAAGTGCAGTTATATTGACCAGTGTCTTGTTGAGCGGCGCGCTTGCCGGCGAGGTCAAGTCGATCGCCATCCTGACGCCCGAAGAAGGCACGGACTACGGCTGGAACCAGCAAGGCATCGATGCCGCCAAGGCGGCTGGCAAGGCCGCCGGCGTCGAAGTGGTCGTGGCCCAGGGCCT
This sequence comes from Mesorhizobium sp. WSM1293, assembly GCF_000513875.1. Classification (NCBI taxonomy): domain Bacteria; kingdom Pseudomonadati; phylum Pseudomonadota; class Alphaproteobacteria; order Hyphomicrobiales; family Phyllobacteriaceae; genus Mesorhizobium; species Mesorhizobium sp. WSM1293. Next base: position 13,285 of record NZ_AZUV01000041.1, on the reverse strand, counting down.
CGGCTATGGCGATGTTCGCCCGACCTTGCGGGAACTTGCCTCCGACGGCGCCAGCCTGCTGATCGCGCATGCCAGCGGCTACAACACCTCGGCGCCTGAAATCGCCAAGGAATTGAAAGTTCCGGTGGCAATCGTCGACACGCCAGCCGGCCTGGAGAAGGGCCTTGTCGCCGACTATACGCTGAGCGGCCACGAGGGCGCCTATCTCGCCGGCCGTCTCGCCGCCAAGGTGTCGCGTTCCAAGTCGGTCGGCATCGTGGTGTCGGGCGAACCGCCATCGTGGAATTCGCAGTCGGCGGCGTTCGCGCAAGGCGTGAAGGCGGAGAACCCGGACGTCAAGATCACCTACGCGGTGATCGGCCCGGCCGCCTACAGCGATGCGGCCGGCGGCAAGCGCGTCACCGAAAGCGTGATCGCGTCGGGCGCCGACATCATCTTCGGCCAAGGCAACGGTTCGAGCTTCGGCATGCTGCAGGCGGTCGAGACGACCAAGGCAGCCGATGGCGGCAAGGTCTATTTCATCGACGTCATCGGCGACAAGTCACCGATCGACAAGGGCTTCCTGCTGTCGTCGGTGGTGTGGAACATCGAGCCGGTCTATGCGGCGATGATTGCCGACCTGAAGGCCGACACGTTCGGCACCAAACACTATACGATCGGCCTCAAGGACGACTCGGTCAAGTTGCTGAAGACCGCTGCGATCCCGGACAATGTCTGGACGGAAATCCAGGCGCTGCGCGAGGACGTCATTTCCGGCAAGATCAAGGTCGAGCCGGTCTATGACGCGGCCGCCGTAAGGGCACTGATGACCAGCGTCGCCCAGTAAGGCGATCATGGTCGGCTGCCGGAGGGGTGATCCGTTCACCCCTCCGGACGATTCCTGTTTTTTGGTGCTGGGCTTCATGAGCGGTTTTTCTTCATCGTCCGTTGCCGGGCGCGACATTGTCGCGCTTGAAGGCGTGACCAAACGGTTCCCCGGCATCGTTGCCAATGACAGCGTCGACCTGTCGATCCGCCCGGGCGAAGTGCATGTGCTGCTGGGCGAGAACGGCGCTGGAAAATCGACATTGATCGGCATGTTGTCCGGCCTGCAGCAGCCTGACGAAGGACGCATACTGGTCGACGGCAAACCGACGCCGATCACCTCGCCACGCCATGCGCTGGCACTCGGCATAGGCACCGTATTCCAGCACATGATGCTGGTGCCGACGCTGACGGTGGCGGAGAACCTCCTGCTTGGCGGGCCGTGGTGGCAGCGCCCCAGGACCGAGGAACTGGCGGCGCGCGTCGCCGAGATCACCGGCACGCTCGGCATCACCGTCAAGCTTCAAGCCAAGGTATCGGAGTTGTCGCTCGGCGAGCAGCAGCAGGTCGAGATCCTGCGCGCGATGCTGCGCAACAGCCGGCTGCTCATCCTTGACGAGTCCACCTCCATGCTGACGCCGAAAGGTATCGACGAACTGGGCGCGCTGATGCGCCGCCTTGTCGAGCAGGGCCTTGCGATCGTCTTCATCACCCACAAGCTCAAGGAGGCGGCTGCCTTCGGCGACCGCATCTCGGTGCTGAAGCTTGGCCGCAAGGTCGGCGAGATTCCACCCGAGCGGTTTCGCACGCTGGGCGAACAGGAGATCGTCTCGGAGATCGTGGAATTGATGTTCGGCAAGCAGAAGGATGACCCGGAAGCCGTCGAGCGTCCGGTCCGCACTGCCCGCGCCGGCGCTGACCCGCTGCTTCAGGTGACGGACCTGGCGGTAGCGGCGACGGACAATGCGCCGGGCCTGTCGTCGATCTCCTTCGACATCCGCCCGGGCGAGATCCTCGGCATAGCCGGCATCGACGGCAACGGCCAGAAGCAGCTGGCGGAAGCGCTGGCCGGCCAGCGTACAGCCACAAGCGGCTCGGTGCGGCTGGACGGCGCCGCCATCGAGACGCTGAGCGTCGGCGAGCGCCGCCGGCGCGGCCTTCGCTACCTGACCGACGACCGACTGGGCGAGGGCACTGTCGGCACCTTCCCGGTCTCGATCAATTTCTTCCTCAAGCAGGTCGGCGCGGCCCCGTTCTGGCGCAACGGCGTCGAGCAGCGCGCGGAGATCGACAAGCGCGCCGCGCAGCTCGTGCGCGAATACGACGTGCGCACGCCGAGCCTGAAGACGCCCGTCGCGCGGCTGTCCGGCGGCAACATCCAGAAGGTGCTTCTGGCAAGGGAACTGGCTGAAGGCGCCAAGGTGGTGATCTTCAACAAGCCGACCTATGGGCTCGATCTCGCCAACACATTGGCGTCGCGCCAGCGCATTCGCGATACGGCGGCGCGTGGCCTTGCCGTGCTGCTGATCTCCACCGACCTCGAGGAATTGCTTGGCATGTGCGACCGCATCGCCGTCATCGCCGACGGCGCTTTGGTCGGCACCGTCGAGAACGTAGACGACGCCCGCACAAAGGTCGGTCGCCTGATGATCGGACTTGCCGCATGAGCATCGACACCGCACCCACGGTCAGCGCCACCGCACTCGATGCCACGAGCGGGGCAGCGACGCGCCGCGACATCCTGCATCGGCTGCTGATGACGCTCGGCCCGATCCTTATCGCGCTGGTCATAGCCGGCTGTATCCTGCTTGCCGTCGGCGTCGACCCGCTGGCCTATTATGGCTTCGTGCTGGAGAAGGGACTGTTCTCGCCGCTCGGCATCCAGCAGACACTGACGCGCATGGCGCCGCTGCTGTTTCTCGCCGCCGGCCTGATCGTCGCCTTTCGCGCCGGCATGTGGAATCTGGGCGGCGACGGCCAGTTCCTGCTTGGCGCGGTGACGGCGGCTGCCAGCGCTCCCGTGTTCGTGCAGATCATGCCAGCCTGGCTGGCGCTGGTCTGCTCGTTCCTCATCGCCATGGTGGTGGCGATGATCTGGTCGCTGGTGCCGGCGCTGCTGCGTGCCTATCAGGGCGTCAACGAGATCATCACCACCCTGATGATGACGTTCCTCGGCACCTCGCTCGCCAATGTGCTGGTCAAGCTGGCGTTTCGCGACCCAAGCACGACCGTGCCGCAGACCCGTACGCTGCCGGTGGAGGACCGGCTGCCGCGCCTGTTCGAAACGACCATCACCAGTGGCCTGCTGCTTGGGCTGGCGGCGATCGTCATCGTGCATCTGGTGATGACGCGCACGGCGTTCGGGCTGAAGCTGAGGATCGTCGGCGCCAATCCACGAGCGGCGGTTCACTCGGGGCTCGGCGTTCCCGGCCTGACCGTCGCCGTCTTCGCCATTTCGGCCGGGCTGGCCGGGCTTGCCGGCGCCGTCGACATCATCGGCGTCCAGGGCAATGTCCGCGCAGACTGGAATCCCGCCTACGGGCTTGCCGTAATACCCGCCGTGTTTCTCGCCCGTATGAACGGCTTTGCGGCCATCGGCTTCGTATTCCTGCTTTCGGTGCTTTCGATCGGCGGCGAGAGCGCGGCGCGCCGGCTCGGCGTGCCCAATCATTTCACGCTGGTGCTGGTTTCCATCGTACTGATCGTGCTCGCGCTCGCCGAATATTTCGATCACCGATACAACCAGTCGCGGAGGGCCTAGGGCATGACCGGGCTCTTCAGCGAGGTCTTTCTCAGCGCGCTGCTGTTCGGCGCCGTCACCGCAGCGATCCCGCTGCTGCTTGCCGGGCTCGGCGAGCAGATCTCCGAGAAGGCTGGCGTGCTCAATATCGGCATCGAAGGCATGATGCTGGCCGGCGCCTATCTCGGCTTTGTCGGCGCTTTCTATTCCGGGTCGCTGTGGCTGGGCTTTCTCACCGGCGCCGCCGGGGGTGCTGCGGTGGCGCTTGTCATGGCGCTGCTTTGCGTGCGCATCGGGCTGAACCAGATCGTCATCGGTATCGCGCTGACCTTGGGGCTGGAAGGCCTGACGGCACTGCTCCACCATTTCCAGTTCTCACGCAGCTACCCGCGCCTGCCGGCGGCGGATGCGACTGTCATTCCGCTGCTTTCGGACCTTCCGGTCATCGGGCCTGCATTCTTCAAGCATCATCTGATCGTCTATCTGGCGGTCGCGCTGGTTTTCGGTATGGGCTACATCTACCGGCGCACGCAGCTGGGCCTCAATTTGCAGGCGGCAGGCGACAAGCCGGCCGCGCTCGATGTCGCCGGCATCGATGTCGTGCGGACCCGCACCATCGCCGTGCTGACGACCGGAGCGCTGGCCGGGCTCGGGGGCGCGTATCTCGCCAATGTCGGGGCCGGGCTGTTCATTCCGTTCATCACCAATGGCGCGGGCTTTCTCGGCATCGTGCTGGCCATGCTGGCGCGCGGTCGCCCGATCTGGGTGCTGTTCGGCGCGTTGCTGTTCGGTGTCTGCCTGTCGCTGACGACGGCCATGCAAGTGGCCGGCATCAACATACCGACCGACATCATCCAGATGCTGCCGTTCCTGGCGGTGATGATCATGCTGGTGCTGTTCGGCCGGCGCGCCAGCCTGCCGGCGGCGCTCGGCATTCCATATGAGCGCGGCGCGCGCTGAGGACAATTCATGCGCGGACGGGACCCGCGCCAATAAAGGAGGCAAGAATGTCGGATACCAAGGTCTACCTGCTCGACGGCGGCTCGCTCGTTCTCGACGGCTATCATGTGTTCTGGAACCGCGGCCCTGGCGGCGAAGTGCGCTTCCCGGTCTATTCGATCCTGATCGAACATGCCGAGGGCCGGTTCCTCATCGACACCGGCTACGACTACGATCACGTGATGAAGGTGCTGCCGTTCGAAAAGCCGATCCAGGAAAAGCACCAGACCATCCCAGGCGCCCTGGCGCTGCTCGGCCTCGAACCGAAGGACATCGACGTCGTCGTCAATTCGCATTTCCACTTCGATCATTGCGGCGGCAACAAGTATTTTCCGCACGCCAAGAAGATCTGCCACCGGACCGAGGTGCCGCAGGCCTGCAATCCCGAACCTTTCGAGCATCTCGGCTATTCCGATCTGAGTTTTTCGGCGGAGGCTGCCGAAGCGCGTGGCGCGACCGGGCAATTGCTTGCGGGAACGACACGGGCGAATTCGACCTTTGAAGGCATCGATGGTGACGTCGAGCTTGCCAGGGGCGTCCGGCTGATCTCGACGCCCGGCCATTCGATCGGCCATTACAGCCTGCTGGTCGAGTTCCCCAAGCGCAAGCCGATCATGTTCACGATCGATGCGGCCTATACGCAGAAGAGCCTCGAGACGCTGTGCCAGGCGGCCTTCCACATCGATCCGGTGGCGGGCGTCAATTCGATGCGCAAGGTGAAGAAACTCGCCGAAGACCATGGCGCCGAGCTGATGTACTCGCACGACATGGACAACTTCAAGACCTACAAGACCGGTACGCAATTCTACGGCTGACCGCCGCCAATCCGGAGACAAGACGATGCGCTATCTCGAACATGCCGATCCGGTCATCACCCTGACCGCGGGACCGGTGAACGCCTATGCCGAAGTGCTGCGCGGCCTCGGACGCACGGTGCTCTACGACTACGACCCGGCGTTCCAGCTCTTCTACGAGGGTGTGGTCGACAAGGCGCAGAAGGCGATGCGGCTGTCGAACAAGCCGGTCATCCTGCATGGCGAGCCGGTGCTTGGCCTGGAGGCCGCCGCAGCCTCCCTGATCACACCAGACGATGTCGTGCTCAACCTTGCCTCTGGAGTTTACGGCAAGGGGTTTGGCTATTGGGCGAAGCGCTATTCGCCACATCTGCTCGAGATCGAGGTGCCCTACAACGAGGCGATAGATCCGCAGGCGGTCGAGGCAATGCTGAAGGCGCACCCGGAGATCACCGTCGTTTCCGTCTGCCACCACGACACGCCGTCCGGCACCATCAATCCGATCGACGCCATCGGTGCGCTGGTTTCGGCGCATGGCGGCTATCTCATCGTCGATGCCGTCTCGTCCTTTGGCGGCATGAAGACGCATCCCGAGGACTGCAAGGCCGATATCTATGTCACCGGCCCGAACAAATGCCTGGGCGCGCCTCCCGGCCTCACGATGATGGGCGTCAGCGAGCGGGCCTGGGCCAAGATGAAGAGCAATCCCCTAGCGCCGCGCGCATCCATGCTGAGCATCGTCGACTGGGAGCATGCGTGGTCGCGGGACAAGCCGTTTCCGTTCACGCCGTCGGTCTCGGAAATCAACGGGCTCGATGTCGCGCTCGACCTCTATCTCAATGAGGGACCGGAGGCGGTATGGGCGCGCCACGCGCTCACCGCCAAGGCCATGCGCGCGGGCATTGCTGCGATGGGCCTGTCGATCTGGGCGGCCAGCGACAGCATCGCGTCGCCGACCACGACCGCTGTCCGCACGCCCGAAGGTGTCGACGAGAAGGCGCTTCGCCAGGCTGCCCGCGCCCGTTACGGGGTGGTGTTTTCGTCTGGCCGCGGCGAGACCTTGGGCAAGCTGACGCGCATCGGCCATATGGGTCCGACCGCCCAGCCGATCTATGCGATCGCGGCGCTGACGGCACTTGGCGGCGCCATGAACGCGGCCGGCCAGAAACTGGCGATCGGCAGGGGTATCGACGCGGCGCTGGCCGTGATCGACGCCGACGCCTGAACAGATATCACCACGGATTGAGGGAGCATTTTTCATGACTGAACGGCTTGCGGGGAAGACGGCCCTGGTTACGGGCGCTGCGCAGGGTATCGGCAAGGCGATCGCCGCGCGGCTCGCCGCCGACGGGGCAACCGTCATCGTCAGCGACATCAATGCCGAAGGCGCCAAGGCGGCGGCCGCGGCAATAGGCGGAAGGGCGAGGGCGATTGCCGCCGACATTTCCGATCCGGCCTCCGTCAAGGCACTCTTCGCCGAAATCCAGACCCTGACCGGGGGCATCGACATCCTGGTCAACAATGCCAGCATCGTGCCGTTCGTCGCCTGGGACGATGTCGATCTCGACCATTGGCGCAAGATCATCGACGTCAATTTGACAGGCACCTTCATCGTCAGCCGCGCCGGCACGGACCAGATGCGTGCGGCAGGCAAAGCTGGGCGGGTGATCAGCATCGCATCCAACACCTTCTTTGCCGGCACGCCGAACATGGCGGCCTATGTCGCAGCCAAGGGTGGCGTCATAGGCTTCACCAGGGCGCTCGCCACCGAACTCGGCAAATACAACATCACCGCCAATGCGGTGACGCCCGGCCTGATCGAGAGCGACGGCGTCAAGGCGAGCCCGCACAATGAGGCGTTCGGCTTCGTCGAGATGCTTCAGGCGATGAAAGGCAAGGGGCAGCCGGAACATATCGCCGATGTGGTCTCGTTCCTGGCCTCCGACGATGCGCGCTGGATCACCGGCCAGACGCTCAATGTCGACGCCGGGATGGTGCGCCACTAAAGCATTCCGCACCCCAAACCTGTGTACGCTTTCGGGCGATCTGCACCCAGGTCGCGACGGGCGGACAGGCGCGGCCAAAAATGTATCCGCAAGGCCGCAGTCGGCCAATCAAGGAAAAATCACAGTGGACTTCGGATTCGACACGTCGGTTTTCGACGGGCTGACGATTGCAATGCTGGTCGCCGGTCTGGCCATGACCGGAATGGCCTCCGGCGTGCTCGCCGGTCTGCTGGGGGTCGGCGGCGGCATCGTCATCGTCCCGGTGCTGTTCTGGGTGCTTAGCCTGTTCCACTTTTCGCCTGCTGTGATCAGCCATCTGGCTGTCGCGACGTCGCTTGCGGTCATCATCCCCACCTCGATCTCGTCAATGCGGTCGCACAACAGGCGCGGCAATGTCGATCGGCCTCTGCTCACTCTGTGGGGACCGGCCGTTTTCGTGAGTGCCCTGATCGGTGGCATCACGTCGAAGTTCATCCCGGGCGCCGGCTTGCGGCTGGTTTTCGGCGTCGTCGGCCTGCTGGTGGCCCTCAACATGGCGTTGCCGAAGCACCTCGTGATCTCCGATCACCTGCCGCAAAGCGGCTGGATCAACCGCGCGATCGCCTCTGTCATCGGCTTTGTCTCTTCGCTCATGGGAATCGGTGGCGGCACGCTCTCGGTGCCGACGCTTTCCAGCTTTTCCTTTCCTGTGCACCGGGCCGTCGGCACATCGTCGGCGCTTGGCCTGCTTATTGCGCTTCCGGCAGTGGCCGGCTTCATCTGGTCGGGTCTCGCAATTGCAGGCAGGCCTCCGCTCAGCCTGGGTTACGTCAGCCTGCCGGCGGTTGCCATCATAGCGCCCGTGAGCTTCCTGTTCGCACCCTTGGGCGCAAGGCTCGCCCACGCGCTCAACCCGCGCTACCTGAAACTTGCCTTTGCATTCTTCCTGGCGATCACGGCCGGGCGAATGCTGCTGTCTTGAATTTCGCTGGGCGGCGTACGGCTATTTTTCCCGCATGGCCCGGCGGAAGTTCTGCGTGATCGGCTCGGCGAGATAAGAGAGAACGGTGCGAGCCCCCGTCCGGATCATCGTCTCGCTCGACATGCCGGGCAGCAGCTTGCGGCCCTCCAGCTTGCCGAGTTCGCTTTTGTCGATCACAACCGTCGCGGCGAAATACGGTGCGCCGCTGCGCTCCTCAACCATGCGGTCAGCCGACACGATCTCCACGACACCCTCGAGCGGCGGCAGGTTGTAGCGGGCGAAGGCCGGGAAGCTGACGCGCGCGGGCTGTCCGGGTGCGATCGTCTCGACATCCTCCGGTTTGACCATGGCTTCGACCACGAGTTGTTGTCCGAGCGGTACGATCGTCATCAATGTATCGCCGGGTTTCACGACACCGCCCGCGGTGTGGACCTTCAGATCCATGACGATGCCGTCAACCGGTGCGACGACATCGGTACGGGTAAGCACGTCCCTGGCGGCACGCTCCTCCTGTCTCAGGTCGAACAGTTCCGCCTCGACCTTGCTCAACTCATCGACGGACTCGTTGAGCCGCACGGTGTCGAGGTTCAGGATCTGCATGTCGATCTCGGCCATGGCGCTTCTGGCGCGGGCGATTGCGGCGATGTTGGTGGCGCGCTCGCCCTCGATCTCCTGCTGCTGTCGTCTGAGCAACAGGTTCCGCTCGCGGGTGGTCAGCCCCTTCTTGAGCAGACTCTCGAGGTCTTTGGTTTCACCCTCGATCGCCTCGATCTGTTTGTCCTTGGTGACGATAAGCTCTTCCAGTCCCTTTATCTCCTCCTCGGTCTGGTGGCGGCGCTGGCTGAGGATTTCCTGCTCGTCCGCCAGATTGTGGTGTTTCGCCGCGAACACGTCGCGCTGTGCGGACACCGCGTCCCTTGCGGCGGTGGCGGGGTTGGCGAGCAACGCCGGATCGAACTCGATCTCGGCCCTGCCGTCACGCTCGGCCCTGAGACGCGCGGCCAGCGCCTCACGCGTTGCTATCCGGTTCTGGATCAGGTCGAGCTGCGCCTTTGCCTGAGTGTCGTCGAGCCGGACGAGGATCTTGCCGGCCTTGACGACATCACCGTTGGCTGCGTTCAACTCCGCGATGATGCCGCCCTCGAGGTGCTGGATCAGCTTGCGGTCGCCGGCGACCTTGATAACGCCCGGCGCCACAGCGGCGCTGTCCAACGGTGCCAGGGCCGCCCAACCTCCCGCGACGCCGAAGAACAGGAACATGATCGCGAACCCGGTGCAGGTCACGCCTGTGAGACGCAGCGGCATCGGTTGCAGCAGGGAGGGCGGCGGAAGGGGCAGCGGCACGACGTTCAATTCCGGGGGGCGGCTCATGCTTCCTTGACCTCTTTGGTTTCCTTGACCACTTCGAGGGCAGGCAACTGGGCAGCCTTGGGCAGATGGGCCACCTTGCTGACGCGGCTGGCGAGTTCGTTGAAGACATGGTCGCGCGGCCCGAAGAGATCTTGCTGACCCCTGTTGAGGACCAGTATCTTGTCTACCTTCTCCAAGATGTTGGCGCGGTGCGCGATCAGGATAACGGTTGTGTTCGTCGCCTTGGCCACGCCGAGAGCGGCAATCAATGCCTCCTCGCCCTCCCTGTCGAGGTTGGAATTGGGTTCGTCGAGGATAAGCAGCGTGGGGTCGCCGTAGAGTGCCCGCGCCAGCCCGATGCGTTGGCGCTGCCCGCCCGACAGTATCGCACCCGCCTCGCCGATCTCGGTGCCGTAGGCCTTCGGCAGCCCCTTGATGAGTTCGTGGACGCCGGCCAACTGCGCTGCCTTGATCACGTGCTGGAAGACCGCCGGATTGACCGTCGCAAAGCGGGCGATGTTGTCGGATACGGTGCCGGCGAAGAGTTCGATGTCCTGCGGCAAATAGCCGACATAACGGCCACGGTCTTCCGCCGCCCATTGGGCAACATCCGTTCCGTCCAGCAAGGCACGCCCCCCCGACGGGCGCCAGGCACCGGCAAGTATGCGCGCCAGGCTCGTCTTGCCGGCCCCGCTCGGACCGATCAGGGCCATCGCTTCACCCGGCTCGAGACGGAAGCTGATGCCTTTCAGGATGTGCTCGCCACCCTGTCGGGCAAGCACAAGGTTGTCGGCCTCAAACCTGCCTTTCGGACGGGGCAGTGGCAGGACCGGTGTGGCTTCCCGGTGCTGTCCGGCGACCGCGGTGAGGCGTTTGTAAGCGGCACGCGCTCCCACCGTCGCCTTCCATGTGCCGATCGCTTGCTCGACCGGTGACAAGGCGCGACCCATCAGGATCGAGGCGGAGATCATGATGCCGGGTGAAGCCTCGTTGCGAAGAACCAGATAGGCGCCGAGGCCGAGTATGGCCATTTGCAGGGCCAGCCGGTGACAACGCGCGATAGCCGCGATGACGCCGCCACGGTTGGCGGCAAGAACCTGTCCCTTGTTGGCCTCGTCCTGTTGGGCCTTCCAGCCTTCCAGCAATGGCTTCAACATGCCCATCGCCTGGACGACCTCGGCGTTGCGGATCGCCGCCTCGGCTTGCACATAGGCCCGCGACTGTGCGCTTGCGGCCTCGGTCAGCGGCTTGCGTGTGAGGTATTCGTTGAGCAGCGCCAAAGCAAACAGCACGATCCCGCCGCAAAGCGCTAGCCAACCCAGCCAAGGGTGCATGACGAATATGGCGGCGAAAAACAGCGGCGCCCAAGGCGCGTCGAGGATCGGGAAGATGCTCGGACTGGTACAGAAATTCCGCACCTGGTCCAGATCGCGCAGCGGACGGGCGTTGGCCTGGCCAGGCGCCGAGGCGGCGTATTCCACCGATGCGGTCAGCAGAACCGGTCCCAGGCGCGCGTTCATCCACGATCCGACCTTGGCCAGGAGACGCCCGCGCACCACCTCCAGCCCAGCCATCGTCGCGAGTGCGGCAGCCGCCATCAGCGACAGCATCACCAGCGTCTCCAGGCTGTGGCTGGACAGTACGCGGTGATAGACCTGGAGCATGTATAACGCCCCGGTCAGCATCAGCACGTTGATGCCGCCGCTGAACCAGATCAGCGGGCGGATAGCGCGCCTGACCTCTTTCATCACCACCTGCAGGGCAGGGGGCTGTTGCCTGGTTTTCATCGTTATTTCTCTGGTGTGCGGGATGACATCTCGTGCGAGAAGTGGGGGCAGCCGTGGCTGCCCCCGCTGGTCAAGTGTCAGACGACATCGACAAGTATGTGCTGGGGGACGGTCACATCCCCATCAGCGTCCGCCACCTGGAAGGCGAAGTCGAGATGTGCATCCGGCGTCGTGGTCTGGGTCGAGGTGAAGCCGATGTCCGTGATCTTCAGCACGTCATTGTCGGTCACGTCGAAGGCGTGGGTTCCCGTGCTGGCACCAGTCGTACCAGTACCGGTTGCTTTGTTCAGGTCGATTGCAGTACCGGTGAGCCCGTTGCCGGACTGCATGATCTGGGCGCCTTGGAGCACCCAGTTCTCACCGGTTGCGTTGTAGTCGTTCTTCTCGATGATGACGAGACCGTCGTTGTTATCGAGCGGGAAGTCCGCCGCGTATGCGGTGGGGACCTGCCCCGCCTTGAAGATGTTCGTGTTCGACACGTACATCGCCTTCGTGGTGAACGTGTCGGCGGCGGTGCCGCTGCCGCCGGCAATCCCGTCGGAACCGTAGTTGACGAGATTGAGGATCAGCATAAGATCTTCGCTGTTCCCGATACCGTCGAACTTGATGGCCATGTCGGTGGCAGACTGGTTCGGGACGTTGTTGACTCCGTCGTCGGTGACGATGCCGGGGCTGTGGTCGAAGAACCGCAGTGTAAGCAACTCACCCTTCTGGATCGTGTCACCGGCAACTCCGTTCGTGGCTTGGGTTGCAGAAATCCAATCCTCGAAGTTGCTACTGATCTGCTGGCCAGCGTCGAAAGCCGTGTCAAGATTGTTAGGCAATCCAGCCGGCGCGCCATCGCCTGTCGCATTGAAACCTAACGGGCTACCGTTGGGGTTCGAGTTGCCGGTGAACTGCACGAAGAAGTCCCGGTCGGTCGTTTCGGGTGTGCTGTCCGCCTCGAAGAGCTTCTCCACCACGATGTTCGGGTGACCGGTGTTGCTCAAGGGCTCCTTGAATAGAAGCTCACTGGTGTGCAGAATGTCCTTGGTGAAGCCCTCCACCGTGTCGCTCAAGGTGATGGTATAAGTGCCGGCATCCTTGTGGAAGACGAGAGTACCACCCACCGAGCCCGGCTGAATGCCAGCCGTGTTCGGGTCGCTGTCGTAGCTAGCGGTCCAGTTGAACGTCGCCGAGGTAGCGCTTTCCGACTGCAGCGTCGCGACCGAGCTAAGGAACGGGGTCGTGCCTGGTGCCGGCACAAGGCCGGTGAGATTGCCGTCAAGGGTGATCTGGATGCCGGCAAGGGCACCGTTGACATCGACGAAATCGCTAGCACCCGCCAAATATTCTGCGGCCGTATGCTTGTCCACCATGTCGTACCCGAAGGCTCCGATAGCCGACGCGTTGAGCGTGTTGGCCAGAGTCTCGTGGGTCCCGGTACCGTTGCCGGCGTTCTGGTCACCGTCGAACGGCACCGTGATCGTCGGATCGGTGTCGTCGAAGGTCAGAGACAACGGCCCCGAGCTCGTGCTTTGCTGCGACACGACGTCGTTGTCGCCGTCCGTCGCCGTCACCGTTGCCACCACGTTGATCAGACCGTTGAGGTCGAGCGTGTTGTCCTCGCCGACGCCTTGCGTGTTCGAGTGCTCAAGGGCAACCAACGACGTCAGCGTCACCGTCGTGCCAGACAGTGTCACCGTGAACGCCGTCGCGTCGAGCACGCTGTCGCCGTTGCTGTCGTACTGGCCCGAGACCTGGGTGGCCGAGTCGACCACCAGCGTGATCGCATGGTTGCCCTCCGTCGTCAGCAGCCCGGTCGCCGCCCCGCCGGCCAGGGCAAGTGCGTAGGTCACATTCGT
>NZ_AZUV01000040.1:0-36728 GCF_000513875.1 Mesorhizobium sp. WSM1293 | reverse complement strand
CGACCTGCCGGCGCTGACCGGCCGTGTCGTCGACAATGCCGGCATCATCGACGCCGCGACCAAGACGGCGCTGACGCGGAAGCTCGCCGACTTCGAGACGAAAGGTTCCGACCAGATCGTCGTCGCAACGATCCCCAGCCTCGATGGCGAGGAGATCGAGCCTTACGCCAACCGGCTGTTCCGCTTCTGGAAGCTCGGCCAGGCGAAGGAAAACAATGGCGTCCTGCTGCTGGTGGCCCCGAACGACCGCAAGATGCGCATCGAGGTCGGCTATGGGCTGGAAGGCACGCTGACCGACCTGCATACCAAGCTCATCATCGAGAATGACATGGTGCCGGCCTTCCGCGCCGGGGACTTCTCCGGCGGCATCAGCAAAGCCGTCGATGACATGGTCATGGTGCTGGAGGGCAATCCCGAAGAACTGGAAGCGCGGGGCAAGCGCAATCCCGCCGATGACGGCACGTCCATCGATCCGATCTTTGCCGTGTTCCTGATCCTGTGGGCGACGATGTTCTTCGGCGGGATGGCGATGGCGTTCCTGCCGCCGATGTTCGGCACGAAACTGTCGCCGGGCGTGTACAAATGGCTGGGCATGACGTTTCGTTATGGCCGCGGGCCGAGCGGGTACTCGGGCACTGGCTGGACAACCGGTTCATCGTCGGGCGGCGGCTGGTCTTCGGGTTCGGGCAGTGGCTGGTCCTCGGGGTCAAGCGGCGGTGGCGGATTTTCCGGTGGCGGCGGCTCGTCCGGTGGTGGCGGTTCTTCAGGAAGCTGGTGAGACAGATCATGGCAACACGACCAATCAGCCCGCAGGATCATGAGCGCATCGCAACCGCGATCCGCGCCGCCGAGGAGAAAACCGACGGCGAAATCTACTGTGTCGTGGCGCATGCCAGCGACGGCTATTTCTTCCCGGCCGCCTTCATGGCGACCGTGTGCATGCTGATCGTCAGCCTGGCTGTCGGCTACGGTCTGGAGGCCTGGTGGCTGTCGATCCGGCTGCCGCATTTCGTCCTCGCCCAGCTCCTGGCGCTTGCCTGCCTGCTGGCCTTGTTGTGGGCGCTGCCCGGCCTGCGCATTCACTTGGTGCCGAGGCGGCTGCGCTACCAGGCGGCGCACGCCAACGCGATCAAGCAGTTCCTCGCCCGCAACGTCCACCGCACCACGGCGCGCACCGGCGTGCTGGTCTTCGTCTCGATCGCCGAGCGCTATGCCGAGGTGGTCGCCGATTCGGGTATCGACGCCAAGGTCGGCCAGCATGTCTGGGACGGCGTCGTACGCGACCTTACCGCGCATGCCGGCGACGACCGGCTTGCCGACGGCTTCGTCAAGGCGATCGAGTTGGTGGGTGCGGTGCTGGCCGAGCATTTCCCGGTCACTGCGGGCGACAGCAACGAGCTCGACGACCATCTCGTCGAGATTTGAGCCTTTCCACAGAAGTCTTGAAGGCCCCTCACCAGCGCGGTGATCGCCTGTGAGAAAGCAGTCGGCGGGCGGCCCGGACCCTTGCAATCGGGCGATGCGGGTTTATGGTTAACAAATCATGAATACGCTGACGATCGACATCCGGAAAGCCGACCCGCGCGATGCCAGTGCCATCGCCGAGGTGCATCTGGAAGCCTGGCGCGGCGCCTATTCCGGCATCATTCCGCACCGGACCCTGACATCGATGATCAACCGTCGAGGCGCCGACTGGTGGGCGAATGCGATTCGCCGCGCCGCCACCGTTCTGGTCGTCGAAATCGGCGGCAAGATCGCCGGCTATGCGACGATCGGCAAGAACCGCGCCCGTGAACTGCGCCAGCAGGGCGAAATCTACGAATTGTACCTGCGCCCGGAATATCAGGGCATCGGGCTCGGCAGCCGCCTGTTTTCGGCGGCCAAGGCGCGGCTGGCCGATCACGGGCTGAAAGGCATGGTCGTGTGGGCGCTGGAGGACAACCAGAACGCGCTTGCCTTCTATGCCGGCGCCGGTGGCCGCGATGTCGCCGAGGGCGTCGAGATCTTCGAGCAGAGGGCGCTGAAGAAGGTCGCTTTCGTCTGGGAATGACAACCCGGCCTTTCGGCAATTGGGCGTTCCATTCGCACCCAGCACCATTCGCCGCATTGCACCATGACGCGCCGCCCGCTATCGATCGTCCATCGAGAGAGGGATTTAAGCCATGCGCATTGAAGCCATAGCCAGCGGAAAGAATCCGCCTGAGGACGTCAACGTCATCATCGAGGTGCCGATCGGCGGCGAGCCGATCAAGTACGAGATGGACAAGGAGGCCGGCACGCTGTTCGTCGACCGCTTCCTGCACACCTCGATGCGCTACCCCGGCAATTACGGCTTCGTGCCGCACACGCTGTCGGGCGACGGCGATCCGATCGACGTGCTGGTCTGCAACACGCGCGCGCTGGTGCCGGGCTGCGTCATCAACGTGCGGCCGATCGGCGTGCTGATCATGGAAGACAATGCCGGCCAGGATGAGAAGATCATCGCCGTGCCGTCGCCAAAACTGACGCTGCGTTACGAGAATGTCACCGAATACACTCAGCTGCCCGACATTACGCGCCAGCAGGTGCAGCACTTCTTCGAGCACTACAAGGATCTCGAGCCCGGCAAATGGGTCAAGATCGAAGGCTGGCACGATTCCAAATACGCCAAGAAGATGATCGTCGACGCGATCGAGCGGGCCAAGGCGAGCAAGTAGCCCGACCGGTCAGTTGTCGACCCGGCCGAAGGCCGGCACTTTGCCGATGACGGTGTGTCTGTCCTTGCCGCAGGCGAAGGTGCGTGCCTTGTCGTCGGCAAGCTTGCGCGCCTGGTCGTTGGCGGCGGGATTGCCGGTGGCCAGCACCAGGCCGACGGTGCAGCCGTCGCGGGCGTCCATCTGGCCGACCTTGGCGACGAGCAGCACCTCGGTCGGCTTTTTCTCGTCCTCGGGATTGCTGATCGAGCGGCGATGGATGACGGCATAGGGCACTGCCGTGTCGCCCTTGGTTTCGATGCGCCATTCGACTTTGGCTCCGGACGAATTGAGGCCGGAAAAGCTTTCCCAGACCGTCGTCATGTCGCCGCCGGGCGGAAAACCGTAGAACAGCGATTCACGGGCGTCGTCATAGGCGATCAGTACGGGATAGCCGCGATAGCCTGAACAGGCGAGTTCGGCCCAGTCGCCGTCGCCTTCTTCTGCCTGCGCGTAGGTCACGCAGTCCGTTTTCGAATCCAGATCGGTGTAGGCGCTGGAAATGCCGTCGGCTTGCGCCGCCTGACCGAGACCGACCAGGACAAGCGGGATCAGAATGGCACGCATGGCGGTCAATCTCCGTTTCAAGCCGCCGCAGCGTAGCGTCAAACGCTATTTCTTCAAGCTGGCTTCGATCAGCAGGTCGGCATTGCGGGCAACCGCTTGCGCCGGACCGCCGAGGCCGAACAACTGGCCGCTGATATAGGCGCCCTCGATCAGCAGCAGCAGGCCGTCGCCGAGCGTGTCTGGGTCTTGCGCGCCCATCGCAGCCGCCATGGCGCGCAGCCGGCGGCGCAGTTCCTGCTTGTTGGCCTCGCTGACCACGCGGGCCGGATGGCTGTGGTCGGGATATTCGACCGCCGCATTGGTCATGCCGCAGCCGCGATAGTCCGCCACCTGCGTGCGCTTGCCGATGCGGGTCAGGAAAGCCTTGATCTGAGCGCGCGGGTCGCCGGGATGAGCGGCGACCGCCTCGTCGAAGCGCTCCCAGTATTCACGGTCATATTGCCTGAGATAGGAAGCGGCCAGTTCGTCCTTGGACGGAAAGCTGCGGTAGAGGCTGGGCTTGGTGACGCCGGCACGCTTGACGATCTCGTCGACGCCGATCGCCCTGATGCCGCGCCGGTAGAACAGGTCATAGGCCACATCGAGGATCTTCTTGGCGGCTTTCGGCGGAGCGGATGCATGACCGTCGCTGATGGTCAGTTCAATATTTTTGTCGGTTGGCATCGTGTGACTCGATTGACAATGTTACCGATCGGTACGTATACATGTTCCCACCCTGCAACGTACCGGTCAGTAACATGATAACTCAATCTCGCCCCTTTGGCCAGCGCTACGCTTTCGTCGTGGTCGGCGTCATCTTCCTCAGCCTGCTGGTCGCGGCTGGCCTGCGCTCCGCACCCTCGGTCATGATGCTGCCACTCGAGAACAGTTTCGGCTGGCGCCGCGACATCATCTCCCTGGCCGCCGGTGTCGGCATTCTGCTTTACGGTTTGACGGGGCCATTTGCCGCAGCCCTGATGGAGCGCATCGGGCTGCGCCGCACGCTGCTCGCCTCGCTGGTGGTGATGTCGGGCTCGACCATGCTCAGCCTGCTGATGACCAAGCCGTGGCATCTGTTCATCACCTGGGGCGTGTTCTCGGGCATTGGTTCCGGTGCCGTCGCCAGCGTGCTCGGCGCGACCATCGTCAATCGCTGGTTCAAGACCAATCGCGGCCTTGTCATGGGATTGATGTCGGCCTCCAGTGCCTCGGGCATGCTGGTGTTCCTGCCGCTGATCGCCGCTCTGGCACAGTCGGGCGGCTGGCAGCCGGTTGTCATTGCGGTCGCGATCGCGACCGCTGCCCTGATACCGCTGGTCTGGCTGCTGGTGCCGGAGCGGCCGGCATCGATCGGCATGGTGCGCTATGGCGCCGAGGCTGACGATGTGCCGCCGACGCCGCCTGCGTCACAGGGCAACTTTCTGGCGCATACCTTCTCGACGCTGCGCCGTGCCGCCGGAACGCGGGTGTTCTGGTATCTGTTCGCCACCTTCTTCGTCTGCGGCTTCACCACCAACGGGCTGGTCGGCACGCATCTGATCGCGTTTTGCGGCGACATGGGCATCGGCGAGGTGCAGGCCGCCGGCCTGCTGTCGATGATGGGCATTTTCGATCTGATCGGCACGACATTGTCGGGCTGGCTCACCGACCGTTTCGACCCGCGCAAGCTGCTCGGCGTCTATTACGGCATCCGTGGCCTGTCGCTGATCTACCTGCCCTATTCCGGCTTCTCAGCGACCAGCCTGATCATCTTCGCCGTGCTCTACGGTCTCGACTGGATCGCCACCGTGCCCCCGACTCTGAGGCTCGCCAATGAGGCGTTCGGCGATCGCAGTGGGCCGATCGTGTTCGGCTGGATCGTCGCCGGCCACCAGATCGGTGCGGCGACCGCCGCCGCCTTCGGTGGCACCATGCGCGAGTTGCAGGGCAATTACGAACTGGCCTTCCTGATCGCCGGCATGACGGCAATAGCCGCTGCCTGTATCTCGCTGCTGATCAACACCAGCAAGCCGGCATTCGAGCCGGAGCCGCAGGCGGCGTAGGGAGAGACGCTACCGGCCAAGCTGCCATCTCCCCCACACGGAGGAAGATCGGCAGCTTCGCCGTTCGCGCAAACGCCCACCCGCCTGTTGATCGTCAGAAAAACTTCATGATCCCGAGATGTCCCTGAAACATTGACGCTGGATTTTGGTGGCACCGTTCAAGCCATCCAGGAGACAGCCGTGAACAAGCTTTCGATGACTCGCCGCGCTTTCGTCACCTCCGCCAGCGCCGTTGGCCTGGCCGGCGTCTCGAGCCTGGCGCTGCCCTACTATTCGCGCGCCAGTCAGCGGCCGGCCTTCACCCATGGCGTCCAGTCCGGCGATGTCGACGCAACCAGCGGCATGGTGTGGACGCGCACCGATCGCCCGTCGCGCGTCATGTTCGAAGTGTCGTCGACGGAGAATTTCGCCAATGCGACACGCCTGGCGCCGCTCGATACGTCGCCGGCCAGCGACTACACCGTCAAGCGGCTGCTCACCGACCTCGCTTCGGACCAGGATATCTTCTATCGCATGACGGCAGCCGATCTCGCCGACATCAACGCCGTTTCCGAGCCGATCACCGGGCGCTTCAGGACGGCGCCGGCCTCGAAGCGCGACATCCGCTTTGCCTGGTCGGGCGACACCGCCGGCCAGGGCTGGGGCATCGATGAGACCGGCATGAAGACCTACGCCACGATCGGCAAGCACACGCCCGACTTCTTCCTGCATTCGGGCGACACCATCTATGCCGACGGCGCCATGAAGGACGAGGTCGACCTGCCCGGCGGCGGCAAGTGGAAGAACGTCGTGCTGATCGACGGCAAGCGCAAGGTTGCCGAGACGCTGGACGAATACCGGGACCAGTGGAAGTACAACATGATGGACAGGAACGTGCTCGGCCTCAGCGCCATCTGCCCGACTTTCTACCAGTGGGACGACCATGAAGTCCTGAACAACTGGTCGGATTCGAAGGATCTCAGCGCCGACAGCCGCTATACGGAAAAATCCATCCACGTGCTGGCGGCCCGTGCGGCGCGGGCTTTCCACGAGATGACGACGATCCGCTACGAACCTTCCGAGCCCGGCCGCGTGTATCGCAAGATCGCCTACGGGCCGCTGCTCGACGTGTTCTTCCTCGACATGCGCTCCTATCGCGGCCCCAATGGTCCCGACATGCAGGATGAGATGACGCCGCAATCGCGCATGCTCGGCGAACAGCAGACGAAATGGCTGAAGCGCGAACTGGCGAATTCGAAGGCGACCTGGAAAATCATCGCCGCCGACATGCCGCTCGGCCTCGTCGTCTGGGACGACGGCACCAAGAAGGTTGGTGCCGAAGCAGTCAGCAATGGCGACAATGGCTTGCCAAAAGGGCGTGAGCTCGAGATCGCCGACCTGCTGCGCTTCATCAAGAATGCCGGCATCAGCAACACCGTCTGGCTCACCGCCGACGTGCATTACACGGCCGCGCATTATTACAACCCGGACAAGGCGCAGTTCCAGGATTTAAATCCGTTCTGGGAATTCGTTTCGGGTCCGATCCATGCCGGAACGTTCGGGCCGAACGATTTCGACATGACGTTCGGTCCGGAGCTGAAGTTCATCAAGGCGCCGACCGCCGAACAGGGACAGAACCTACCGCCGTCGGCAGGTCTGCAATTCTTCGGGCTGGTCGATATTTCAGGCGCCAGCGAGCAGATGACGGTGCGGCTGATGGATCGCGACGACAATGAACTCTACAAGGTGACGCTCGACCCGGTACGGTCGGCATAAGCGCGCGCTGATGGAAAGGTGTCGCGCGTCTAGGGCGCGCGATGTCTTAGTCCGGGTAGCAGACCATGGAGATATTCGGCCAGACGGCGCTGTCGCAGTTGGCGGCGTCCTGCCGCTGCTTGAAGGCGGCGCTGACCGGGCCGGTCACCACCGGGTCGACGCCGTCGGGCGCGTCGGCGAAAATCTGCTCGGCCGACTGTGCCTCTGACGGCAAGGCAGGCCGTGATTCCTTCGTCGTCGCGGCCGACTGCGCGGCGTTGGCCGCCAGCAGGACGGCGAAGGCAACAGAGGCGATGAGCGGCCAGAATCGGTTGAGTTTGTCGGTCATGATGTTCGAACTGCCCGGGCCCCGAAGGGTTCCCGCCTTGGTTAACAAAATCATCTCACACGCAGATGCTTAAGATTTGATGAGTATTTGGTGACGCGCCTCCTCTTTCGCAACTGCGAAAAACCCTGTATGAGCCGCGCAACCGAAAGAGGCAGCGCCTTTTGGCCTGCTGCCTGCAACGCTTCCGAGACCAGAACATGAAAATCCGTAATATCGCGATCATCGCGCACGTCGACCATGGAAAGACCACCCTGGTCGACCAGCTTTTGAAGCAGTCCGGCTCCTTCCGAGACAATCAGCGCGTGGCCGAGCGCGCCATGGATTCCAACGACCTCGAAAAGGAGCGCGGCATCACCATCCTGGCCAAAGCGACCTCGGTCGACTGGAAGGATACCCGCATCAACATCGTCGACACCCCCGGCCACGCCGATTTCGGTGGCGAGGTCGAACGCATCCTGTCGATGGTCGACTCAGCCATCGTGCTGGTCGATGCCGCCGAAGGGCCGATGCCGCAGACCAAATTCGTCGTAGGCAAGGCGCTCAAGGTCGGCCTGAAGCCGATCGTCGTCATCAACAAGATCGATCGCCCGGACGCCCGTCATGTCGAGGTGGTCAACGAGGTGTTCGACCTTTTCGCAGCGCTCGACGCCACCGACGAGCAGCTCGACTTCCCGATTCTGTACGGCTCAGGCCGCGATGGCTGGGTTTCGGAAAATCCGGAAGGACCGAAGGACCAGCAGTTGGCGCCGCTGTTCGACCTCGTCATCAAGCATGTGCCGGAGCCGACCGTTCATCCCGGTCCGTTCCGCATGATCGGCACCATCCTGGAAGCCAATCCGTTTCTCGGCCGCATCATCACCGGCCGCATCGAGAGCGGCACGCTGAAGGCCAACCAGCCGGTCAAGGTGCTGCACCATGACGGTACTCAGATCGAAACCGGCCGTATTTCCAAGATCCTGGCCTTCCGCGGCCTTGAGCGCCAGCCGATCGAAGAAGCGCAGGCGGGCGACATCGTCGCCATTGCCGGCTTGTCGAAGGGCACCGTCGCCGACACGTTCTGCGACCCGAGCGTGAGCGAACCGCTGCATGCGCAGCCGATCGATCCGCCGACCGTGACCATGTCGTTCCTGGTCAACGACAGTCCGCTGGCCGGCACCGAAGGCGACAAGGTGACCAGCCGCGTCATCCGCGACCGCCTGCTGCGCGAAGCCGAAGGCAATGTCGCGCTGAAGATCGAGGAATCGCCTGACAAGGATTCGTTCTTCGTCTCCGGCCGCGGCGAATTGCAGCTGGCCGTGCTGATCGAGACGATGCGGCGCGAAGGCTTTGAAATCGCCGTGTCGCGTCCGCGCGTCGTCATGCAGAAGGGCGAGAATGGCGAATTGCTGGAGCCGGTCGAAGAAGTCGTCATCGACGTCGACGAGGAGCATGCCGGCGTCGTCGTGCAGAAGATGTCCGAGCGCAAGGCCGAGATGGTCGAACTGCGCCCATCCGGCGGCAATCGTCAGCGCATTGTCTTCCATGCGCCGACCCGTGGCCTGATCGGCTACCAGTCGGAGCTTTTGACCGACACGCGCGGCACCGCCGTGATGAACCGGCTTTTCCATGCCTATGAGCCCTACAAGGGCGAGCTGCCAGGCCGCACCAATGGCGTGCTGATTTCCAACGAACAGGGCGAATCGGTCGCCTACGCCATGTGGAACCTGGAAGATCGCGGCCCGATGGTCATCGATCCGGGCGTCAAGGTGTATCAGGGCATGATCATCGGCATCCATAGCCGCGACAATGACCTTGAAGTGAACGTGCTCAAGGGCAAGAAGCTGACCAACATCCGTGCCGCCGGCAAGGACGAGGCGGTCAAGCTGACCCCGCCGATCCGCATGACGCTGGAACGCGCGCTGGCCTGGATCCAGGACGACGAGCTGGTCGAAGTGACGCCGAAGACCATTCGACTGCGCAAGCTCTATCTCGATCCGAACGAGCGCAAGCGGTTCGAGAAGTCGTCCAAGGTGGTCGGCGCGGCGTAAGCTCTCTGTTTTCCGATAATCGAGAGGGGCGGAGCAACCAGTGTTCCGCCCCTTTTTCGTTCATCCACCGGCAGCCGCGATGATGGCCTGCCGATCGGCCTCGCCGGCCAGATCGATGCGGATCGTGTTTCCCGCACGGGCCGGCTTGCGCAGGGCCTTTGCTCCATCCGGGTCAACGATGAGCAGCCGCTTCTCCTCCAGCGCCTGAAGCCGTGATCGCGAGATGCAGAGTTCGCTTGCGAGCAGCCGGTCGAGCCGCAGCGATGTCGGCATTTCGAGCCCGAGCTGGAGTTCCAACACGGTCGCGGCTTCCCTGGTGTCGCCGAGCCTGCGCTTGCGAACGCTGACATCGGAGAACTCCTCGACGCGCCCGATCCGGTTGCGCAACGCCACCGCATCGAAGGCATGACGGTGAGCGAGTGCAGGATCGTTGCTTTCGAGCGCCGCCAGCAGCGCCGGGTCGATGTCGCGGCGGTTGCAGCGTTCGAAAATGCCGAAATTCCAGGAATTGTCGCAGTCGATGCAGCGATAGATCAGCCACACGTCGATGCGTTTGCCATTGGCGTTGACGCGGAACTTTCCGCTGCTGCAATAGGCCCTCACGGTGCTGCAGCGGTTGCAATTGATGAGCGGTCGAGGTGCGGTCTGGGGTGCGATTGCCCAGTGGATACGCAGAAGTCCAGACATGCCGATAAGCCCTTCCCGTCGGGAAGTTCATCAGGCCGGCGATGTCGAGATGCCCATGCGGGCGCGGCGTGGCGGTCGCTTGCTATGATTGGAAATCGGATGTCACGGGCGGCAGCGCGCAACAACGGTTCAGCAGTGCCAAACCGGTCTCGAACCGCCGCCCAGAAGAACACATGAAAATGAAAACAGATACCGCAAATGCGGTGTCATGCAGTGTGTCGGGGGAGTTGGCGAGACCGGCGGTTACGTAGGCAAAGTGAAGCTCAAAATTGTTTCGCGATGGCCTTTCTAGCCGCGACATGCCGGACCGACAAGGGTCTTTTGTCGGTGCTACCGCAGCCGAGCCACTTGCGTTAATATCCGAAATCGAAGGTTTTCAACCAGAGACCCGGTTATGCACCCCACCTCGCTCCTGATTTTCGCCGCCGCTCTGTTCGTTGCCGCGGGCTCGCCTGGGCCATCGATCGCGGCGCTTGTCGCCCGCGTCATCTCGAAAGGGTTTCGCGACGTGTTCCCGTTCCTGCTCGCCATGTGGATCGGCGAGGGCATCTGGCTATCGCTGGCGGTGTTCGGGCTGGCTGTCGTGGCGCAGACCTTCCATTTCGCCTTCGTCGTGGTGAAATGGGTCGGCGTTGCCTATCTCGCTTACCTCGCCTGGAAGATGTGGACCGCGCCTGTCGATGCAAAAGAGGGCGAGATGCCGCGCGAGGATTCGGCGATAAAACTGTTCTTCGCCGGCATGGCGGTGACGCTCGGCAATCCCAAGATCATGATGTTCTACCTGGCGCTGCTGCCGACCATCATCGACCTCGCTTCGGTCAGCATCGTCGGCTGGGTCGAGCTGACGGCGACCATGGCCGTGGTGCTGGTCGCCATCGATCTCGCCTGGGTGCTCGCCGCATCACAGGCGCGCAAGCTTTTGAAGAGCAAGCGCGCCATGAAGATCGCCAATCGCATCAGCGCCACGACGATGGCCGGTGCGGCGGCCGCCATAGCGACGCGGTCCTGAGCCGGCGCGTCACATCACTTCAATGATCGGCGCGATCTCGACGCTGAAGGCCGGGTTCATCAGGATCGGGCAGTCCTTGGCCTTGGCGACGGCATCGTCGATGTCTTTCGCTTCGACGATCGTGTAGCCGGCGGCCGGATTGCTGCCGCCATTGTTCTCGACCTTGCCGCCGGGCAGCACCATCTTCGACATGCCGACCGGATTGCCGCCGTCGACCACGGCCGAGCCGAGCTTGCCGTACCAGCCGTTCCAGGCGTCCATTGCGGCCTTCCGCTCGGCCTCGTCGGTCGGCATCTTGCCCGAGCCATGATAGACGTAGAGATACTTCGCCATGTTCTCCTCCCTTGGTGAGCGGCATCGAACCGGCATGCGGTCATGCCGCCTGCCGATCATCGGACCAAACCGGCAAACAAGCAACGAGAATGCGACACTGCTAATATAACGCCCCGGTCTGGCCCCTGCCGCAATCCGTCACCTTGCCATGGCGTGGTATTCGTCGTTCGGCCGCATATCGATTCCCGCAGCCACTCGGTTCGACATGTTGAAGAAGGCAGCGGTCGAGGCGATATCCCAGATGTCGCGATCGGTGAAGCCGGCCTGACGCAGCGCGGCCCGGTCGGCCTCGACGATCTTGGCCGGCTCTTGCGTCAGCTTGACGGCGAATTCGAGCATTGCCGTCTGCCTGGGCGAAAGATCGGCGGCGCGGAAATTCATCACCATCATTTCGCCGAGCGGCGGGTCGCCGGAGAGCTGGCGCACCGCCGCGCCGTGCGCGGTCAGGCAATAGTAGCAATGATTGATCGAGGAGACGGCGACCGCGATCATTTCGCGCTCCAGCTTCGACAGGCCGGACTCACCCAGCATCAAATCGTTGTACATGTCGGTGAAGGCGCGCAGCTTCTTGTCGTCGAAGGCATAGGCCCTGAGCACGTTGGGGACGAGGCCGAGCTTCTCCTCGCATTTGGCGAAATAGGTTTTTGTCGCCTCGCTCAGCTCTCCCTGGCCAAGATCAAGCGCGCTGATTTTGCCGGTCATGGGTCATTTCTCCTCGTTGCGCGGCATCTTGTCGCCAAATTCCGATAATTCTTGGCAAGCCGTCAAACCTTTGTCGCCAAACAGCGGTCATCTGCTACCATAGTCGTAAAAGCATTCGACGGGAGGGACGTGCGTCATGGCCAGCGTGAAATCCGCGAGCAAGCCGAAGAAAAAAGCCACGGCAGCGCTTAAAGCGGAGGAAAGGCCAGCCAGGCTTGCAGACTATCTGCTCGCCCGCGCGCCAGCTGAAGACATTGCTCCCTACGATGTGGCCGACCTGGAGCGGGCTGCCGATCTCGCCGGCCAGGCAGTCGCCACTCACAGGAAAGGCGAGTGCGTCGTCGCCGTCGATGCCGATTCGGGCGTTGTGCGAGACGGCCGCCCGATGACGGTTGTCACGGTCGTCAACGACAACATGCCGTTCCTGTTCGATTCCATCCTCGGCGAGATCACCGAGACATCGGGCGAACCGACCCTGGTCACCCATCCGGTTATCGTGGTGCGCCACGGCAAGGGCGGCGTGGAAGAAATCCTCGGCGACGGCAATTTCGCCAAGGACGATGGCAGCCACGACCGGCTGAGCGTCATCCATGTCCACATCCCGCGGCTGACATCCGAGCAGGCCAGCGGATTGAGCGAGCGGCTGCGCAAGATCCTTGGCCAGGTTCATGCCGCCGTTCACGACTGGAGGCCAATGCTGGCCCGCCTCGATCAGGCGATCTCGGAATTCCGCTATACGGCCGTGCCGCTCGACAAGAAGAGCGTTGCCGAGGCCCTCGCCTTCCTGGAGTGGCTGCGCGACGACAATTTCACCTTCCTTGGCATGCGCGAGTTCAAATACACCGGCGGCGAGGAAAGCGGCACGCTGGAGCGCGCTGAAAAGCCTGGCCTCGGCATCCTGTCCGATCCCGACGTGCTGGTGCTCAGGCGGGGCACCGAAGCGGTAACGACGACGCCGGAGATCCGCGCCTTCCTGCATGGGCCGGAGCCGCTGATCGTCACCAAGGCCAATGCCAAGTCGTCCGTGCACCGCCGCATCTATCTCGATTACATCGGCATCAAGACCTACACCGCCAAGGGTACACTCGCGGGCGAATTGCGCATCGTCGGCCTGTTCACCTCGACCGCCTACACGCGCTCGGTGATGAAGATCCCGTATCTGAGGTCAAAAGCCGAAACCATCATCGCCAAGTCCGGCTTCGACAGGCACGATCACTCCGGCAAGGCGCTGATCAACGTTTTGGAGAGCTATCCGCGCGACGAACTGTTCCAGGTGCCCGTGCCGGTCCTGAGAAAGCATGCCGCCGCCATTCTGGGCCTGGTCGAGCGGCCACGCGTGCGGGCGCTGGTGCGCGCCGACCAGTTCGACCGTTTCGTCTCAATCCTCGTCTTCGTGCCGCGCGACCGTTACGACAGCGTCGTGCGCGAGAAGATTGGCTCCTATCTGAAAACCGTATTCGAAGGCCGGCTGTCGGCCTACTACCCGGCCTTTCCCGAGGGCGGGCTGGCGCGCGTGCACTTCATCATCGGCCGCTCCGGCGGCAAGACGCCGAAGGTCGAGCAAGCGACGATAGAGGCGGCGATCCGCGACATCGTGCGTACCTGGGAGGACGCCCTTTCCGATGCGGCCGAGGCCAGTGGCGGCGACCAGGCTTTGAAGGCGATTGCCGCGCGGCTGCCGGAAAGCTACCGCGATTCGTTCAGCGCGGCGGTGGCGCTGGCCGATGCCGGGCGCATTGCCAAGATCAGCGCCGGCAATCCGATCGCCATCGACTATTATCGCCATGCCGAGCAGAAGCCGCACCAGGCATCGCTGAAAATCTATCACCATGGCAGCCCGGTGGCGCTGTCGCGCCGCGTGCCGGTGCTGGAAAACATCGGCTTCCGCGTCATCAGCGAGCGCACTTTCGAGGTCGGCGACGACCAGGTCGGCACGATCAATAGTGATCGGCCCGGCTTAGTCTTTATTCATGACATGGAGCTTGAGAACAGCTACGGCCAGCCGATCGACCTGACCGATGGCGGCGCGCTGTTCGAAGATGCGTTCCTCTCTGTCTGGCGCGGCGACGTCGACAATGACGGCTATAACGGCCTCGCCCAGACCGCCGGCCTGTGGTCTGGCGAGATCACCATCCTGCGCGCCTATGGCCGTTATCTGCAGCAGGTCGGCATTCCGCAAAGCCAGGATTTCATCGCCGCCGCGCTCAACCGCTATCCCGACATAGCGCGTGGCCTGCATGCGCTGTTCATCGCCCGGCTTGGTCCGACAGCCGAGACCGAAGGCGTGGTGGCCGCAAAGCATCTCAAGGCCAAGATCAAGGATGCGTTGGAGGATGTGCCGAACATCGACGACGACACCATCATCCGGCGCTACCTCAATCTGATCGAAGCCACGCTGCGCACCAATCATTTCGTTGCCGATACGAAAGAAAAGGGCCAGTCGCTGGCGATCAAGCTGGACTCGCACGCGGTCGAGGGCTTGCCGGCGCCGCGGCCGTGGCGGGAGATCTTCGTCTACGGCTCCGAGGTCGAAGGTCTGCATCTGCGCTTCGGTCCGGTGGCGCGCGGTGGCTTGCGCTGGTCCGACCGCGCCCAGGACTACCGCACCGAGGTGCTCGGCCTGGTCAAGGCACAGCAGGTCAAGAATGCCGTCATCGTGCCGGTGGGCGCCAAGGGCGGCTTCTATCCGAAGAAGCTGCCGATGAGCGCCGGCCGCGACGCGATCTTCGAGGCCGGTACTTCGGCCTACAAGAACTTCGTCTCCAGCCTGCTGTCGATCACCGACAATATCGGCCTCGACGGCGTCATCCCGCCGGCCGGCGTT
Organism: Mesorhizobium sp. WSM1293; assembly: GCF_000513875.1. Taxonomy (NCBI): domain Bacteria; kingdom Pseudomonadati; phylum Pseudomonadota; class Alphaproteobacteria; order Hyphomicrobiales; family Phyllobacteriaceae; genus Mesorhizobium; species Mesorhizobium sp. WSM1293. Next base: position 21,743 of record NZ_AZUV01000040.1, on the reverse strand, counting down.
ATCAGACGCGACCCGGACGATCCGTATTTCGTCGTTGCCGCCGACAAGGGCACGGCGACCTTCTCCGATACCGCTAACGCGATCTCGGAGAAGCACGGCTTCTGGCTCGACGACGCCTTCGCCAGCGGCGGCTCGGCCGGCTATGACCACAAGAAGATGGGCATCACCGCCAAGGGCGCCTGGGAAGCGGTCAAGCGGCATTTCCGCGAGATCAACCGCGACATCCAGACCTCGTCCTTCACCGTCGTTGGGGTCGGCGACATGTCGGGCGACGTGTTCGGCAACGGCATGCTTTTGTCCCCGAAAACCCGGCTGATCGCGGCCTTCGACCATCGCGACATCTTCATCGATCCCGATCCCGACATGGCAGCCTCGATGGCCGAGCGCGAGCGCATGTTCGCGCTGCCGCGTTCGAGCTGGCAGGACTACGACAAGACGAAACTGTCGGAAGGCGGCATCATCGTCTCGCGCAACCAGAAATCGATCACCTTGCCGGCGGCGGCGGCGGCGGCGATCGGCCTGGCCAAGACCACCGCCACGCCGGTCGAGATCATGACCGCCATCCTCAAAGCGCCGGTCGATCTTCTGTGGTTCGGCGGCATCGGCACGTATCTCAGGGCATCGACCGAGACCAATGCCGAGGTCGGCGACCGCGCCAACGATGCCATTCGCATCACCGCGCTCGACGTCCGGGCGAAAGTGATCGGCGAGGGCGCCAATCTCGGCGTCACGCAGCGGGCGCGCATCGAGTTCGGCATGAATGGCGGCCGCTGCAACTCCGACGCCATCGACAATTCGGGCGGCGTCAACTGCTCCGACGTGGAGGTCAACATCAAGATCGCGCTGGCTTCCGCCATGCGCAAGGGATCGTTGACACGCCCGGCACGCAACAAGCTGCTGGCCGAGATGACCGAGGAGGTCGGCTCGCTGGTGCTGTCCAACAACTACCAGCAGACGCTGGCGCTTTCGATCGCCCGCAAGCGTGGCCTCGCCGACATCGCGCATCAGAGCCGTTTCATGACAGCGCTGGAGGCGCGCGGCCTGCTCGACCGTGCCGTCGAGACGCTGCCGTCGCCGGCAGCGCTGGCCGAGCGCGAAGCGCGTGGCGAACCGATGACCAGAGCCGAACTCGGCGTGCTGCTCGCCTATGCCAAGATTGTGCTGTTTTCCGACATCGTCGCCAGCGACGTGCCTGATGACGCGCATTTCGACCGCGACCTGATGGGCTATTTTCCCGACCAGATGGCGAAGAAATATGCCGCCGAGATCCATGGCCACAGGCTGCGCCGCGAGATCATCACACGGGTCGTCGCCAACGATCTGGTCAATCGCGGCGGCCCGTCCTTCGTCAACCGGCTGCAGGAGGCCACCGGGCGCACCGCCGCCGACGTGGTGCGGACCTTCGCGGTGGTGCGTGACGGTTTTGCCTTGCCGGCGCTCTATCGCGAGATCGACGCGCTCGACAACCAGATCGACGGCCAGGTGCAGCTCGATCTCTATCAGATGGTCAGCCGGCTGATCTATGTGACCAGCGGCTGGTATCTGAAGAACGATGCCGGCACGGCACCCCTCAGCCAGCGCATTGCCGAGTTGCAGGAAGCCCGCAAGGCGCTGGAGCCCAAGCTCGTTTCGCTGCTGCCGGCCTTTTCACGCGAGCGCATCGAGGAGAAGCGGCATGGGCTGTTCAAGGCCGGCGCGCCGGAAAGCTTGGCCGGGCAGCTGGCACTGAGCGAGGTGGCGGAACTCATCCCCGACATCGCGCTGACGGCGCGCACCGCCGGCGCCGATATCGTCGCCGCGGCCAAGGCGTTCTTCGCCGTCAGCGATGCCTTCCGCATTCCGCGTGTCGAGGATGCCGCACGCTCGATCACGCCATCGGACTACTACGATCAGCTGGCGCTTTCGCGCGCCACCGACACGATCGATGCGGCACGGCGCGGCATCGCGGTGGCGGCGCTCACCGGCCACGCCAAGACGGCCGATCCGGTGGCTGCCTGGCTGGACGCCGGCGGCGAGCGGGTGGCGCGCATCCGCGAGCGGCTGCAGGCGTTGACCGAGGGCGGCGACATCACCGTGTCGCGGCTGTCGGTGGCGTCGGGGCTGATGAGCGATCTGACGGGGATGTGAACCGTCGATGATTGCCACACGCATTGTCGGGTGCGTGTGGCGGCTTTTCCAATGTTGTCGGCGCTTGGCGTTCAGCAAGCTCACCAGGAATGTTTGAGGGTGCCGACGATTTTCAGCCGGTCGCCGTAGAATTCGGTCCCGTAATAGCTGGTTGTCAGATACTTCCGGTCGAACAGGTTCGTTGCGTTCAAGGCCAACGTCACGTCCTTGGTCATCTTGTAGCTAATCGCCGCATCCACCAGTGCGTAGCCGCCAATCGAAATGGTGTTCGCGTCATCCCCGTAGGTTTGTCCGATATAGCGCAGGCCGCCGCCGATGGTCAGGTCGCCACGCGGTCCTTCCTCGGGAAGCGTATAGTCAACCCAGGCTGACGCCAGGTGGCGAGGAACGCGCTGCGGCCGATTGCCGGCATTCCCGCCAATGCCGTCTTCCAGGATCTCGGCATCCCAGTAGGAATAGGCAAGCGTCAGGTTCAGGTCTTCCGCGATGGCGGCCTTGCCCTCGAGTTCGATGCCGCGGACGCCAACCTTGCCGATCTGCTGCTGGACAACAGGCGTGACATAGGTCGGAACATTGGTTTGGGTAAGGTCGAAGACCGCGGCTGTGAACAGGCCGTCGAAGCCGTCGGGCTTGTACTTGATGCCTGCCTCATACTGTTTGCCCTCCTGAGGCTTCAACGAGCCCGAGACCGCATACCCGTTGGCGCTTGGCGACACGAGCGGCTGGAAGCTTTCCGAATAGTTGGCGTAGACCGCGAGGTTCGGCGTGAATTTGTAGGTCAGGCCAGCGCGCTTGGTGAAGGCCGATGCGGTGTCGTCGTCCTGCGTTCCCAGATCGAGATAGTCCGCCGTCGTATGGACACGGTCCCAGCGCCCGCCCAGGGTGACGATCCAGCGGTCGTCAAACGTCAATTGCTCCTGGGCATAGACACCGACCGCCTGCTGCTTGACCCGCCAGTTCACATAGGGGCCGAGGTTGATGCAGGACAGACCGCAATAGGTCGGGTTGTCGATGTCGATGGGGCCGGCGGTGCCGAAGAGGATGTTTTCGCGGGTGTTGTCGTTGGCGTAGTCGACGCCGACAAGCGTCTTGCTGGCGACCCGGTCCCAGCCCGTATCGTATTGCAACTGATTGTCAAAGGCATAGCGGTTGGACAGGCCGCCGACGGAAAATGCCGTGCGGTCCGCCGTGGGGTCAAGCGACGCGCCGTAGACCTCGGCGTAGTCGAGGCTCAAATGCGTGTAGCGGGCATTGGAGCGGAAGGTGAGATTCTCGTTGAATTCATGTTCGAACTGGTAGCCGATATCGACCTGCTCGGTGTTGAAGCGGTTGAAATCCGGCTCGCCCAGGAAGGTGCCGATGTCGATATTGGCGCCGGCGGGGGTGCCGCGTGCGCCTGTGCCATCTCGCTTGTAATAGTCAGTCAGGATGGTGAGCGAGGTTCCTTCCTCGGGCTTGATGGTCAACGCGGGTGCGATGTAAAGCCGGTCGTCGTTGGAATAATCCCATCCTTGATCGCCATCCTTGGCCAGCCCGGTAAGCCGATAGGTCCACACGCCATCGGGGTCGATCGGCCCGCCAAAATCAACGCCAATCTCCTTGGTGCCGTCGCCATAGGACGTGTAAATCTCCCCCTGCTTCTGGTCCAGCGGCCGCTTGGTGATGGCGTTCACCAGTCCGCCAGGACCGTTGAGACCAAATAGCGTCGATGTCGATCCCTTCAGGACCTCCACGCGCTGAAGTCCGTAAGGTTCGAGACGGCTGGCCGTGAACCATGCGGGGATGCGCGCCGTCAGGCCGTCGCGATAGGTACCGAGCGATGTCTGGTCGAAACCGCGGATGCGAATATAGTCGTATCGGTCATCGTTGCCGAACTCGTCGGTGAGGACGCTGGATGTGTAGGCCACGGCCTGCTGGAGGCTTTCGACATGGCGCGCCTCCAGTTCCTTTTGGGTTACAACTGAAACCGAGGCGGGAACGTCGACGATCGGCGTATCGGTCTTGGTGGCGGTCGCCGTATCCTTGGCGACGATCGTTTGATCGGGCCCGCCAACGCGGTCCGACTTGCCGGTGACGACGATCGTTTCCAGTTGAGTTGCATCGTCCGGCGAAACGTCCTGGGCCCGGCCGGTCCCCACCATTCCAAAAGATGCCGCTATCAAGGCACTGCTCGCAATCAATCGCCTTGCCTGAATGCGCAGCAATGCCTGTCGACCAATCGTCATCTCTTATTCCCTGTCAGACCAATTTCGAGCAGTTCGGCCGGTCACCGTTCCGGCCCTGCGCGAGCGCAATTAGTCAAAGCGGACAAAAAGAGTCAACTTAATAATCAAGAGATCCACGCCGGCGACAATCGTTGCGAAGCAGGGGGTGGAGGACGGCGCCGGACCTACGGTCCGGCTTCCCCCACGAGAAAAATACGGGCTTGGTTCGCGTAGCGGACGAAAGCCGGTTGCATGGCTTTCGAACAGTGAACGCCCGGCAACGTCAAGGGTACGGCACCGAGCTTCGTTCATTGCATGAGCGCATGAAACATGCAGACATGGCGCCCGACACGGAACCGGTGCCGAGGGATCATGATGACGGTAGAGACAGTGCAGCGTGCGTCCGGGCGCGGCATCTGGGGATGGATGCTGTTCGACTGGGCGGCGCAGCCGTTCTTCACGGTCGTGACGACCTTCATCTTCGGACCTTACTTCGTCTCGCGCATGGCGAGCGATCCGGAGACCGGCCAGGCGGCCTGGGGCTACGGCATTGCCGCGGCAGGTCTTGTCATCGCCGTGCTGTCGCCCATCCTCGGCTCGATTGCCGACCAGACCGGCCCGCGCAAGCCCTGGATCGCATTCTTTGCCGCGGTCAAGGTCACCTGCCTTTGCATGCTTTGGTTCGCGGCCCCCGGTTCGAACCTTTTCCTGGTCGTGCTGTTCTTTTCGCTGGCGTCGGTCGCGGCCGAGTTTTCGACCGTGTTCAACGATTCGATGATGCCGCGCCTGGTGCCGAAGAGCGAGATCGGCCGAATCTCCAACATGGCCTGGGGCCTTGGTTATCTCGGCGGCATGATCGCGCTGATCTTCGTCGTCGCTTGCTTGGCCGGTTCGCCGGAGACCGGCAAGACGATCATCGGCACCGACCCGCTCTTTGGGCTCGACCCGAAGCTCGGCGAGGACGCGCGCGCAACCGGGCCTTTGTCAGCCGGCTGGTACTTCCTGTTCATCCTGCCGATGTTCTTTTTCACCCCCGATGCCATCAAGGGCCTGCCGATCGGCCCTGCGGTGCGAGAGGGGTTGGCGGAGCTGAAAGTGACGCTGGGCGAGGTGCGCAAGCGCAGCGGCATCTTCCGCTTCCTTGTCGCCCGCATGATCTATCAGGACGGTGTCAATGCGGTGCTGGCGCTGGGGGGCACTTTCGCAGCAGCGATGTTCCACTGGTCGATCACCGAAATCGGTATTTTCGGCATCATTCTCAACGTCGTCGCCATCTTCGGCTGCCTGGTTGCAGCCCGTCTCGATACGGCGCTTGGCTCAAAAACCATCGTCATGATCTCGCTGGTCCTGCTCAGCATCGCCACGATCGGCATCGTCTCGACCGGACCGGGCTATACTTTGTTCGGCCTCTGGATGATGCCTGGACCGGACAGCGGCGGCCTGTTCGGCACGGCAGCGGAAAAGGCCTACATCTTCTTCGGCCTGTTGATCGGCGTGGCTTTCGGGCCGGTGCAGGCGTCGTCGCGATCCTACATGGCGCGCAGCGTCACGGCGGCCGAATCCGGCCGCTATTTCGGCATTTATGCGCTGGCCGGACGGGCGACCAGTTTCCTGGCGCCGTTCATGGTCGCGTCCGTCACCTTGGCCAGCGGCTCGGCACGGCTCGGCATGGCGGTGATCGTGCTGTTCCTCGGGATCGGCATAGCGATCCTGGTCAAGACGCCCTATCCGGCGGACCGGCCGGCGGAGTGAGTTCTTTCTTCCTTCTCCCCCTGTGGGGTGAGCGGCCGGTTCGCGAAGCGAATTCATCGTGCCAGTGGCACGATGAAAGGCTGGCGAACGCCGGGACGCTGCGGAGCAGCGGGGACCCGGCAGGGCGGATCGGCCACCGCCCGGCCCTTCGCAGGCTCAGGGCGTTCGAAGCTCGAAAAGCCAAGCAATTGGCTTTTCGTTCGCTGCGCGAACCGCTTCTCACCCCGCAAGGGGAGAAGGAAGAAGTGCGTCAATGCCTGAAATGCCGGACGCCCGTAAACACCATGGCGATGCCGTGCTCGTCGGCAGCGGCGATGACGTCCTTGTCGTTCATCGAGCCACCCGGCTGGATAACGGCAGTGGCGCCGGCGGCGATCGCCGACAGCAATCCGTCGGCGAAGGGGAAGAAGGCGTCGGAGGCGACGACCGAGCCCTTGGTCAGCGGTTCGGCAAGGCCGGCGGCCTCGGCGGCGTCGAGTGCCTTGCGGGCAGCGATGCGTGAGGAGTCGACCCGGCTCATCTGGCCGGCGCCGATGCCGACGGTGGCGCCGTCCCTGACGTAGACGATGGCGTTGGACTTGACGTGCTTGGCGATGCGGAAGGCGAATTTCAGGTCGGCCATTTCGACCGGCGTCGGCGCCCTCTTGGTCACCACCTTCAGTTCGAGGTCGTCGACGACGGCGTTGTCCCGGCCCTGGATGAGCAGACCGCCGGCGACGGATTTGACCGTCGTGCCCGGCGTGCGCGGATCCGGCAGCCCACCGGTGACCAGCAGGCGCAAATTCTTCTTCGCCGCGACGATGGCCGCTGCCTCGTCAGTGGCGCCGGGCGCTATGATGACTTCGGTGAAGGTTTTTACGATCTCTTCCGCCGCCTCGGCGTCGAGGGTGCGGTTGACCGCGATGATGCCGCCGAAGGCCGAAACCGGGTCGCAGGCGAGCGCCTTGGCGTAGGCGGCTTTCAGCGAGGTGCCTTCGGCAACGCCGCACGGGTTGGCGTGCTTGATGATGGCGACGGCGGCGGAACGCGCCGGATCGAACTCGCCGACCAGCTCGAAGGCGGCGTCGGTGTCGTTGATGTTGTTGTAGGACAGCTGCTTGCCCTGCAACTGACGCGCCGTGGCGACGCCCGGCCGCTTGTCGCCATCGATATAGAAGCCGGCGCTCTGATGCGGGTTCTCGCCATAGCGCATCACCTCGACCAGCCTGCCGCCAAAGGCACGCCACGTCGGGTGTTCGATCTCGAGCGCTTCGGCGAACCAGCCGGAGATCGCCGCGTCATAGCTGGCGGTGCGGGCGAAGGCCTTGGCGGCCAGCTTCTTGCGGAAATCCAGCGACAGCGAGCCGATGTTCATCTCCAGCGCGTTCAGCACCGAGGCATAGTCGCCGGGATCGGTGACGATGGCGACATAGGCGTGGTTCTTGGCCGAGGCGCGGATCATGGCCGGGCCGCCAATGTCGATGTTCTCGACGATCGATGCGTAGTCGGCGCCGGAGCGGCGGACCTCCTCGAACGGATAGAGATTGGAGACGACGAGATCGATCGGCTCGATGCCGTATTTGCGCATTGCCGCTGAATGCTCCGGATCGTCGCGCACGCCAAGCAGCGCGCCATGCACGCCGGGATGCAAGGTCTTGACGCGGCCATCCATGATCTCGGGAAAGCCGGTGAGCTCGGAGACGTCGCGCACCGGAAGGCCCGCGTCAGCGATCGCCTTTGCCGTGCCGCCGGTCGAGACCAGCTCGACGCCTGCGGCTGCCAGCGCCTTGGCGAAATCGATGAGGCCGGTTTTGTCGAAAACGGAGAGCAGGGCGCGGCGCACGGGAACAAGGTCTGGTGCGGGAATGTTCTTGGCGGCGACGGCCATGGGCTGGCGGCCTTTCACGACTGGTGTGGTGGATGCCCGCGCCCGTAGCACATGCCGCCCGGAAATCAAACCGGCGGTCAGGTAGGTCAGTTGTTTTCCGGATAACCGGCGATGCTGGTGCGGGTCAGCTGCCAGTGGACTTCGGCGATTTCCGAGGCCTTGAAGGCAAGCACGATCTGGCGGCTGCGGCGCGGGCCGCCAAGACCGGCGAAATAGATCGATTCCTCGACCTCCGGCACCACTTCGGCCGATGTGAACACCCAGGTGTCGGCCTGATCGGCGGCCAGCACCAGGCGGTCATGCTCGTCCTGCAAAAGGTTGACATCGGGATGAACGTGGAAGCGGACGGTGACGAAGTCGCGGCCATTGTTGCGGATCGCGGCACTGCCGGGGCGCTGGAAGCGGTCCCGGCCGGCCAGCACATTGCCGTTCGACGACAGCTTCAGCTCGCGCTCATGCAGGAAACCAAAGCGCGCGACATAGCCGTCATGGCGGGCGATGAAACCCTGAACGCCTTTCTGGTCGGTGCGCTTGCACTGCACATGCTGCGGGCCGCCGATCAACGGCGAACCGAGCAGGTCGTTGACGCGCAACGAGTGGCTGAAGCGCGCCGACGAGGTGTCGTTGATGGTGGCGGTCGAGTGCGCGGCGGTGGCGCGCGCCAGCGGCCGGAATTCAGCCGCGCCGTAGGTGTCGATGCCGGCATTGACGATGTAGTGCTGGCGCCCGGACGATAGTTCGAAGGCAAGGCAGCTGGCATGTGCGGCATTGGACACGTCGACTGGCGGCGGCGGGCCGGTGTCGGCGATGACCGTGGTGCCGCCCATAGACAGGCGCTCATAGCCGGAATGCGGCGCATGCAGCAGCGGCGCGCCAGCGGTGTCGTCGTGGCGCAGGATGGTGGCGATGCGGTCGTGGATGGTGGCGCCCATGCCGTTGAAGCGGGCGAGGCTGCCATCCTGATGGCGGAAGAAGCGCAGCGCCGGCAGCATGCGGTCGATGGCGCCGATCAGCGCCTGCGGCGGGGTTTCCGCCTGGTTGGCATAGGTCTGGCGCAGTGGCAGGAGGTCGGCGAGGATTTCCAGGACGACCATCGGATTGCGCGAAATGTGCCCGCCATCGGCGAGGATCTGGCGGTCGAGTTCCTCGGCAAGATTGCGGGTCGCGCCACGCAGCGCCGATGCCGGCGCCGGCAGGGACAAGGCAGCGAAGGCGAGCGCGATGCGGGCCCGCAGCCTGTCCTTGCCGTCGGGCATTTCGCGCGCCATCGACCTGAGGTAGCGGATCTGCATGGCAACCGACTTCAGGAAGGCGCGGTAGAAAGGGAACTCGGCGCCCTGCAATACGACCGAGGAGTGCTGCAACCAGGCGATGATGCGCTTGGCCGTCGTGCCGGGCTCCCAGGCGATGCCGGAAATATGGCTGCCATGCATGGTGATCCAATCGGAGACCAGGGCGCGGGCATTGGCAGCGGCAAGCTCCGTGCCGGCGGCGCGCATATGGCGTAGCCAGCGAAAGCCGTGCAGCGTCTTCTGCCACCCGTGATTGGGCACGTTGATCTGGAAAGGCGACTTGCCGCCGGTCTCGACCAGATGCCCCGACAGGGGATAGCGGCCGTAATAGATCTCGAGTGCGATCTGCGGGTCGGCGAGGCGCAGGTCCGGCGGTGCGATCAGCACACGTTCCGGCGTGCGGCCGGAATAGCGCCAGCGATAGACAGGCCCGGCGCGCAGGCGCCGGCGCGTTTTGCGCCAGAACTCCTTCGCGACAAGCGTCCACAGACGCGTCGTGCTGCTGGCAGCCAGTGCCAAAACCCCTCCTGATCGTCCTCTACCCCGGCGCCGAGTCTACATGATTGCACGATTCGTGCGAAGGCGAATTCCACGAGCCCGGGCCGGTTCACCTGCTTCTGCCCCCGGTCCTGCCTAAAAAAGGCAGCAAATCCGGCAGTTCAAGCCCTAGCCGGCTCGCCGCATGCGAGCGGCGAAGAAGCCGTCGAGGCCTGAGCGTTCCGGCGCGCCGAGGTCCAGGTCGGCGGGCGTGGTGCGCAGCGTGCCTTGCGGCGTCAGGAATGGATCGATGCCGGCGATCTCGCCTTGCAGCAGCGGATCATTGGTGATTTCAGGCGTGCCGGCGAGAAAGGCGCGACAGAGATCCTCGCCTTCGAGCGGATCGAGCGAACAGTTGGAAAAGACGATCCTGCCGCCGGGCTTCACCAGCGTCACAGTGCGGGCGAGCAGCCTGCGCTGCAGGTCGGCCAGTTTTTCGACATCGGCAGAAGTCTTGGTCCATGGCACGTCGGGGTGCCGCCGCACCGTGCCGGTCGACGAGCAGGGCGCGTCGAGGAGAACGGCGTCGAACAATTCCTTCGGCTCGAATTTGAGCAGGTCGGCCTGGACGATCTCGGCGGACAGGCCGAGGCGCTCGAGATTCTGCGTCAGCCGCGCAAGCCGGTTTTTTGACGTGTCGACGGCGGTGACCTTCGCGCCGGCAACGATCAGCTGCGCGGTCTTGCCGCCGGGCGCGGCGCAGAGATCGGCAACCCGCAATCCCGTGACATCGCCGAACAGTCGGGCGGGCAGGCTGGCCGCGGCGTCCTGGACCCACCAGGCGCCCTCGGCAAAGCCAGGCAATTCGGTGACAGGACCGACAAGATTCTCGACCCGCACCGTGCCGGTCGGCAGGACGATGCCGCCGAGTTTTTCGGCCCAGAGTCCGGGATCGGCCTTGACCGAGAAGTCGACCGGCGCCTCAATGCGATGCGCTTCGAGGATCTGTCTGGCCTTTTCGTTGCCGTAGGTAGTCTTCAGCCTGTCGGAAAACCATTTGGGCGCCTCGTCGGTGGCGGCAAGGGCGGCAGGCAATTCCGTTTCCTTGGCCCGTGCCAGTGTGCGCAGCACGCCATTGACGAGGCCGGAGAACCGCACCGTGCGCGGATCGGACTTGGCATGGGTCACCGCAATGTCGACGGCGGCGCTGTCGGGAATATCGAGGAACAGGATCTGTGCGGCCGCCACATGCAATATGTGCGACAGCGCCGTGGCATTGGGCGGCAGCGGCTTTTCCAGGCGCCGCGCCAAGAGCCCCGATATGGTCATGCGATAGCGCAGCGCGGTGACCAGAATGGCGCGGACAAGGCCGCGATCGCGCAAATCGAGCGCCTTGTATTGCGGGTGGCCGTTCTCGTGATCGGTCAGCCCGTCAAGCGGTGTCCTGGCATCGATGACGGCGGCAAGCAGGCGGGCCGCTGCCTTGCGCGCGGCGAGACCGGCGACGAAGTCGCCGCCGTCCCTGTGTTCCTGATCACCTGAAACCGTGCGTCGAGGTCCTCTGTCCGCCACGCTCACGACCACCGGCCCCTGGGCCCGGTCGGATTGCGACCCCATGGGTTGGATTTGGGCTTGGCGGGCTCCGCCGGCTGCTCGGGCCGTGCTGTCTGATCCCACGGGCCGGATGGCCGCAGTTCGTCCGCCTGGCGTGGCGTTGGGGCCTGGCGCGGTGCAGCCCGGCTTTCGCTGCCGGCCATGTCGCGCGCCATCGCCTGCAAGGCTGCAATGCGGTTCTCAGTGGCGGGGTGGGTGGAGAACAGGCTGTCCATGCGCTCGCCGTGAAGGGGATTGATGATGAAGAGATGCGCGGTCGCGGGATTGCGCTCGGCATCGGGGTTGCGGATGCGTTCGGCGCCGCGGGCGATCTTGTCAAGCGCCGATGCCAGCCAGAGCGGGTGTCCACAGATTTCGGCGCCACGTCGGTCGGCCTCGTATTCGCGGGTGCGGCTGACCGCCATCTGCACGACCATCGCGGCAAAGGGCGCTACGATCATCGCCGCCAGCACGCCGACAAAGCCGAACGGATTGTTGTCGCGATTGCCACTGAAAAAGAAGGCGAAATTGCCGAGCATCGAAATGGCACCGGCAAAGGTGGCGACGATCGTCATGGTCAGCGTGTCGCGGTGCTGCACATGGGCGAGTTCGTGCGCCATGACGGCTGCGACCTCTTCAGGCGTCAGCGCCTGCAACAGGCCGGTGGAGGCAGCGACCGCCGCGTTCTGCGGGTTGCGGCCGGTGGCAAAGGCGTTCGGCTGCGGATTGTCGATCAGGTAGGTCTTCGGCATGGGCAGGCCGGCCTGTTTGGCGAGCGACTGGACGATGGCGTAATATTCGGGCGCGTTCTTCTCGTCGACCTCGACGGCACGGTTCATCGACAGCACCATCTTGTCGGCATTCCAGTAGCTGAACAGATTGGTGCCGGCGGCGATCAGCAGCGCGATCATCATGCCGCCGGTTCCGCCGATCAAAAAGCCGACGCCCATGAACAGCGCGGTCATCGCGGCAAGAAGCATGGCGGTGCGAAGTGTGTTCATCGTCTGCTCCTGTCCAGGTGATAGCGAAAAGGGGTCGATCCGCTTCGTCTCATCGCTATATGATGGGAAACACCAGTTCCCGTTTCAATCCGCTGGAAATATCGCATGAACGACGAAGCCAGTAAAACCGATGCCGAGCTTGCCCATGATGTCGAGCCAAAGGCGCTGACGCCGGAAGCCAGACGTGCGCTCGCGGAAGCCGAAGCAAGGCGTGCAAAGTACCTGGAAAAGGAAGCCTCGGCGCCGAAGGAAATCGGCGGCCGCGGCGGCAAGGAGCCAGGGCGCTACGGCGACTGGGAGGTAAAGGGCCTGACCAGCGATTTCTAGACGCCGCCTAGGCGGCGTTGCGCTGCGGCTCGAGCGCGATCCAGCCACGCTCGTCGACGGTGATGCCCACCATGTCGTAGCCGGCGATCGCGGCGTGTTGCGTTGGCAAGGGGTGCTTGTGCGTGGCGCTGATGACCATGACCGCCGCGCCCGCCGCTTCGGCTGCCGCTATGCCGGCCGGGGCATCCTCGAACACGAGGCAGTCGCGCGCGTCGAAGCCGAGCCGTTCCGCACCAAGCCGGAAGCAATCGGGCGCCGGCTTGCCGCGGGAGACATCTTCCGCTGCGACGATGACCGCCGGGACGGGGATGCCGGCGGCCTTCATGCGCAACAGCGCCAGCTCACGTGGGGCGGAGGTTACGATCGCCCAGCGTTCGGGCGGCAGCGAGTCGAGAAATGCCACGGCGCCGGCGATCTGGATAATGCCATCGAGATCGGCCGCCTCGGCCTTCAGCAGCAGATCAGCCTCGTGTGCCGGGTCAACGCCCGGCAGTGCCAGGCCGGTGATGGTCTCGATCGCGCGTACGCCATGGATCGTCGGCAGGAAGGCAGCGACGTTAAGGCCCTGGCGGCGTGCCCAATCGCTCCACACCCGTTCCGCCGAGGCGATGGAGTTGATGAGCGTGCCGTCCATGTCGAAGAGGAAGGCCGCGAATTTTCTGCCTGAATACATGATTTTCCTTGAGTCCGGGGAGCGCTGGTGGGGTTGCCGAACCTAACGTCTCGACCGCGGCAGGGGAAGACACGGGGTGGGCTTTTCGATCGGCCCAGGGAACCACGGTATCCTCCGGGCGTTTGGGAAGGACTGCTTCTCACAAGATCGAAGGGGGGACCAACGATGCTGATCCGGCTCGGCTATGAAATCGCCATCGAATGCGTAGCCGCCACGCCGGTGATTTCAGTGCTCGAGATCCATCGGGACAGGCAGGCTGATATCAAGCGGCAGACGCGGGTGCTGACCTCGCCCGCGGTGCCGACAAGGCTGTACCACGATCTGCATGGCAATGCCTGCCGGCGCTTCACAGCGCCCGCCGGTGGTTTTCGCATCCTGTACGACGCGGTCGTCGAGGACAGCGGCGAGACGGACGAGGTAAACACGCTGGCCAGGGAAGTGCCGGTGGCGGACCTGCCGGACGAAGTTCTCGGTTATCTCCTGGGCAGCCGCTATTGCGAGACGGATCATCTGAGCAGCCTGGCCTGGCAGCTCTTCGGCGACATTCCGTCCGGTTGGGCGCGCGTGCAGGCTATCGTCGACTATGTCCACAACCGGCTGTCGTTCGGCTATGGCTATGCGCGCTCGACCCGCACGGCGGCTCAGGCGCATGAGGAACGCGTCGGGGTCTGCCGCGACTTCGCTCATCTGGCGATCACGCTTTGCCGCTGCATGAATATTCCGGCACGCTATGTGAACGGCTATCTCGGTGATATCGGCGTGCCAGCCGATCCGGCACCGATGGACTTTTCGGCGTGGCTGGAAGTGTTCCTCGACGGCAAATGGTACACGTTCGATCCTCGCCACAACACGCCAAGAATCGGCCGCATCGTCATCGCCCGCGGCCGCGACGCCACCGACGTGCCGCTGCTGCATAGTTTCGGCGCCCACCGGCTCAGCCTGTTCAAGGTATGGACCTATGAACAGGAAGGCAATCTGTTCAACCCGCCCTACCACGGTATCGACAGGACCGTCGGCGCACAGATGCTGGCCTAAAGGTATGTCGATTCAGGTGAGGCCGGTCTGCAAATGACGGCTTTCTGAGCTTCCGGTGCTCACGGACCAAATGTCCGCTCCGCTCCGGTTCTCGAAAGCCATCATTTTCGACCTGGCCTTACCTGAATCTCAACACCCCTTGGGGCGCGGCCAAAAGCGGCCCTGGTTTTCAAACGTGATGGCGCTTTGGTCTTTCGATGGCCGGAGGCGTTGGATCCGATCATTTCGCGCCTTGCAGTCTCGGGACAACTGGCCCGCTTCGGCACACGGACCCTGTCCCGCAACAGGACGTCATCGGGATTCCGTGATTGCTTCGTCTTGAGCATGGTAACCGGCTCGTAAACGCAGCCGCGGCCGCGCTTTTCTGTTTACCAGTCATTCACCTTTGCGGAGCTTGAAGCCGAACAAAAACAATGATTTGGCGGCAAGCGGCCGGCCTTTTGCCAGCCAGCGGCGTCATCCGGCGGGAATCCTGCATTGCCCTGTCCGCGGCGACGAGGCCGAGGCGAATGGAGGCTGTAGGATGCGGAATTACGGGGGTCTTGTTCACGCGGTCGGCGGGTTCGCCAGGGATCGCGGTGGAAATTTCGCAATCCTGTTCGGCCTCAGCGCCTCGGTCTTGGCGCTGGCTGTTGGCTTCTCGGTCAACGTATCGCAGCTCTACAATGCCAGATCGAGCCTCCAAGGCGTCGTCGACGCCGCGGTCACATCGACGGCACGCGACCTAACGACCGGCGCCATCAAGGAAGCCGATGCCAACAAATCGGTGCAGGCCTTTCTCGACGCCAACAGCCAGGCAGGCATTCTGCAGGCCGACCAGATCGTACTCGACAGGCTGATCGTCAACAGGACCGCCAAGACGGTCCAGGCTGACGCCCATGTCGATGTCGGGCTGTATTTCCCGATTTTTGGCACGGGCGACATGAAACGCGTCGCCGCCTCCACGACGGCGCTCTATTCGGACAAGACCGTCGAAGTGGCGATGATGCTCGACATAACGGGGTCGATGGCCAAGCGCGGCAAGGTCGACAAAATCGGCGATCTGAAAACAGCTGCAAAAAACGCCGTCCAGACGATGCTGCAGAAACAGGATCCGCAGAACCCCCGCATCCGCGTCGCGATTGTGCCTTACGCATCTGGCGTCAACGCCGGCAAGCTGGCGGAAAACGTCTATGCCGAAAAACAAGCCAGCACTGAGCTCCCACCCGTCGCCGGCAGTCCGCTTCTCGTCGCCAAGACGGGCAAAAATCTGCTGCCGTCCTTCAGCGACTACATCTCCATTGTCGGCGCGGCGATGCCACGCCCCGACAATTGCGCCACCGAGCGCAAGGACAAGAACGGCAACGCGGATATGAGCGCCGACGGCCCGGATACTGTCCGCACCGACGGGAACGGCAAGAAATACTATGCCCTGGTCAACCGGGACGATCATCTCGGTGACGGGGACATGAACAGGTGTCCTGATGCGAAAGTGATCCCGCTGACCGCCGATTCCGATGCCTTGCTTGGATCGATCGAGGACTTCCGGGCCAATGGGTTTACGGCCGGCGCGATCGCCATTCAGTGGACCTATTATATGCTGTCGCCGCAATGGCGCACTGCGATCAGGAATGCCGGTCTTGGCAAGGGTGCCTCGGATGCCGATCCGAAGAAGATCGCCAAGGTCGCGATCCTGATGACCGATGGCCAGTTCAATACGGCCTTCGCCGGTGCTGGGGACAGCTACAACAGGCAGGGCACCCTTGCGCGCGGCAACGCCGAAACGCTGTGCGACAACATGAAAAACGACGGCATCGAGATTTTCACCATCGGCTTCGATCTGGACGACAAGGATATGTCGACAACCGAGCGGGACCAGGCAAAGGCGGTGCTGAAGGATTGTTCGTCGAAGGATACCTCCGCCGCCAAGAGGCATTTCTTCGACGTGTCCACCGGAGCCGAATTGGACGACGCCTTTCAGGAAATCATTCGCAACACCGAAAAGGTCGCATTGACCCAGTAGTCTGGTCCGCAAACGGAAAAGGCCGCCGCTTCTTTCGAAGCCGGCGGCCTTCCGTGTTTCCGTCCGTGGCGCGGCCCATAGCGATGACCTATCAGGTCAGCCGCCGCGCATTTCGCGCCTTAACGGGAAGACTGCTTCCCGAAAGTGCAATCCGCTGAGGCCACGTTCTGGAAAACGAAATCACTCGACATCGGATCACCTCCTTTCGATTTGTTGAACACATACTCATGATGGGGTGCATTGCAGCAAAAGACAAGGTGCAGGTCTGAAATTAACCAACGGGCGGGCCTGGTGCGGGCCGGCTTGCGATTGCCAGGCCGACCGGGCAAACTTCTGCCCCGGAGCCAGCATTCGGAGGAATCGCATGGAGGCAGCCGAAAAGGCCGCTCGCATCGTTCGAACGGTGATCGAAACATTGAAGCCGGGTTTTGCGGTCAGGCTGTGGACCGGGGAGCGGATAGGCCCCGCCACTGGTCCGGTGCTCACCATCAACGACCAGGACATCGTCTGGCAGATCGTGAAGCGACCGTCCCTGTCGACGCTGATCGAGATGTGGATTTCCAAGACCATCGACATCGAAGACGGGACGATCTTCGATTTTTATGCCCTGCCGTCGCAAGGCAAGCTCAGAACCAAGCTCAAGTCGCTGCCGAAAATGGCGATCCTGCGCGACCTGCCTTCCGTGCTTTTGGCACGCAAGCAGATGAGCGCGCGGACCGATCTGTCGGGGCGCAATCCCTATGTCAGCGGTTCGAGCCAGGAGGCGATCCAGCATCACTATGACATCTCGAACGCCTTCTACCGGCTCTTTCTCGACGAGCGCATGGTCTATAGCTGCGGCTACTTCAAGGATTTCGCCAATGGCATCGACCAGGCGCAGGTCGACAAGCTCGACCACATCTGCCGCAAGCTCCGGCTGAAACCGGGCGAACGACTGCTCGACATCGGTTGCGGCTGGGGCGCCATGCTGATCCATGCGGCGAAGAACTACGGCGTCGTCGGCCACGGTGTGTCGCTGTCGCAGGCGCAGACCGAGCTGGCCCGCGAACGCATTCGCGCCGAGGGGCTGGAGGACCGCATCACCATCGAGATCAAATCCTATGCGGAACTCACCGGCAGCTTCGACAAGATCTCGTCGATCGGCATGTTCGAACATCTCGGGCTCGCCAACCATGCGACTTATTTCAAGACCATTCATCGCCTGCTGAAGCCGGGCGGCATCTATCTGCACCACGCCATCACCCGGCGCAGCAAGGGCGACATCAAGAAGACCTTGCGCAAGGGGCCGGAGTTCAAGGCGCTGCTCAAATATATCTTTCCCGGCGGCGAACTCGACACCATCGGCATGACAACAGGCAATCTCGAGGCGCATGGTTTTCTCGTCTACGATGTCGAGAACCTGCGCGAGCACTATGCCCGCACCTGCAGGCTGTGGGCCGAGCGGCTGCAGGCCCGCTTCGATGAGGCAATCGCCGACGTGGGCGAGGCCAGGGCGCGGCTATGGCTGCTTTACCTGACGGGCTGTTCGATCACCTTCGAGCGCGCATCGGCACAGATTTTCCAGACCGTCGTGACCAAGCGCGCGCGCGGTCCAAGCGGCCTGCCGCCGACACGGGCGGATCTGTATCGATAGCTTACAGGAAGCGCATCGCGTCGCCGACTTCGACGCGCGCCGGCCTGTCGACCGTGCAATAGACGCCGAGGTTATGGGCGTTGTGACGGACCAGGTTGCGCAGGATCGCCGGATCATGGTCGAAGCCATCCTGGGCGACAATGGTGAAACCGCAGCGGCGGCAGGGTTCCGAGATGGTCAGCAGGAGATCGCCGACGGCAAGCTTGCGGCCGATCCATTCCGTTTCGGGAAACGAGCCTTCGATCGCCGCCATGTCGACAACGATGTTGGGGCGGAAGCGGCGCGGGTCGGCGACCCCTTCCGGGTGCAATGCTTTCAGGCGTGCCAGCGAAGCCGTGGTCAATAGATGAATCGGCGCCTTGCGGTAGCGCTCCGCGGTCAGCGGGCCGGCATAGTCAGGCCCGGTATTCTCGCGGCGAAACGGACGGAGCGAGGCCTCGAAGCCGAGATAGGCCGACACCGCGCGGTCGCTCTCGATGCTTGGCGCGGCCAGCCAGTCGCCCTCGGGAACGGCAATCTCGAGTTCCAGGGTCGGCGACAGCCGGGTGCGGATGCGCGGCACCTTGTGCCATTTCGCGTCGCGGTCCGGTCGTGCGATCTCGTTGTCGGACACGTCGACAAGGCCGAACAGGCGGTCGCCGTCGATGCTCTCGACGTCGACCGAGATTGTTTTCAGGCGCTCGCCGGCAAGCGAACTCGCCGGATAGCGCCAGAGTTCGCTGACAGTGCCCAGCGCGGCCTGCATCAGCTCTTCTTGTTCTGCCGGTTGGCGACCAGATCATCGACGACGGCCGGGTCGGCCAGCGTCGAGGTGTCACCCAGGGCAGAAAAATCGTCCTCGGCGATCTTGCGCAGGATGCGACGCATGATCTTGCCGGAACGCGTCTTCGGCAGGCCCGGCGCGAACTGGATCTTGTCGGGCGAAGCGATGGCGCCGATCTCCTTGCGGACATGGGCAACAAGCTCCTTGCGCAGCTCTTCGGTCGGTTCGGCACCCTTCATCAAGGTGACGTAGCTGTAGATGCCCTGGCCCTTGATGTCGTGCGGATAGCCCACGACCGCGGCCTCGGAAACCTTCTCATGGCTGACCAGCGCCGATTCGACTTCGGCCGTGCCCATGCGGTGGCCGGAGACGTTGATGACGTCGTCGACGCGGCCGGTGATCCAGTAATAGCCGTCGGCGTCGCGGCGGCAGCCGTCACCGGTGAAGTACTTGCCCTTGTAGGTCGAAAAATAGGTCTGCACGAAGCGGTCGTGATCGCCATAGACGGTGCGCATCTGGCCCGGCCAGGAATCTGTGATGCACAGATTGCCGTCGGCCGCACCTTCCAGCACCTTGCCCTCGCCGTCGACCAGCTGCGGCTTGATGCCGAAGAAAGGCCGCGTCGCCGAACCCGCCTTGAGGTCGGTCGCACCTGGCAGCGGCGTGATCAGGATGCCGCCGGTCTCGGTCTGCCACCAGGTGTCGACGATCGGCACCTTGCCGTTGCCGACGACGTTGAAATACCACTCCCAGGCTTCCGGGTTGATCGGCTCGCCGACCGAACCCAGCACGCGCAGCGATTTGCGCGACGTCTTCTTCACGTGCGCATCGCCGGCGCCCATCAGCGCGCGCAACGCCGTCGGCGCGGTGTAGAAGATATTGACCTTGTGCTTGTCGATGACTTCCCAGAAGCGCGACTGCGACGGATAGTTCGGCACGCCTTCGAACATCAGCGTGGTGGCGCCGTTGGCGAGCGGGCCGTAGACGATGTAGCTGTGGCCGGTTACCCAGCCGACATCGGCGGTGCACCAGTAGATGTCGCCGTCATGGTAGTCGAAGACATATTGGTGGGTCATCGAGACGTAGACGAGATAGCCGGCGGTGGTGTGCAGCACGCCCTTCGGCTTGCCGGTCGAACCCGACGTGTAGAGAATGAACAGCGGGTCCTCGGCCTTCATCTTCTCGGGCTTGCATTCGGCTTTCACCGTCGCGATCTCGTCGTGATACCAGACGTCGCGGGCTGAAACCCAGCCGGTCTTGCCGCCGGTGCGGCGCACGACCACCACCTTTTCGACTTTCGTTCCGGCTTTCGCGGCGATCTCGATCGCCCTGTCGGTGTTTTCCTTCAAAGGGATCGGCTTGCCGCCGCGCAGGCCTTCGTCAGCCGTGATAACGAAGGTCGACTTGCAGTCGTCGATGCGGCCGGCCAGCGCATCCGGCGAGAAACCGCCGAAGACGATCGAATGGACGGCGCCGATGCGCGTGCAGGCCAGCATCGCATAGGCGGCTTCCGGGATCATCGGCATGTAGATGGTGACTCGATCGCCTTTCTTGACGCCGTGTTTCTTCATCACATTGGCGAGCCGGCAGACATGCTCGTAGAGCTCGTTATAGGTGACCTTCTTGTCGTCGTAGGGATTGTCGCCTTCCCAAATGATGGCGGTCTGGTTGCCGCACTTCTTCAGATGCCGGTCGATGCAGTTGTAGGAAACGTTGGTCAGTCCGTCCTCGAACCATTTAATCGAGACCTTGCCGTCGAAGGAGGTGTTCTTGACCTTGCTGAACGGCTTGAACCAGTCGATGCGCTTGCCGTGCTTGCCCCAGAATTTGTCCGGGTTCTTGACGCTGTCGGCATACCATTTCAGGTAGGTGTCATTGTCGATCAGCGCGTTTTTCTTCCACGCCGGCTGGACGCGATGGACATGAACCTCGGACATTCCTGACTTTCCTCCCGAACCAATCGCCGGCTTGAAATGCCGGCGGGATCGCGGCGACACGGCCGCGAATTCGGCGGCATTATTACCAGTTCCGCCGTTACGGCAACATTAGACGTTGGATTCGCGCGGCGGGATGCCGCAGGGGGCTTCTCCAGGGCTGTCAGCACTCGAAGAGGTGCGCTGCTAACTGCATGTTTTCGCATGCTAAAGCCGGTTCAGATGAAGAAAAAATCAATAGACGGTTAATCAGCGGCGCGCACAATCAGCCGTGGGAGGACAGGCGAATCAACCTGGGGACCGTCATGCGCGACCATGCCGAAATGGACCTGATGCTCAAAGGCTATGGCTTGACCACTGCCAAGATTCTTTATCACTTTCCCGATCACCCGCATCTGCTGCAGAGCTTCATCTGGCAGGACTACGATCTCGCGCCGAAGTTTCCGGTGCTGATCAAGTTCATCGAATTCTGGAAGGCCAAGCTGGACGGGCCGCTGCATTCGATCAGCTATACGCATCAGAAGCTGATCGCGCCGAACGAATGGCGCAAGGTGGATGGGGAGTTTGTGCTGCACTAGGGGCAAGTTTCGCAGCAACGGCTTCTTGAGGTCGGCGTTCTACGACGCCCCCCTCTGTCCTGCCGGACATCTCCCCCTCAAGTGGGCAGATTGGCAGCTCCACCGACAACGCCGCCCCTTGTTACGCCTGCGATTGGCGAAAGTCGCCGCGACATCCGATCTCCCCCCTGTTTGGACCGGGGACATCGCGAACAGGTGTGCGGAGACATCGCGAACAGTTTTGTCACTTATCGTCTGCTGAGGTTGAGGTCGACTGTTTCTATTTTCTGATGTCTGAAGAAGGCTTGGAAGACGCCGTCCTTGGTGGTGGGGATGAAGGCCACGGCCTTTCCGCCAAATGCCTTGGAGAGGCGCAGGATGTAGCCGCACAAGGCGACGCGGCCCTCTTTCTGAACCTTGCGAACGATGGCGCCCTGTGGGTAGTCGAAGGCTTCGACGGCCTCGCTGAAGGAGCGCGGCGAAGGTGTGTATCTGTCGAGGGGAAC
>NZ_AZUV01000039.1:0-38766 GCF_000513875.1 Mesorhizobium sp. WSM1293 | reverse complement strand
GGCTTGGCCAGAACCTGGCCGCGCTCGACACCTTCACGATCAACGCCGCGCAGCAGCGCGCCGATGTTGTCGCCAGCCTGGCCCTGATCGAGCAGCTTGCGGAACATTTCCACGCCCGTGCAGGTCGTCTTGGTCGTCGGACGGATGCCGATGATNTCGAGTTCCTCGCCGACCTTGACCACGCCGCGCTCGACGCGGCCNGTCACNACCGTGCCGCGGCCCGAGATCGAGAACACGTCTTCGATCGGCATCAGGAACGGCTTGTCGAGCGGACGGACCGGCGTCGGGATGTAGGCATCGACCGCAGCCATCAGCTCGCGGATCGCGTCTTCACCGATCTTCTTGTCCGAGTCTTCGAGAGCAGCCAGAGCCGAACCCTTGACGATCGGAATGTCGTCGCCGGGGAATTCGTTCTTGGTCAGAAGCTCGCGAACCTCGAGCTCGACCAGTTCGAGCAGCTCGGCGTCGTCGACCTGGTCGACCTTGTTCAGGAACACCACGATCGACGGCACGCCGACCTGACGGGCCAGCAGGATGTGCTCGCGGGTCTGCGGCATCGGGCCGTCGGCAGCCGACACGACCAGGATCGCGCCGTCCATCTGCGCGGCGCCGGTGATCATGTTCTTCACATAGTCGGCGTGGCCGGGGCAGTCGACGTGAGCGTAGTGGCGGTTGGCCGTCTCGTATTCGACGTGAGCCGTCGAGATCGTGATGCCGCGCGCCTTCTCTTCAGGGGCAGCGTCGATCTGGTCGTAGCGCTTGTATTCGCCAAAATACTTGGTGATCGCCGCCGTCAGCGACGTCTTGCCATGGTCGACGTGGCCAATCGTGCCGATGTTCACGTGAGGCTTGTTACGCTCGAATTTACCTTTTGCCATTGTCTCTTTCCTTGGACGGCCCGGATCTTCAGTTCGGTCGAAGACCTTCAGTTCAGTCGAATGCGGGGCGATTAGCGACAAAGGCCAAAAAACACAAGCGTCTTTTGGCCGGGTGCCGTCTCACTCAGTCCGAACCATCGATCCGATTGCGGGGATGTGGCGCTGATATAGGAAGGCTCCGGGCAAAATGAAGGGGTAGCGGGCCGACCGATCGAGGCCGCGAAAGCGCCGGCTTGCTTGCCCAGCCCTGTCTGAATCATGGCCAGGCCATGGACCATTGCCGCCGCCATCCGCCTCTGATCTTGTGGCCGGATGCATTTCATCCCTGCCTCTATCCGCGGCCCGCTGTTCATGATCGTCTCGACGGGGTCGTATCTCGTCAACGACACGATGATGAAGCTCGCGACGGCGGGCCTGCCGTCTTATGAGGTGCTGTTTCTGCGGGGTGCCGCGGCGGCCCTCTGGGGCTTCCCGCTGCTGTTCGCGCTGGGCTACGGCAAGCAGATCCCGCTGATCTTCGACAAGCGCGTCCTGAGCCGGAACGTGCTCGAACTGGCGGCGATCCTTTGCTATGTGGTCGCGCTCGCCAACATGCAGATCGCCGATTCCACCGCGCTCGGCCAGATCACGCCGCTCTTGATGCTGGTTGGCTCCTCGATCCTGTTTGGCGAGCGGATCGGCGGCCGGCGCATGGCGCTGATCGGGCTCGGCTTCGTCGGCGCGCTGATGGTGGCACAGCCGACCATGCAAGGCATTTCGGTCTATGCCCTGCTGGCGCTCGGCAACGCAGCCCTTGCAGCGGCGCGCGACCTAGCCGGCCGGCGGGTCTCGGCCGAGGTGCCGGGGATGATCGTGGCGATTTCCGCCGTCGTGGTGGTGCTGATCGGCGCCGGCGCCGCGCATCTTGTTTCCGAGCGCTGGGTCATGCCCGGGGCGCATCACCTGCTGCTGATGGCAGGTGCTGGATTCTTCCTGATCTTCGGCCACTTCTTCATCTTCATGGCCTATCGCGTCGGACCGACCAGCGCCGTGGCGCCGTTCTACTATTGCTTCACCGTCTGGGCGGTCATTTCGGGCCTGCTGGTGTTCGGGCAATTCCCCAACACATTGGCGGTCTGTGGCATCCTGCTGGTCGTCGGCAGCGGACTGACCATCGTGTCGCTGGATCAGCGCCAGCGCCGGTTGGCCGTCGTCGCCTAGCCTCGTTTCATTGCGGGAACGCCGATCTTTGTTTTCGCCGCCCCGATGCCATAGGCAAGCCACTGCCGGGCATACCGGCCTGAAGCCGGTCTTGCCTTCAGAAACTCGAAACCTCAGACGATCCGCAGGCGCCTAAAGCGTCCGCCTTGCGCTGAACTGATGGTAGGCCCACAGAACAACCACCGCCCCGATGACGGCAACGATCAGGCTGTAGATGTTGAGACCGGTGACGCCAGATGCGCCGAAGGCACTGAAGATCAGCCCGCCGACAATGGCGCCGACGATGCCCAGCACGATATCCATTATGACACCCTGGCCGGTCTTGTTGACGATCTTGCTGCCTATGAAGCCGGCGACCACGCCGAGAATGATCCAGCTGATGATACCCATTTTTTCCTCTCCATCCCCTCGCCAGCCGAACATTTTCATATGATTGTCAAAACCTCAAGCCAGCTTGAAATTCCGCCCGAATGCTTCATTGTTGAGGAGGGGTCGGGCCTTGGTCGCTATGGAGGATCCACGATGGGACTTTTTGACAACGCCGTTCCCGGCGGCAACATCACCAAACCCCTGATGATCGCACTCGGCGCATTGCTGGTCGGCAAGATGCTGAGCGGCAGAAGTGCCGAAGAACCGGAACAGTCTCCCGTGCCCGCTCCGACCGCCCCCGTCCCGACGGAAACCACATCCGCCGACGGTGGCCTGCTGGGCGGCCTGGGCGGACTGCTCGAAAAGCTCCGGGACGCCGGTCACGGCAACACCGCGGACTCCTGGGTCGGAACCGGCCAGAACCAGTCGATCAACGCCAACGATCTTGGCGCCGCGATCGGACCGCAGATCATCCGCGAGATCGCGCAACGGACCGGACTGGACGAGCAGGAACTGCTCAAGCAACTGTCCACCGCCCTGCCCGGCATCGTCGACAAGCTGACGCCGAACGGCCAGGTGCCGCAGCAGCACCAGGTCGCATCCGCGTTCAACAGCTGACGCGGCGCAGCCACGACAATTGGAGCGCTGCGCTTCGTGCGCAGTGCTTCGGCTTGCCGGTGATGGGATGAGTGTCTGGAGCGGGTAGCGGGAATCGAACCCGCATATTCAGCTTGGAAGGCTGCTGCTCTACCACTGAGCTATACCCGCGCCTTACCTGAAGTACCGGATTCATCCGAAAAGCGCCATGCACTTTTCGGTCCGATTCTTGTCGCGTTTCAGGCTTCCGGGCCGGCAGTGGTGGAGAGGGTTGGATTCGAACCAACGTAAGCTAAGCTAACGGATTTACAGTCCGTCCCCTTTAACCACTCGGGCACCTCTCCAGTCTGCCGCCGGAGCCATGCAACGAGGCATTCACGCCGATCCGGACCCGAGTTATGTGTTCTCCGAAACCAGCGCAGCGCCTTATGGCGGCAAGGCCATTGGGTGTCAACCGCGCAGCCAGCGTTTTTCGATGTTGTTCGCCGGCTGTGACGGCGGGCCATATCCTTGGCCGGAGGACACCGCTATAGAAGCCAGCCATGAGCGATAAAACCAACACCCCCAAAGACACCCATTACGCCAAGCTGCGCCGCGCCTATCGCGACGAGAAAAGCGGCGGCGCGCCGGCGTTCCGGCCTCGACAGCCGGTTCCGCCGGGCGAAAATGCCGCGGACGGACTGGTGCGGCTCTACGGCCTGCACACGGTTCGCGCCGCACTCGACAATCCGCGCCGCAAGATCAGGAAGATGCTGGTGACGCGCAATGCGGCCGAGCGCCTCGAAATCGCCGATCTCGCCGCCCTGCCCTTCAAGACGGAACTGGTCGAACCCAGGGATATCGACAAGATCACCGGGTCGGATGCCGTGCATCAGGGTGTGCTGATCGAGGCCGAGCCGCTTAAAGCCAAGCGGCTCGATGCGCTTGGTGACGCGAAGCTGGTGCTGGTGCTCGACCAGATCACCGACCCGCACAATGTCGGCGCCATCCTGCGCTCGGCGGTCGCCTTCGGCGCCGGCGCGCTGATCACCACGGCCCGCCACAGCCCGCAGGAATCGGGCGTGCTGGCGAAATCCGCCTCGGGCGCGCTGGAGCACATCGACCAGATCGAGGTGAAGAACCTCGCCGAAGCGCTCGGCCAGCTGCACGAGGCCGGCTTTCGCACCATCGGGCTTGATTCGGACGCGCCGGCCGAACTCGAAAAGAGCTTTGCCGGAGAAAAGATCGCACTGGTGCTGGGCGCCGAGGGCAAGGGCCTGCGCCAGAAGACCCGCGAGACGGTGACCACGCTGGCGCGGCTCGACATGCCCGGCGCCATCCATTCGCTCAACGTATCGAATGCCGCAGCGATCAGCCTTTACGTGGCACGGGCATTTTTGAAGCGCGGCTAAGCCAAAAAACCATCTCGACGAGAAACGGGTCCCGACAGACGCCGGAACCCGTTCTTCGATGGGCCAGGAGTTGGCGGCTTGGGAACGTTGCGCCGCCCTCTCCTGACCTATGCCGCTTTGCCCCGGGTGCCGGCAGCCTCGCTGCCGACCTCGAAATCGGCCATCCTCTCCAGCGCCCTGACCAGGGCCGAATGATCCTCCTTGGCGCCGCCATTGGCCGCGCAGGCGTTGAACAGCTGCTGCGTGGTCGACGTGTTGGGCAGCGACACGCCGAGCGCTTTCGCGCCCTCCAGCGCGAGGTTCAGATCCTTCTGGTGCAGTTCGATCCGAAAACCCGGGGCGAAGGTGCGCTTGACCATACGCTCGCCATGCACTTCCAGAATGCGCGAAGCCGCCAGCCCGCCCATCAGCGCCTGCCTGACCTTGGCCGGATCCGCGCCGGCTTTCGAAGCAAAAACAAGCGCTTCGGCGACGGCTTCAATGGTCAGCGCAACGACGATCTGGTTGGCCACCTTGGTGGTCTGGCCAACGCCGTTGGGCCCGACCAGGGTGATGTTCTTGCCCATCTTCTCGAACACGGGCTTGGCGCGCTCGAAGGGTTTTTCCTCGCCGCCGACCATGATGGTGAGCGACGCCGCCTTGGCGCCAACCTCGCCGCCCGAGACCGGCGCGTCGAGATAGTCGCAGCCTAGATCATTGATTTTCCTGGCAAAAATCTTGGTCTCGATCGGTGAGATCGAGCTCATGTCGATGACCAGCTTGCCTTTGGTCAGACCGGACGCGACGCCGTTCTCGTGAAACAGCACATCGGCGACCTGCGGTGTGTCGGGCACCATCAGAATGATGATGTCGGCGGCCTTCGCCACGGCAGCATGGCCGGTGACTGACGTTAGGCCCTTGGCGACGAGATCGGCTGAGAGTTTCGATCGATGGTCGCTGGCTATGACCCTGTAGCCCGCGTCCAACAGGTGCCCCGCCATCGGTGCGCCCATGATGCCGAGGCCGATGAAGCCGATGGTTTCCATTTTGGTTCTCCAGTTGCTTGTGTGAAACGCCCCCTCATCCGGCCGCTAGCGCGGCCATCTTCCCCCGAGGGGAGAAGAGAAGCCGACGTTGGTGCCTGTCTCTTCTCCCCACCGGGGAGAAGGTGGCCCGAAGGGCCGGATGAGGGGGCGCGGCGTTGGCTAGGCCGCAGCACTTCCCTGCCTGGCTAATGCTTGAAACCACCCCAGCCCAGCCTCCGTCCCGGCCTTCGGCTTGTATTCCGCCCCGATCCACCCGGAATAGCCGATGCGGTCGATGTGCTCGTACAGGAAGGGAAAATTGATCTCGCCCGTCCCCGGCTCGTGACGGCCTGGATTGTCCGCAAGCTGGATATGCGCGATGCGGTCGAGGTTTGCCTCGATGGTACGGGCGAGATCCCCCTCCATGATCTGCATGTGATAGATGTCATATTGCAGGAACAGGTTCTTCGACCCGACACGGTCGATAAGCGCCAGCGCCTGGTCGGAATAGTTGAGAAAGAAGCCCGGGATATCTTGCGTGTTGATCGGCTCGATCAGCAGCCTGATGCCGGCCTGCTCCAGCTTTTCCGCCGCGAAGGCGAGGTTTTCGGCAAAGACGTCCTCCAGCACCTTGCGGTCGGCGCCGGCGGGCGCGATGCCGGCCAGGCAATTGACCTGCTGGCAGCCGAGCGCCTGCGCGTAGGTGATCGCCTTGGCGATGCCCTGGCGGAATTCCGGCACGCGGTCCGGCAGCACGGCAATGCCGCGCTCGC
Organism: Mesorhizobium sp. WSM1293; assembly: GCF_000513875.1. NCBI lineage: Bacteria > Pseudomonadati > Pseudomonadota > Alphaproteobacteria > Hyphomicrobiales > Phyllobacteriaceae > Mesorhizobium > Mesorhizobium sp. WSM1293. Next base: position 32,554 of record NZ_AZUV01000039.1, on the reverse strand, counting down.
CCTTGCCCCAGTCGCCGGCCGGCAGGTTGAAAAGCACCTGCGTCAGGCCGTTCTTCTTCAGCCGGGCGGCGACGGCATCGGGCGCATGGTCATAGGGGCCGATATATTCGACACCCTTGAACCCCGCGCGGGCGGCGGCATCGAAACGGTCGAGGAACTCATGCTCGCCAAAGAGCATCGAAAGATTGGCTGAAAAACGCGGCATTCTTTTTCTCCTTTTCTCCGCCAAGCCTAATCCAGCATGACGATCGACGTCGGCGCATCTTCGTGGCTCTCGGCAAGGTCCTCGAATTCGGTGATCTTGTCGATCTCGGTGCCCATCGAGATGTTGGTGACGCGTTCGAGGATGAATTCGAGGACAACCGGAACCCGGTGTTCTTTCATCAACCGCTGCGCCTCCTTGAAGGCACCGGCGAACTCTTCCGGCTTGCGCACCCTGACCGCCTTGCAGCCCATCGCCTCGGCGACGGCAACATGGTCGACGCCGTAGCCGGCCTCGGGATCGCCTGCCCGGTTGATGTTCTCGAAGGCAAGGTCGACCTCGAAGTCCATCGAAAAGCCGCGCTGCGCCTGGCGGATCAGGCCGAGATAGGCGTTGTTCACCACGACATGGAGATAGGGCAGCTTGTGCTGGGCGCCGACCGCCAGTTCCTCGATCATGAACTGGAAATCATAGTCGCCCGACAGCGCCACGATGGTCCGGTCGGGATCGGCGGCGCGCACGCCAAGGGCAGCCGGCAAGGTCCAGCCGAGCGGGCCGGCCTGGCCGCAATTGATCCAGTTGCGCGGCTTGTAGACATGCAGGAACTGCGCGCCGGCGATCTGCGACAGGCCGATCGTGGTGACGTAGGTGACGTCGCGGCCGAACGCCTTGTTCATCTCCTCATAGACACGCTGCGGCTTCAGCGGCACCTGGTCGAAATGCGTCTTGCGCTTCATCGTCTTCTTGCGAGCCTGGCATTCCTTCGCCCAGCCGGACCAGTCGCGCAGTCTGCCTGCCGTCTTCCACTCGGTGGCGACGTCGAGCAGCATCTTCAGCGCAGCACCAGCATCCGAAACGACGCCGAGATCCGGCGCGAAGACACGGCCGATCTGCGTCGGCTCGATGTCGACATGGATGAATTTTTTGCCCTTGGTATAGACATCGACGGAGCCGGTGTGACGGTTGGCCCAGCGGTTGCCGATGCCGAAGACGAAATCGGCTTCCAGCATCGTCGCATTGCCATAGCGGTGCGAGGTCTGCAGCCCGCACATGCCGGCCATCAGCCGGTGGTCGTCGGGGATCGCGCCCCAGCCCATCAAGGTCGGGATGACCGGCACGCCTGAAATTTCCGCGAATTCGATCAGCAGGTCCGACGCATCGGCGTTTATGATGCCGCCGCCGGCGACGATCAGCGGCTTTTCGGCGGCGTTGAGCATCGTCAACGCCTTTTCGGCCTGGGCGCGCGTCATGGCCGGCTTGAACGGCGTCAACGGCTCATAGGCATCGATGTCGAATTCGATCTCGGCCAGCTGGACATCGACCGGCAGGTCGATCAGCACCGGACCCGGCCGCGACGAGCGCATCAGGTGAAAGGCCTTCTGCAGCGCCATGGGGACGAGATAGGGCTCCATGACCGTGACCGCCCATTTGGCGACCGGCGCGGCAATGGCTGATATGTCGACGGCCTGGAAATCCTCCTTGTTCAGCCGCGCCCGCGGCGCCTGGCCGGTGATGCACAGGATCGGAATGGAATCAGCGGCGGCCGAATAGAGCCCGGTGATCATGTCGGTGCCGGCCGGACCCGAAGTGCCGATGCACAGGCCGATATTGCCTGCCTTGGCCCGGGTAAAGCCTTCCGCCATGTGCGAGGCGCCCTCGACGTGACGGGCAAGCACGTGGCGGATCGTTCCCCTCGCCTTCAGCGCCGAATAGAACGGATTGATCGCCGCGCCAGGCACGCCGAAAGCGCAGGAAATGCCTTCCTTTTCGATAACGAGAACCGCGGCATCGACAGCGCGCATCCTGGCCATTTTCCAGCCCTCCACGGGGTTTGTCATTGTTGGATTGGCTGAGGATGCCAGCACGCCGGCTATTTTTCAATTTTTTCAGAATATTTTTTCATTTCTAGAAAACGACGGCTATGCGCTGATTTTGTTGGATTTTCCGTTTTCCAGCAATTCGGCCGGCGATATCAGTGAAAAATTTTTTCATTGTGCATTTGGCGAAATCGGTCGAGAATGACGCCATGGAAACCACGGAAAAACGCCAGCGCGGCCGGCCGCGCGCTTTCAATGGGCCTTCGGAGGCCAGTTCGGTGCAGTCGCTCGATCGGGCGCTGAGAATCCTGGCCATTGTCGCGGAAGGCAGCGGCCTGTCGCTGAGCGAAATATCGGCGCAGAGCGGGCTTGCCGCCTCCACCGCCTACCGCATGCTGACGACGCTGCAAAACCACGGAATGGTCGAATTCGACACATCAGACCAGTTGTGGTCGATCGGCGTCGAGACCTACCGTATGGGCGCGGCCTTCCTGCGCCGCCGCAAGCTGGTCGACCGCGCGCGTGTCGTCATGCAGGAGCTGATGGAGAGAACCGGCGAGACCGCCAATCTCGGCGTCGCCGAGGACGATTGCGTGGTCTTCGTCAGCCAGGTCGAGACGCATCAGGCGATCCGCGCCTTCTTCCGGCCGGGCACGCGCAGCCCCTTCCATGCGTCGGGCATCGGCAAGGCGGTGCTGGCGCATCTCGAGCCGGAGCGCGTCGGAACCATCCTGCGCAAGGCAGGCCTGCAGCGCTTCACCGACAGGACGCTGTCCGACATTTCGGCGCTTGCCCACGATCTGGCGCGGATCAAGCAGCGCGGCTGGTCGGTCGACGACGAGGAGCGGCACCCCGGCATGCGTTGCGTGGCAGCCGCCATCTTCAACGAATTCGGCGAGCCGATCGGCGGCGTTTCCGTGTCAGGGCCGACGGTGCGGGTGACGCCGGAGCGGCTGGCCGAGATCGGCCCGCTGGTGCGCGATGCGGCAGCCGAGGTGACCAGGATGATCGGTGGCGTGCGAGCCGACTGATCAGCCCGCCCCGGGCAGCGCGCTCCTGGTCGCGATATCAAAGAAATCGAGAAGGATGGCCATGCCGACGCCGCAGGCGGTGAATATCAGGCCGGCCATGAAGATGCGGTTGGCGCGTTCATAGATGCGCCGCTGCAGGCATTTCGTGTCGAGCAGCAGCGAGAGCGCCCGCATCTGCAAGGCAATGCCGGCCAGGATCGGCAGGACGGCGACAAGATGGTAGGTCTGCCACGGGATCGGGTTGGCGGCCCAATGGGTGATGAAGCCCAGCGAAAACGCCAGCAGGATGCCGACGGTGGTGACGGTGCCGTTGCGGAAAACCGTTTCGACCAGGTCTTCCCTGGGGTCCTGCTCGTCCAAGGGTCTCTCCCCGCGTTTCGCGGTCCAGAATAGACGCTCGGAAAATCTCTGTACACTGTCCGATCTGTCGCCGGACCAATCCCTTCAGTTCTGCGCTGAAGCGGCCGATGGAGCACGCACCGCTACCATCCAGACAACAGAAGAGGGGCTCGCATGGGCCCCTCTGTTGCTGAACGGGTCCTCCCCTCAGAGACGGCAATAGTGGCGGTATCCGTCGTGGCCGAGATAGGTATCGGAGTCCGCGTCGTAGCTGGCATAGCGATCGTAGCAGCGGCGGACATGCCACGAGCCACCGCCTTCGTCGACATAGACGGTGCGCGGCTGGGCGAGCAAGCTGCCGAGGACGAAGCCGCCGACGCCGGCAGCAATGCCGATGCCGATTTCGCGGTTGTGGTGATGGCTGTGGGCGGCCGAAGGCTGCACGGTGCCGGCCAGCGTGGCGGCGGCGACGGCGGTGGCGATAAGGCCGGAAACGAGTGTGTTCTTGAACATGACGATCTCCTTGCTTCGTTGACCGAGGCGATCCATCCGCCTCTTGATCATCTGTCGTCGCAGCCAGGAAAAAGGTTCGAACTTTTTTTGATTTTTCTGAGATCCGGGAAATCGGATGGACCGAGGTCCACGCTGACGGCGACTGGAAGAGGTTGGAGAGGACGTTGATGCGGCCAATCTCCCCCATTTGCTGGGGCTACGCCATGCACATACCCGCTATGACTGGGGTGACTGATCGGCCCGAGGCCCGATTGCCGCGTGGGTCCCCCAATCCGTCGCTGCTTCGCAGCGCTACCTTTCCCCCCTCCGGAGGGAAAGGTAAGGAGCGTTGCTGGGCGAGCGTTGACGGCAAAAGCTTGGCGCCTTCCCTCTACCCCGTCGATCGGGGGAGCGGTGGCTCGGCGAAGCCGAGACGGAGCGGGACCAGCGCCGCATAGGCAATTCATGCGCCAAGCTGCCATGCACTCCATCGCCAAAGAGCAGTTGCTTGGAAATGTGTGCATGCCGTAGCTTGCCGGGGATCAGCAGCTTTGCCGCCCTACTTCACAAGGTGATCGCCGAACGCAAAAAGGGCGGCCGAAGCCGCCCTCTTGGGGAATTGGGTCCCTCCATCAAAGGAAAATGATCACCCTGCCGTGCCTGTGGTGATGGTTGTGGTGGTGGTTGTAGTGCTTCCACCAGAACTTCTTGAAGTGCTTCTTGTGATGGTTGTGGTGGTGATGATGATGGCCATGCATGCCGTGGGCTGACGACGTGCCGACAGTGCCGGCGAGCGCGCCGGTGGCGACGAAGATGGCGACGAGGCCCGAGGTAAGAGTGCGCTTGAACATGATGATCTCCTGGATCTTTTGATCGAGGCGACCCATTCGCCTCTGACCATCAGTCGGCGCGGCGCAGCAAAAGGTTCGAAAGGTTGAGGAGATTTTTTGTGGGACGCCGTTGACGCCAGCGCGGCGACGGCACGGACACCAATGACCCGTCGCCCCCTATTCCCCTATTCCCCTATTCCCCTATTCCCCTATTCCCCTATTCCCTCACCCCATCCCCGTGACATGGCGCAGCCAGAACGCCAGCGCGATGAAGCCGATGATGGTGGTGACGCCGATCCAGTCGACATTGGCCTTCTTCACGTCGCTGATGATCTTCACCAGCAGCATCCAGGCCACGAAGATGATCGGGAGAATGATGACAAATCTGATCATGCGACACCCCTGCTCGAAGCGATTGCACCCTTCCCTAGATGTAGGAAGCAATCCGGCGGTTTTCAGGATGCCCTCGCCGACGGCCCATGCGGCATGCCGGGAAAAACGGAGTTTTGTCTTTACTGGCGCAACAAATATGCTAACCGGAGCGCCGTGCCCTTGTAGCTCAGCTGGTAGAGCAGCGGTTTTGTAAACCGAAGGTCGGCGGTTCGATTCCGTCCGGGGGCACCAGTTTCCACCCGACTATCCCCAGAAATCAAGGAACTCAAGGGTTTCAACGTCCCCCGAGGTACACCAAAAGGTACACCGAGGGGTACACCGAGGATGAAAATGGCACTGGAACATGTCCAGCCGCGCGGCAATAGGAAGGTCTATCGAAGGAAGGTGCCCAAGGCACTCCTAGGCATTCTTGGCAAGACTGAGATGGTGCTTCGCCTCGGCAAAACCGACGCCGAGGTGCGCAAGCAGTATGACGCCACCCACGCCGAGGCAGAGCAAATCTTCGCGAAAGCGTGGGACGAGTTGCATGGGGTGAAGGCCCCGGCAGCGAAGCTCACAGCGCGCGAACTGTTCGACCAAGCAACCAAGCGACTTCGGGACCTCGGCTTCAACCCGTATCGCGCCGGCAGCGGCGATCCTGATGATCCTGAGGAACGATCGGAATGGATTGCTCGCGATGTCGTCGCTGAGCAGATCGCTAAAGGCTATCCGAGGGACGAAGAGACCGACCACCCCGTTGGCGTCTCTGACGAGGACCGGGCACTGCTGACGCTACTGACCTCCTCAAATAAGCCGGTCGGTCCCTCGCCCACGTTGGAGGATGCCAAGCGGCTCTATCTGAAGGACCGCTTCACCAAGACCAATCCTTCAGAGAAATCGAAGAAGCGGGATGAGCAACAAGCCGAGCGCGTGGTCGCGCATGTGAAGTCGGCACTCGGCTACGACCCGGTGCTGGCGGACATGAAGCGCGCCGACGCCAGAACCGTTGTTGACGCCATGTTGAAGGAAATTCCGACTGCCGCGACTGTCGACCGATACCTCAATGTTGTGCGCGCCATCATCGCCCATGGCATTCGTGAGTTCGACCTAACCGGCACAAAGAACCAATTTGAGAAACTTGATGTTGCCGACAGCAGTAGGGAGCCGGACAAGCGAAAGAGGCTCCCCTTCACACCCGAGCAATTGGCCGCGACGCGGGAGCGGGTCCTTGACCGCGCCGCCGAGGACCTTCAACAGATTTGGCGGCTCCTAGAAGGAACCGGCTGCCGTCTATCCGAGATTACCGGCCTTCGGGTCGGTGACGTTATGCTGGAGGCCCAATATCCGCATATCGACGTTGAGTGGCATGACGAGCGCCGGGTCAAGACCGAGGTCTCTCGCCGGAAGGTCCCCCTGATTGGTGACGCCCTCCAGGCGGCGCGCGAAGCCGTCACAGCAGCGGGTGACAGGAAGATGCTGTTTGCCCGTTACGGTCACGAAGGTGGCGGCGACAAAGCCTCGGCGGCGCTTGGAAAGCACGTCAGAGCTGCGGTTACGGACAGGAAGGTCACCACCCACTCGTTGCGGCACCGCATGGAGGACTTGCTGGTGATCGCTTGGGTCCCCGAGAAGCTCAAGCGGTCGATCATGGGCCACTCAGGGGGTGGTGCGGGGGACAACTACGGCGGCGAAGAAGCGCGGCTGAAGGTGGCGACTGAGGCAATGCTGAAAGCACTTGGAGAAGAACACATCGAGAGGCCTTCCGAACTGTCTGAAATGACGTAGAACTGCCGAGCAAATGACATGAAGGAGGTTTCTTGACCCCAGCATCCGCTCCAGTGCCTATACGGACGCTAGATCGCTGGCGGCATCTGCTCAAACCGCTTCCAATCACAATCGACTGTCCGACGATGAAGATGATCGGCGGTGACTTTGAACCTCCGGTCTTTGCCGGCTCAGGTCGCATTGTAATTAAGAGCTTCACCGAAATTGAGTATCGGATGTATGCCACACCATCAGACAGTGCGGATGCGTTCAAGCGGCTCGCTAAGCAGCAGAAAGATCCCTACGATACCTCCAACACCTTTCGCCTCTTTGCCACGGACATACAGGGAACTGAGTGGGCAGCAGGCTGGACAAATCCGCAGCTAGGAGAGACGAAGACGGGCATTTGGGAGTTGTGGGGCGAGTTGGACTCGCTTCTCACTAGCGCGTCCGGGCGATGGGTTTCCCAACTATCGAGCGTGGAGTTGGTCTTTCAGCCTGAGGTGCGGGTGCCTGTAGAGAAGGCGATGGTTACGGTCACCACGCTTGATGACGTCGAGGTCGAATATAGTCGCCGGCTCGCCAAGCAAACAGTACAGGTTCTCGATTCCGAAATTGAGTTCTTCCGTACGAAGGACGGAAGCGCTCTCTGGGTTACGGCTACGTCGTCCAAGGCGCTGCCGCACCCATGTATCGAGAATTGGCTGAGCGAGCCGTTGCGAATCTTGCTGGGTCAGTTAATTTTTCCTCGCCTCGTGGCGCGGAACTTTGGAGATGGCAGAGCACAGGTCTGGCTGCGACCGTCTCCAAGGCGTTTTATAGACTCGGGCATTGCCTCATTGGTGGATGGAAATCCCTTCGAATCAAAGCCGGACTTCTGGACCCTCTACGGGAAATTGCTCGAACATGTTGCGAATACGCGTGACGAAGGGGGGCATCCAAATTCCGAGCCGCATCTGATCACACGCCTTTACGAAGAGGTCATACAAGCGACACAAGGATCGCGCTGGGTGCTTTGCCTTACTTTGGCGAGCGTCGCAGAGGGTCTTGCAAAGCTGTTGATGGGGCCAATTCCACTGAAGGCCGACTTCGTCGAGAAGGACTTGAGCGCGCTTCGGGATCACACTCAGACCTGGGACGGCGACGCGAGGCTGAAGAGGCGCATTCTTGACGAATTAACTAGAGCTGAAACAAAGACCGTGTCCAGTTTCCTAGGGGACCTTCGGCAGGGGGGCGCCGTCACAGCCGCGAATGTCAGCGCTTGGAGGAAGCTGCGAAATTCCGTGATGCATGGCAACTTGGTCTCGCCATATTCGACGAGAGAAGAAGATCAGCGCATCCTAGATTTGGCTGATCTCGTCCACCGATTGACGCGAGTAATTGTCGGCATCGACGCTAGGCAGCAACCGATCCTTGGCTCTGGATTAGTCAGCGAAGGCCACGCCTAAGGAACCAGCCATGTGCAACCTCTATAATCTCACCACGTCGCAAGAGGCCATCCGCCAATGGACCGGTACCTTGCGGGACATCTTAGGCAACCTTGAGCCGTCGATTGACATCTATCCCAACCGCCCTGGACCGGTGGTCCGCAATGCGCTGGACGGGGAGCGGGAGGTTGCCAACCTGCTTTGGGGAATGCCGACCCCATCCGAGCGGGTGAAGGGTAAGGCAGACTATGGCACGACCAACATACGCAATCCGCAATACGGCCACTGGCAGCAGTACGTTGGTGTCGAGCATCGTTGCGTGGTCCCCGTGACGAGCTTCGCAGAACCCAGCCCCACACCGGGCGACAAGGACCCGGAGACGGGCGTGCAGAGGAACTACTGGTTTGCCCTTGGCGAGGACCGCCCGCTGTTCTTCTTCGCTGGCCTATGGACGCCTTGGCATGGGGTTCGGAAGGTCAAGGACGGTCCCGGCGACTTCGAGCTTTACGGCTTCATGACGACAGCACCTAACGCCCTCATCAAGCCGATTCACGAGAAGGCCATGCCCGTGATCCTCAGGACGCAAGAGGAGACCGAGACGTGGCTTACCGAGCCATGGTCCGAGGCAAGGCGGCTACAGCGCACGGCACCGGACGATGCCCTGGTGATTGTTGGAAAGCCGGCCACGCAGATCAAGTTTCCACAGCAAGGGGGCACAGCAACAAATGGCCAGTTGTCTTTGTTGTAGGGGCCGCACGCACTGTCACCGCCTCGCGTGGCCCTAGACGCCTCGACCCGCGATTATCGCCACCACAGAGACAGCCGACGAAGTCGCCTCCAGGCAGAGAGCCGCCAACTGCCGCGTTGCCGTGCGACGGTGTTGCAAATGCACAGCAAGGTCAACAGCGGCCCGAGCGTGGGTTCTCACCTCTTTGTACCCATCCCCCGGCAGCCTGTACCTCACATAGGCCTCCAGCATTCTCTTCGCATCCGTAGGACTCGGCTTCACGCCGTCGGCGCTCTCATGGGTTCCTTCAACGTAGACTGCTTGCCCGAGCGAGATCAGGACCTCGCGGCAGACCAATCCGATGGCCTGCCAGTCCTCTTCCGCCGAGGCCGTCGAGAATTGCGTGCGGGTCTTGGCAAGGGAACGGTCGACGCGCTCCCATCCGGTCGGCTCCCGTTCCGCGACGGGACTCGGGTTGTGGACGCGGCCCACGGCGGCAGCCAACGGCCCCGCGAAGAGCTTGCGGACGTATTCTCTCCGAGGTTGGTATGCATCCATACCCTCCGCTTTCCAGAAGCGGTAGAAGTCCCACAGGCTCTCGTGCGGGTTCTCGTACTTGATGCCCGCTGCCGCGCATCCCTCCACCAGCCGGAAATGCCGGGCGACGTAGTAGTCGTCCACCTCCTGGATACCGCCCTTCCCCGTGGCAACAGCCGTCATCATCGCGCGGTGGATGACAAGGTCGGGAAGAAGCGTGACCGGACCTTCCAGGCGATCACTGGCAACCTTGACGATAATGTCAGCAGGTGCGCGATAGTCGGAGCCGGATTTCTTGCTAACCGCCGCCTCGGCGATGCGCTTCCGGTCGATGTCCGACAGAGTGGACAGGGCCTCCGCGAAAGGCTGCGGGGCGTGCACGACTACGACCCATTGCCCGCTCCCGAAATCGCCTAGCTGGACACCTGTCTCCACCCGCGCATACAGGAGCAGCGCCGACAGGTCGCCGCGCCGCAAGCTATCGAGGTAAGCCCTCGCGTTCTCTCCATCCGAATCAGTCATTCCAGCAAGCCTGTAGTGTGGAGGTTACGATTACCTTCCGCTTGGACGATTTGGCAATGTGGGACCGAGACTCACGGCCACAAGTGCCCGTCAATCCTGTTCCCTCCAGACCACACGCCGCACCGTCCTTATTTCAGCGAGCCGTGTCATCCGAATGCCCTGCCGCTCTCGCGCCGATGGGTTTTGCGTCTCGGCGTGCATGTACTCATTCTTGCCACACCGTTTGCAGCTCATTTTGCTCCCCACCAATTCAGCCTCGATGTCCCCGAAGATTTCCGTCAGGTCACCCGGCAGGTACCAACGCTTGACGTTGCACAGCCCGCAACGGACCAGCACGAGTTGCCCAATCTCATGGGCATTGCTGAGTTTCCATTCGCCACCGCGCTTTCGACGTCCACCAGTGTCAGGCATGTCCCAAAATAGGAACTCATTCCTCGCTTGGTCAATCCGCTCTTGACATTCTTGTTCTCTTTTTGTTCACTGCTGACATGAAGCGTCGGAGTGATCGCCATGGACCACATTGTGACACTGGACAGCCGACAAGGGGCTGCCCTTCAAGCCGTAGCCGACAAGTTCGTTGCTATCCACAAAGGGGACGTAATGAAGGCGCTCAAGGAAATGATCGTTCTCAACGGGCGGCTTCAGGACCAGCTTAATGCGCGCTCTGCACCGCGCCGCGCGACACGCTAGGAGGGACGGTAACGGCCGCACGATGCGCGTAGAGGCAGTAGCCCAAAGCCGGAACTCGGTCTAAAGCGAACTGACCTCGCAGCCAACCCAGGGCGCGGATGGAGAGGCGGCAAATTTGAGAGAACGACTCCAGCAAACGTGCTATGGATCTAGGCAGAAAGAGACCGAGGCACCGACTATGTCTGAAAAAGAGCCTGAACCGCCGCCGCCCCCACCCCCACCGCCGCCTCCCACCGATTGGGATAGTCGAAAGAGCGAAGTCCCAACGAAGCGGGAACGCTAAAGCAAATTCGGCATCACTGCCGCCAATCCGCCGACTACCAGCGCAACCACGGGAGACAGGATGCCGCCCAGCTTTGCCCACCGCAGAGCTGAGGCTTGGCTTTCGTTGACAGATTTATTGATCTCGTGCTTTTCAGCGAGGACCTTGAGGTATTGCCGGAAGACTTCCTCACGGGTCCCGGTGGCATCTGCCGCCCAGAGCCAGAAGTCGGCACCCCTACCGGGAAGATTTATAATCCGAGGACTGATTACGCGGAAGCACTGCCAAGCCGAATAAACCATCGCTAGCGTAGCGGTTGCTAGCGACCACGCGAGTGGGGTCTGGATCAAAGTGTGAGGGACGATTACCGACGCAAAACCCGCACCAGTGGCGGTAGCCACGGTCAGGAAAAGTCGCATCAGCGCTAAAGCTTGATTGTCTGAGGCAATGATTAGACTAACCAAAGCGTTATGCCTGAAGCGCGCGTCTTCGACCGCTAACTTCCAGTCATCGGAATTGAGCATCGCTTTCCTTAGTTCTTGCGCCGCGCCACTGCAGGCTTCTTTTCCTATATTCCAAAGCGCTTGTATAGAAGTCGATCAACAGACTAACGAAAGAGCGGACAGGTCTTACAGCATCCTCCCGCAGGGGTGGCGAACAGCACCTGAGAGGGAACCTTAGGGTACACCTGAGATCCTACCTGAGAGCCTTCCGTCAACGCTCCCCTCTCGGTCCCCCTGTAGTTCGCCCAGGGTGACTGAGGGGGCACAGGTACAGAGGAGACCCCCACTACTTCATCCGGGGACAGACGATCTCCAGATCCCATTCGACTTCAGAGCCAGTTTCACCTGAAAATACCAAGTCAAAGCCGGCGGTCAGATGAAGTGTAATCTTGGTTGGACGTGACGGTTTCGAGCAGAGAGACGCTGCAATAAAATCGGTCGTGTTACCAATGGCCTCTACGGCCTTCTGGACGTCACTTGTGACGGATGCAAAGGCAGCCGCTTTGTAGACAGTTACACCCTCGGCTTTTGAGCCAAGTTTCTCATTCAACATGAGTTGGAATGCTTTTGGATCGAAAGGCCCCGCTTCCATGGTCTCCTGAGCCACCGTCTGCGTCGGAGCAAGCATCAGGGCTGTAGCCGCTAGAACGGCGGCGCGCAAATGGATCATTTCATGTCTCCCAAGTTAGGTGCAAACCGCCGGACTGTCTAAGGGCTTCGCCGACGATCAAGGCTGCTGTCGGCCAGGAACGTCGTAGTCCGCTCGCCATCGCCAGAATCGCCCAGAACGACTCCACACAGCGGTTGGGGTAAGCTGGTTAAACGCTTTTAAGACCGATGGATTAATCGAGGAGTTTCCTTTGGCATTTATGCCAGCAAGGTCGCCCCCAAAAGCCTGCATAATGTTGGCAACGGCGACGTCTTGGTAAAGCGTCCCCTCTTCCTCTAAGGCTTTAAGCATCCATGCGGCAGCAGCTTGCGCCGTCATTTCTTTTTGTCGTCTACGAAGACGACTAAAGCATCCGGATGGAAAAAAGCTTTTTCGTTCTTGTGGCCAGCGAACCATGATGTGTGAAGAGATGTAGGAGTGTGTAATGCAACGACCGTCATCGCCGGTCCGCCAGACTTCAATTGAACAATGTCGCCAACTTTAAATGCCATAATCCCCCTCCCGGTGTTCGAAAACAATCAAAGGTAGTAAGCAGACGCGGGACGTGGTGGCAAGCGGAATGGAGAACTAGCCATGAGTAAGGAACATCTTCTCTTCCTTTGCGGCCTCTTCAAACGCCTTGCGGGCATCCTGAGCGGGCAGTTCATCTGACATAGCGGCCATGCAGACGCGCACCGCGAAGGTCCACTTAGGGCCACGCTTGGTCCACTTCAGGAGTTGCTCGGCGGCACCCTCGACGTGGCTGACCCTGAAGCGGACGCCTGGACGGTCAGTCCTTACGGGGACCACAGGGCTGAACCAATGGAGAGCCATTAGTGAAATCTAATGCACGTCTTGTCTCTTTGGTAGTGCGCGATTGTTGGTTTCGTACGAAGCAGAGTTCTGTACGATTCCAACCCTTTAACTTTGCACGCGCCTGTTTGTAATTCGCCGGCTGGGGGAACGCCGTGCATCGAATCGCATTTCACTGTCAATCGCGCGCCAGAGGGCGTATCTTCTCGAAATCGTCTGCACGTGTTTACGGGCGCGGACGGCAGGGAGATTGGAAAGCTCTTGCCCCAAGCGGGATTGAGCTATGACCAATCCAAAGAACGATTCCTATAAAAACCAATTGTTGCGTCGGCTTAACCCTGGTGACCTGGGGCTTTTGCAGCCACACCTTGAACTGTGTGACCTCAAGCTGAAAATGACCTTAGAGAAAGCCGATTCGGAGATCGAGACGGTTTACTTCCTGGAGGACGGCATTGCCTCTGTGGTCGCGACGGCTTCAGGTAAGGAGGCCGAGGTAGGCCTTGTCGGCTTTGAGGGAATGACCGGTGCCGCGCTCGTGATGGGCGCTGACTATGCGGCGCATGAGTGTTACGTCCAGTCGCCGGGCAACGCCTTGCGGATCGCAGCAGCACCATTCAAGACGGCTCTTGCGAACAGCCCAACGTTGCGCCTGTTCCTGCTACGCTACGTCCACTATTTCCACATCCAGACCAGCTATACGGCTCTGATCAACGCAAGATCAAACCTTGAAGAGCGTTTGGCGCGTTGGCTTCTAATGTGTGACGATCGGATCGACGGCGATCGCCTTGCGATCACCCATGAGTTTCTCTCCGTCATGCTTGGAGCAAGACGCCCGGGAGTTACCGTTGGGCTGCAAGAGCTGGAAGGACGTGGTTTGATCTATTCTCGACGTGGCGAAGTGCACATCAGGGACCGCAGCGGCCTTGCGGCATGCGCAGGGGGCACCTACGGCAAGCCAGAGGCCGACTACGTTCGGCTGGTTGGGGACATCGCCCCCTCTCGGCATGCCGGGCGTAGACCGCTAGAGAGCGCTATCGGATGAACCTCCCCTAGGAGCGCTAAGGTTCTTTAACGTCGAAAGCCACGCCGAGCTGAAACAGCGAGCACATCTCGACAATTGCCGCCACCAATTCGCAGTCTGTTTCCGGAAGCTGCGGGACCTGTTCGCGGACAGCCGCGATGGTCGCTTTGACGGACACGATTTCACTCTTTGGAGCTTTGTTTAAGACCCCCAGAATGAGTTCCCTAATGGTAACCCCAGGTCTGTAGGTGGTCATCCCGTCCATGGCAGCCTCCACAGCCGTGGGTATCCAACTCCTTCCATGGAAAAATTCAATGTTCGAAAAATACCAAGCAGGCGGCGGAATATTTGGTAGAAATTTCTGAGCGGGTGATCGGATAACTGGCACGCGCGCCGACCCCCCGTACCCCCTCATCTTACCGCGCCCGCGTGGGACGCACGATGCGCGACTAAGACCGCGCGCGAAAGCTGCCCATGTCACAGCCTATGTCACAGCAGGGGCGCAAAGCCGTGCATTGCTTAGGTTTCGTGGGGATTGTGCATCGCTTGTGGCACGGCAAGGCAAGCCAAAGGGGCTCATTGGGTGGCGCTAAGGGTGGCGGCAAAGGTTGCGCTATGTCTCGGCTTAGTACCCGACGCGTAGGGTGGCGCAGCGGTGGAAAGCGGCTGTTAATCGAAGTCCTACCGAAAGACGATATGCCAGTGCCGTAGGCCTAAGGTGGGATCGTTCTGCCCCAAACTATGATCGGATCACAAGGAATGACTGACCTTCTTGGCCCAAAGGGTTTTCTCACCAATATCCTTGGAATTGGAGCATTTATACCTGGATTACTATTTATCGTCCTGATTGGTTATGTAGTGATGAAAGACCTGCCAATTATGGATAGGCAGGGACGGTATATGAATTTTTTCCTTCAAAATCGGAAGAAGGAATGGAAGGCGGTGCTAACCCTTTGGCTTGTCTTTGCCATTCTGTTGGTTGGTGCTGCCATAGCGTCAAAATTGTAGGTTACGAATGACTGCAAAGGGTCGGATCTTGCCGATCATCGCGAGGTACCAAGCGTCAGACCTTCACCACTAGATGACGCTTGATCGGTCTTTAGCTCCGCGCTACAGCGGCGATGTCCACAAACCTATACGTTCGTGAACACGTCGCTTGACATGTACACTAATCGTCCACTAAGTGTCGTTCACCAACGATCTTAGAGGATAGTGCACACGATGATCATCGGCTACGCCCGCGTTAGCACCACCGGCCAAGACCTCAACACCCAGCTTGAGAAGCTGACGGCTGCCGACGCTGAGAAGGTCTTCAGCGAGAAGCGGTCTGGCTTGGACGAGATGAGACCCGAGCTTGAGAAGGCTCTAGAGTTTGCCCGTGAGGGCGACGTGTTCGTGGTGACCAAGGTGGACCGTCTGGCGAGATCAGCGGCGCACCTCCACCAGATCGTCGGGACGCTCGATAAGAAGAATGTTGGCTTCAAAGTGCTGGACGACGCCTCGCTCGACACGACCACCCGGACGGGCAAGTTGGTGTTCGGCATCCTCGCCAGCATCGCGGAGTTTGAGACGGCGCTTCGCAAGGAGCGGCAGATGGAAGGCATCGCCAAGGCGAAGGCAAAGGCAGCGGCCCAAGGCGAGCCATGGAAGACCGGCAGGCCCGTGACGCTCGACTATGCCCTGATCAAGGCCCTGAAGGCTGAGGGCTGCTCTGTGAGGCAGATTGCAAAAGAAGCCGGGTGTTCACCCTCAGCGGTCCAGAAGGTGCTGGCAGGGCATAAACCCACCCACTAGCACTACCCAACAGCTCCCTCTCGGGACAAGCCCCTCCACTAGCACTACGAGGCGCTGAATAGGTACACCACTAGCTCTAAGAAGGGACAACCCACACCACTAGCACTAGGAAGGGCGATAAAGGCCCCTACTAGCACTACGAAACGGATAGGGTGCCCACTAGCACTGAGCAGGGTCTTTGCACCCGCACGACGAAGGCGATTAAGGCCTCCACTAGCACCTACGCAACGCTCTTCTCCCAGATCGACCACCCTGTGCAGACCCGACAGGCACCCTCGTTGCTCCTTCCGAGGGCGCTTGAAGGTGTCTCCGGGGTGGTCGGTCTTGGTGAGGTGCGAATGTTCAGACGCGTGTCTGCTCATCTATGCATTTGAGGGTGGACAATCGCCCAAATCGACCACGCCAACAAAGGAGCAATGGAATACACGACCGAACTACTCGACCGATCCACCGGCGACCTCGACACCGTCTCACTCGGCAATTGGGTCACCGTGACTGAATACGGCGCAACCAAGGGCGTCGGGTCTCGACAAGTCCGAGCAATCCTGTCCCACCTCGGGTTACTCCAAGAGCAACTTGAGGCGTCCAAATCGGGAAACACTCGGGTTGCCCGAAGACGCCTTACTGTCGATGCCGTGAAGGCTGGACTTGGGAAGTGCATCTATCCGAGGAAAGCTGGAGCCTTCCCTTTCGATGTCCTCTCCCCAAAGGGGCAGGCTTGGATTGACCAGCGATGGGACGAAGCAGTCCAGACCATGGCCTCGGAGATTGCTTCAAGTCCGATGGTCACAATGGCCACGGAATGCCTCGACGGGTTCAAGGCCTCTCGTGGGTCGGACATGACACCTCAGATGGAAGTCTGCTTCCTGTCCGACCATTTCCCTGACCTCCTCCAGGTCGACATCTGCAGGATCACCGGAGCATCGCCCCGAATGGTTTCCCTGCATGTGAACACCCGAGCAGACCAAATAAGGGCATGGAAGGCTTGGAAAGCGAAGGCTCTCCCGAATCAGGGATGACACCCTCAGTCCCGACTTGATTGACACCTGAGGCCGGACTCGAGTTGAGCCCGGAGTGGGGAATTCCCTCCTTGGTCTCTCTCATTGGTCTTCAACCCGAGGGTTCCGCTAAGTCCCCAAATTGGTTGCCTTCTGGCGTTCACTGACCACGTCACCATGATTGTCATCCGACTGGATACCTACATTACACAAGGAGTTACATCGTCGAATAATGACCACCGATGAAAAGGCTCTGGCCACCATGCGACGGCCAGACTTTGACCCCCATGACCGCTTCGTCACCTCAGAAGCCGTCACCACGTATCTCGCCCCCTATCTTGATCAGCACCCGGATGGGACCTCGACCATCGAACACCAAACCGGCCAGCCTTGGCGCGGAATGGTGAGCGAGACCGGCGTTTGTGTCTATCGCCGGACTGCCTTCCATATCATGCAGGCGCATTGTGACCCAAAGGCACTAACCGACCGGGAAGTATTGTTCTTGGTCATGACCTCGACCGAGAGCGAAAGCTACACCCAGGCCGACTGGAGCCAGATGGTCGCGGGCGAGATGCTGGGGGCCAAGGTCCGACAGGAAGCGGACAGGCGAGGCAAGCGGCACAAACTTGACCATGACCGAGGAAAGCGAGGCAGCCGCGAACGGCTGACGCTCGACCATTTACCGGGCCAGCGGGCGATACCCGACCATGCCCTTCCACAGCGCGCAAAGATGCGCCGAACGAAGTCACTTAAAGCAGCACAGGAGCGAAGGAGCTTGAGACGAGCAACAACGGAGGGGATCGTGGTTCAGCCGCGCAAGGATCAGTGGCGCGACATGAACCGAAACGATGTGAAGGAGTATCACCAGACCATGGACCGGCTGGTTGCAATGGGCACCCTCGACCCGCTCATGGTGGATGAGATCGCGGACCCCGAGGCATCACCGATTGCGTACCTCTACCGTATGGGTCGGATGACCTCGAAGGGCGATCGGGCATGAGTGGTCTACGCGGCCTCCTGCCACCCGAAGACTACCCCAGCCGGGAGACGGCCCTAGTCATCGTCGAAGCGCTCGGTAAGGGCCAAGCAGGGACGTCGAGCGAACTGGAGCGGCTGACCGGCATCTCCAATGTCCTTGTCGTCGCCGACCGCTGCTACATGGTTTACGGGTATCCAGAGCTAGAGCCGGCAGCGGTTGCTCAAGGCATGACTGAGGTCTTCATGAGGCCCACAGCGCCCCGCAGAGAGCCCGCCGGAGGCACCCACGGGCTTTCCACGCCGTCCACTCCAGCCACGTCCGACGCACGTCCTGAGGGCCGAGAGACCATGACCTACGGGTTCACGCCTCGACCCTGAACCTCCATCACCACCGCATCAACACGTCTCGGGGCAATACCGCTCCGAGGTCAACACACTCACATTGAAGGAACGAACAGCATGAACGATTTCAACAGGGCCTCTGGGCTCCAGATCAACAGCAACTATGTCAACATCCGGGAGCAGGAAGCGCGGGACCGGCAGGCCCTTGGAGACCGCGTGGACCAGATGCGGCGCGACCATGAGCAGGCCGAGCAGGGCCGGAAGGACGCGGCGTTCAACGAGAAGATCGCAGCCCAGACGGAAGCAGGCTTGCGAGCTAACCAGCAGCTTCAGGCCCAACGCATGGGCATCAACACCGGTCAGGCTCTGAACGAGGCACAGAAGGCTCAGGCGGCATCTGCAAAGGCGTTCAGCAACGCAGCCCCTCAGGCCCTTGTCGACCAGGTTCCGGTGACCATTGGAGGCATCCAGTTGGGGCCGCAGCAGGCCAAGGACATGGTGGCCCAAGGTCACTACACCCAGGCAGAGTATGCGGCGGCTGTGAACGCCGCGCTGACCCCCTACGGCTATTCTTTCCGGTAGCCCCGGCTGGCTCTGAGAAGCCTCCTGTTGAGGAGGTCCAGACCGGGGATGATGATGACAAGAATGAGGAGCCAACCGAAGATGAGAAGAGCGAAGCCCAGTTCACGGAGTTTGTTCGTATGGCTGACCAAAGCCTGGACAGGTTCCGCGACACCCATAGCGAACCGCAACAGCAGTTCATCGTTGATGCCTTCGTGGAGACCGGAGAAATTCCGACCGGGGAAGCCTTCGGGATTGAGGATGTCGAGGCGGCTGTGGTCGTCACTGCGTTCTCTCAGCATCTGGAGCGCAACGTGCTTCAGCAGCATGGGCTGACGCTGGAGACGTATTTTGAGCACGTGGACGACGATGACTACCCGGCGCTGCGCAAAGCTGCGGCTAAGGGCGAGTGGCACGTCTTCCACGATCACGCTATGGCCATAGCAGCGGCGCGAAAGGCGCACGGGCTCTGAGCCGCTGACCATCGTCCCTGCCCCGATGCATCGCCCCAAGAGGTGCGTCGGGGTCAGGGTCTAACCGATGGCCGGTTTCACAGCGGATGCGGCTCCGCTTCAAGCCATCGTCTCGTGATCTCAAACTTCAAGGCAACGCGGGATGAGAGCATAACGTCCAAGGTTGGTCCGTCGGCAGAGCAGAAATATGGCCATATCGCCATCTACTACCCTTCTACTGACCTCTAGGGGCCTATGCCTTCAGGCCGTAGTACTTCAGCGCGGCCTCTGTGGCCACATCTGTCAAGATAGATGAGCCGATCTTCCATGCGCCGCTTGCTGCCTTGGGTGCGTTCTTCTTGACCCATGCCAGTGCCTTCTTTCCGAGAGGCTTCTCGGCACTCTCCGGCGGTTCGGCCGCAACGATTTCGGAAAATTCCTTCGCGGCAGCCTGAGGCAGCCCCGCCTTCACCAGCGCGCTCGCCATCGAACCAACATCACCTGCCGTGATGGACAGAGTTATTTGGGCACCTTCCGATGCCGTCACGTGGGTAAAATTCCCATACACGGTCTGATTGAAGACCTGCGTCACCGCCGCCTTGCGCTCTGGCTTCTGCGGTATAGCTTTTGTCAGGGTAAGCTTGACCGCCTCTGGCACTCGCTTCTCGAGTTCGATTGTGAGTTCCAAGATGCGGCTGCGCACCACTTGCTTGATCTCCTTCATGGCGACCGCCGAGAGTTGCCCGACGACCGCATTGCAGATCCAATCGTCGTCGTACACTTTGCCTTGAAGCAGGAGTATGAGATTCGAGGCGTTGATCCCAAGCGTTCCGGGCTGTTTCCCAGCCATCTCCTCCACACCTGCGATACTCTCGCGCACCTGGTATTGAGTCCATGCTACGCCAGCGTACTGTTGAATTACCAAAGGTGGTATCGGCGCGTTCTGGATGCTCCGCCCAAAAGGTCCCGACCACGTTCCTTTGTAGCTTACTTCGATGATCCGGTACTGTGGCACATCGACCTCGCGGGGATACCCTTCCGTCTCGTACTTCACCCAGTCTTCAAGTGGTTCGCTGCCGAGGCGCGATGCCAGGAACATCGTCTTTAGCAGGATCGTGCTGAGTTCCGCGCCATCACTCATCACCGCAGCCTGTATCTCGCGAAGTATGCTCATGATTGTGCCCCCAACTACTTCGCCATCATATGGGTGCGCCTCTGACGGTGCACGACAAATGGACAGGACAAACTGTCATCGACAGCGAACTCGGCTAAGAATGTTGACAGAAGGTACACCATTCGGGCACAAAGAGGTACACCGAGCTTAACCGCTTCGGGGGAAGATACCCTTCTATCCCCTTGATTTGTTAAGGTAAACTCGGGCGGAAAGCCTCGCATGGGTTTGGCCTTTAGCGCCGTCCGGGGGCACCAGCACAATGCAAAAACCATAACATTTTCAAAAGCTTAGAAAACAAGGTTCGGGTTCGATCCACCGCTTATCCACCTGGAATTTTTCATTTGCCAACGCGAGTATCCGCCCCAGAGCATCACCGTATCCGGATCATCCTCTTCGTCCTCCTCCGGCTCGTAAGGTTCCGGCGCCACCAGCAAATCGATTCGCCTAAGGTCAGTCCCTCCCATTGGCGCATCGAGCGAGAGCGTTTTGAAGGTGTCATATTTGTGGATAGTGTGCTTGGTGCTAGGTTGCCAAATATTCAGCCTGGCTCAGATTTGGGAATATTGGGGGGACGTCACTTTGATCCGCATTTTGGTCGCACTCGCCGCCGCAATTTGCTTCGCGTCTTCGGCGGCTTCGGCAGGACAGGACAATATCCACTTCCTGGTCGGGATGCCCGATGCCAAGTTAAATTTGGCCGCTAAAATGGCAGGTAACCTCAACGGCGTTATGCAAAGGTGCCGGCTGAGGCCTACAGAAGATGGAAAAGCTATCATTGCTGTCCCTGTGCTTTTGTACGAGGGGATAGAAAAACACCTGACGCCTAATCCTCCTAAGTTCCGGAAGGCCATTCGCACCTATGAAAGAGCTTACGCCATGGCGGTCCAGAGAGCGGGAAATTGCCAGGCTGAGAAGGCCAAATACCCGGGACTTTACCGATAGATGGCTGAGAAGGGACCCGGACATTGGGCGAGTCACCGCCCTGCGCGCCGCCGCCTAACTATGGCGTCGACGGCATCCTTCCTGATTGCTGCGGATTGAGCCGTCCGGTATACCCATCGGCATTCTTCACGAACACAGCTGCAAGCCTGATCCGTGCGGCAGCGGCTTCATTGAAGATCAGAACGGCACCCTTCCACGCTCCGCACTTGAATTTCTCGATAATGCCCGCATCGAAGCCTGACGCGGAAGTATTGAGCTCTTCGAGGGATGCCTGCTTGCACCGGCCATCCCGATACCTATTTCGCCGAATTCAGGCGCAGCAACTTAGCCTACGGGTGTGACTTCCTAGCTATATACAAAGTTGCAGGCTCATCGATATAAAGCGATTGGCGATTTTGATGGGGATTTCATGAAAGCTTTTTTGCTCGCTTCATTCGTTGCGCTTTCCGCGGCTCCGGCCATGGCTGCCGATATGACGATCGCTCCTGTCGATACCCCTGAATGGACCTGGCAAGGGCCATACGCCGGCGTGTTCGGTGCCGGAACGTTGGAACACTACAAGATCTATGGACCGGGCGCCCAGGCTGGCGCAACGCATAATGTCGGCTCGGCAACGGTCGGCGGCTTTGCAGGCTATAACCTCCAATCCGGCAAGATTGTCTATGGCGTCGAAGGCGAGCTTGGCTACCGCTTCAAGAAGAACACCTTCGACGATATTCCAGGCCCAGGCGTCCTTGACGCCTCCACAGGTTTGTTCGGATCCGTAAAGGGTCGCGTTGGCATGGACATGGGAGCCTACATGCCGTTCGTCACGGCTGGTGTAACCGCTGCAAAGCTGAAGACATTCTACCCGGGTGGAAACGCTGAGCGGGATGCCACCTTGGTCGGTGGTGTTGTTGGAGCAGGCATCGACGTCGCGCTCACACACAACGTGTTCTTGCGCGGCGAATACGACTTCTCCTTCTTCGGCAAGAAGTCGCTTGAATATTGTGGCGGCGGATGCACGCTGGAACACACGCTTCAGACGCACGATTTCCGCGTCGGCATCGCGATGAAGTTCTAACTGTTCAGCGCGTCTCCGACTTTGACGCCCTCCGCGGGAATGGCAAGACCAAGGTCCAGCTTGTGAACGGCATTCCGCGGGCGCAATGTCGCCACGAACCCGACGGCTAGGGGCCTGGATCGCAAATAGTTTGCCGTTCAGGCCCTTCGTTCGTTCGGGACCATGCCCCTCTGCGCGCCACCCCTTCGTACCAAACCGTACGTTGAATCCTTCTTGGGTCACGCGTGACAAGAGAGTAAATAAATCCTTTCGCAGGAAGGGAGGCCGCGATGGCAGAAACGCATATAGAAGTCGCACGCGCGGTTATAGAAACCAGCTTTCGGTTGCGGCACCATTCCCTGGCCGGAACTGCCTCATTTCGCCGTGATATGGACCACTCCCGACGCGCAATCGAGGCCTCGCGCGAACTGCTCAAGCGCCTTCGCCAACGTCATCGCGATGACATGGCCCGGGAGGGAGATCCGGAGCCAGGTTGCCGTCTCGGCCTTCGATGCCGACATTCTCCGCTCGGCGTTTCGAAACCTGGTCAGGGAAACAGGCGTTCCCGAGTGTGAATGGCGCCACCTGGCTGAAAGCCTGGTCCGCGAATATGTCGGGTGCGAGCAGGTTAACGTTGGCTTGTTGGACTGGATTACCCACAAGTAGTCAGCGGTATAAATTGCGTACCAACGCAAAACAGCCCGCCCCGCCCACATTGCCGGTGACACGAAACGGGCTGCGGAAGCCCGCATGCGATGCTTCCTGCAATCCAACTTTGGGCGAGTACGGATGTTCCGTTAGTTTCTGCTGAAAGGCGGTACATTCTGCTGCCGTGGCCATTCGACAGTCACTGGTAGGGTAGACCCGCCGCTCCATTTGCGAAGCGACGGGCTCTCGCCCACCCCATACCTGTGAAAGCAATTTAGATGCCAAACTTTTGACCCGTTATGGGGCACAGCCGTCGCGTTGCCAGTCGGTCGGTCGCCCTCTCGTCGCTCTGCCTCGACATTGATAACCATGTACATCATGCCGGCTCGTTGGCTGCGATCACAAATTGTCGGATTCGTACGAAGCAGAGTTCTGTACGATTCCAACCCTTTAACTTTGTACACCACCCCTGTTTTGTAATTCGGCGGCTGAGGGGACGCCGTGCATCAGGTCGCATTTCACTGTCAATCGCGCGCCAGAGGGCGTATATTTTTTAAATCGTCTGCACGTGTCTACGGGCGCAGACGGCAGGGAGATTGGAAAGCTCTTGCCCCAAGCGGGATTGAGCTATGACCAATCCAGAGAACGATTCCTACAGAAACCAATTGTTGCGCAGGCTTGACCCTGGTGACCTGGGGCTTTTGCAGCCACACCTTGAACTGTGTGACCTCGAGCCGAAAATGACCTTAGAGAAAGCCGATTCGGAGATCGAGACGGTGTACTTCCTGGAGGAAGGCATCGCTTCTGTGGTCGCGACGGCTTCAGGTAAGGAAGCCGAGGTAGGCCTTGTCGGCTTTGAGGGAATGACCGGTGCCGCGCTCGTGATGGGCGCTGACTATGCAGCGCATCAATGTTACGTTCAGTCGGCCGGCAGCGCTTTCAGGATGGGAACCGAGCCCTTCAAGGAGGCTCTTGCGAACAGCCCAACGTTGCGCCTTTTCCTGTTGCGCTATGTCCACTACTTCCACATCCAGACCAGCTATACGGCCCTGATCAACGCAAAATCAAACCTTGAAGAGCGGTTGGCGCGCTGGCTNCTAATGTGTGACGATCGGGTCCACGGCGAGCGCCTTGCGATCACCCATGAGTTTCTNGCCGTCATGCTTGGAGCAAGACGCCCAGGCGTTACCGTTGGGCTGCAAGTGCTGGAAGGACGTGGTTTCATCTATTCTCGACGTGGCGAAGTGCACATCAGGGACCGCAGCGGACTTGCGGCCTGCGCAAACGGCACCTACGGCAAGCCAGAAGCCGATTACGTTCGGCTAGTTGGATTATAGCGCTCCAAGCATGCCGGACGTAGGCCGCGGTGATCCAAGCACCTGCGCCTCGCGCCAGCAATACAGCCCGTCCCGCCCACATTGCCGGTGACACGAAACGGCTGCGGAAGCCGCGATCCGACCCGATTGCAATCCAACCCTGGGCGCGCACGGATGTTCCGGTCTTAACACTTTCTTGCCCAAAGAACAGCCTCGCGCAGGCCAGGCCCATGCAAGACGCGCGTCTACTCGTGATCGAGGTCTTCTGGGCGCTGAGACCGCGCACCACCATGAGTCCCGCGCGACCCGCCGATTAGCCTTCCTCGGCGCTATTGACGTTCGCAAACCGACCGGCTCATTGGTTGCGGCACAACGGTCCCGGCGGTCTGTCGTAAGGCCCCGCCGATGCGTACGGCGGGTTCGCACGCTGGAGCCCCTGCGCGGCTACACAGCGAAACCGGGTAAGCTCAAAGCCACTCAGCTTCCCTGAAGGGTGATGCTCAAGCTCAGCAGCCTTTCACCAGCCTCGTCCCTGACATAGACCGCCAATTGCTGCCCATCGGGGTCCTTGAAGAATTCAAGCGCCAAATCTCTGAGCCCGTCCATGCCCTCTCGGCATGCTTCCTCGATCCCATCACATTCGATCCCCTCATCGTCTTTTATGAGCTCGTCCCGGACACTGCTGTCAAAGAAATATCTCGCCATGGAACACCTCTATTGGCGCAACACGTCAGCGGCCCTTTGGTGCAGATACATCCCATCAAAATCCCAGGCGCGAACGAGCCCTGACCAGTCGGTTGCATGAAAATGCGAGCCCACGGTGGATATCAGGCCGTCGCGTCTAAGATCCTGAAGAACTCGGTTCACGTGTACGGTGGAAAGGCCGAGCGCATCACCAAGCGCAGCCTGCGTTATCGGAAGGCGGGCCACATGATCTTCTATGCGGCCGACTGCGCGGAGGCGGACAATAAGTTCGCACAAAATATGAGCCATGCCAGTATAGGCGTCGCATCTTCCGACGTTGGTGACCCACTCTCGATAGATCGCCGCATCGACAAGCGTCGAGCGCCAAAACACTGTGGTTATCGAAGGGTGCTGGTCGCAAATAGAGCGAAGAGCATCGTGCCGCATGAAGCCCACCCGAGAGGGCATTAGAGCCGTAAAGGTGCAATCCATGACCGACAGATGCAGTCCATGAAGGTCGGGAATGTCGCCGGGAACAAAAAAGGAGGTGATTTGGCGTTTGCCGTCACCTGTCATTTTGGTCGAGCCTATCATGCCGTCAAGAACAACAAACGAAAGCGTCGGCTGGTCGCCATCGCGCAGAATGTCTGCGTTGGCCTGATATTGCTTCTCCTCAATCCGGGCATTTCCCAAAATTGCAATATCTGGTTCTGCGAGTTCCGAGATGGTCTGGAGCTTGCGGATCAAAATGTTCGAGGAAGGAACCTGCGCCATGAAGAACCTGTTGGGGTTGGCGCCCAACTTACAGCGGGCGCTAATGTTCCGCCGCGCTGCCCAGAGCAGACGACCCGTGGCCAGCCAGCGCGACCGACCTGCTTTCTTGCCAGCGTCGAGACGTCACTATCATAGTTGATTGTGGCTGCCGCTGACCTTGCGTAAGGGACATCCATCGCAATCGTCTAACAAGGAAATGGTATGTTGTATCCGGGCCGATTTTTGGAGCCGAGCGATGTTGAGATGCTGGCCCACGTTTGTCACACGGTCTGCAACGAGTGCGGCGTACCTCTCGCTTCGGAGAGAGGAGAGCGCATAGCTGCGCACGTGCTCAGGCTGTTCATGAACGGCTTGACTGGGCCGAATGAACTGCTTGACGCTGAGAGGAACTGGGCTAGGCGGCTTGACCTTCCGGTCGAGCAGATTGATATCAACTACACCGGTATGAGAAAGGCCGCGTGATCCAGTTTGGTTTTTGCAGCCGAACACCGGCACTTGGGGAGATGCCGCGTGACCGGGAACAAACCTTGCTTTTGAGAGTTTGTAGAGCCGTTTCAGCGGACGACTGACCGAAATGCTCCTCGCCGTGAAGAGTGCGATCTCGAGGGCCGTTTTGGCTGGCAGGCGTGCCAGTGCGAAGTGTTCGGTGTGGTTGACCTCACGACCAAAGCGGGTGCCAAAATCGCTCCCATCACCTTGGGAATGGCCATTCAATTCGTGGCGAACGCATCGGTGCTGGATACGACGTTCGCCGAGCCATGGTCTTCTACGGCGAACCGGCGACGCCGAGCCTAAGGGCGAGAGAGTGCGAACGCTTATGGGCGCAGTTTGGCGGCGCGCTCCTGCGACCGTAATCCCACCATCTTCCGGACGATGTATGTCCGAACAGGCACATTCTTCCTTCGGGGTGGCCGACCTTCCGCGCTGTGTTTGGATGACCATGAGCGCCCATGGATGGTCTGATGACAGCGCACAGACCCAAGAAGGTCGCGCCCGTTACTACCCGCTTTGTACGCTTCTGGTACTTGTCTTTTTCAGAAAGTGCGCCACAGAATAGACGATTGAGGTTCTGTCTCTCTGGGAGGATGGGATGGACATTCAAACACCTGTCCGGCCTGCGCAGACGACGGCCAAGGAGCTGGTTCGAGAGATCCTTTTGGGCCCTCAACCGGGCGCCATCATTTCCGTGAAAGCAACCATTACAGCAGTGCGCGAGCGCGGCTTTTATCTCCATGAGACGGACTGCCAGTTGGTCGCGATGATCGTCGATTGTGCCACGAAACGGGAGCTTTTCGTTGCGTTCGACGTGCGCGAATCCTGATGCCCCTTCGTTGGTTCAACCCGCCTGTCTACGTCAAGACCGACAGACCGGGATTCCGCCTTGGGATCAGCCGTATCGACACTGCCGCCGAGGAAATACTGAAGTGGTCCAACCGTGGCCCCAAATGGCGACTGGCGGCGGAGGCCTGCCTGACGGCGATGGATGGCAAGATGCCGACCAACGACTTCCGTGTACTCTTCGAGGATGCGGCTGAGGAGGAGGAAATGCTGCTGCCCGATTAGCAATGTTAGGGGCGTCGAGGAACATTCGCAGCCGGCCACCGTTGCATGCCCGGATACCAACGAGCGAAGCTGGCGTCGAATGAACTCAGGTGCCGTCCTGGTCGTGGAGGATGAGAGCCTTATCCTCCTGGATATCGAACACTCGCTGCGTGAAGCCGGGTTCGAGGTGATTGCCGTCTATAAAGGGGACAATGCCATCGCGACCTTTGATCGTAACCCGGATGGTGTCGCAGCCCTCCTGACCGATATAAGGATCGGAGAAGGCCCCACTGGCTGGGACGTCGCCCGTCACATGCGGACCGTCAACCCCAGTTTGCCAGTCATTTACATGAGTGGCGATGGTGCGGAGGACTGGCCGTCACTTGGAGTGCCAAACAGCCTCATGATAACCAAGCCGTTCGTTATGCCCCAGATCATCACGGGCCTCGCAAACCTTCTCAATTCACAAGCAGGGCTGGCAGCTCCTGGCTGACGTGCCCCCCAGTCACACGATCCCCTCGCTCAGACATTTGCATCAGACATTCCGATCTCCTAAATTAGCCTCGTGGTGCAACTGCGATACGGCTTAAGGCAAGACTCGGACGAGAGCTGGACGGTATTCGACGTGTTTACCGGCCAGCCAGCCGATGCATGGGGGGCACCGGCGGAATATTTGGATCAGGAATACGCCGAAGATCTGGTAGGCATACTGAATGCCGAAGACCTCAAGCGTCGATTGTCGCGAGGGAGGGTCGTATGATGGCAACCCACTGGTTCACCCCCGGTTCCCGTCATCGGGGGGCGACCCGGCATGACCTACAACGTCAACAGCGTGGAGGCCGCTTCCGAATATCTGGTGAAATGGACAAAGCGTGGCCCTAAGTGGAACCAAGCTGTCCGCGCCTGCATGGCCGCTATGGCCGGTGAGGCGACGGCTCAAGAGGCGCGGAGGTGCTTCGAGGAGGGGCAGTTCCGAGCTGCTCATGAAAAGACTGACTAGCCCGCCACCCCGTCGACACCTGCGGGCAGCATTACCGGATGGGTAGCTCGCTGAAGACCAAGCCAGATACAAACGTGGCGGAGTTCACGGGCCGGACCTAAGTCCCGCCGCCAAAACGCATTGGTCCGAGCTTGGCTTCCGGTAAGGAACTGTCTCGGGAGATCGATGTTGCGTGGGCGGCCACAGCTACGTCCCTCCCCGCGGTCGTCGGTTCGCACGGGGGGCGAACCCTAGCCTTGAAAGGGATTGTAGCGTGGGATGGACCTATGACTACCCAATCTTCTACAACCGTCACGGGGCTTACCCTGACCGCAGTTTGCCGGATGGATCAAACTCCCCACAAAGGACTTTCAATGCCCATACCTGACGAGTTGGGAGATGCGGAGCTCGTTTTCGACTGCCCCAAATGCTGCCATCCTATTGTAAGGCGAGGATCATGGTTCAAGGTAATATCCATGTTTCGTTGCGAGGCCTGCAATGCCAAGATTCGTCTCGGCTACCCAGACAAGCTGGTGTTGTTCGAACGGCATCGCCATCTGATAGAAATCCCACCAGCGGATGCATCCGCTTTTTGAATGAGACCGTAGCTCCGCGGACCTACTCTGGAATTCCGGCGTCGAAGTGAGCGATGGCTTCGACGAAAATGCGGTAAAGGCTATCCACATCCTCATCCAGCTCTATTCTCTTGATGCCGACCGCTTTGGCGTCGGCCAGGAGCTTGTGGGTGAGTTCACCGATTGAGACCGCGTCGGGAGGCGCCGTCTCTGGGATGTCGTTAGCAATCCACTTGTGCAGAAAGTTGATGCCGCGTGTGCTCATCTAAAGTTCCACGAGCCGCGAAGAGCACAGAACGCAAGCACAGCGACAGCGGCCGAGATCAGAATTCCTTTCGGGTTCTGCCACCTTGGTGGAGGGCGAGGTACTAGTTCCTCGGCATGATCGCTCATATCGAGACAAGCTACGCCGGGAGATTAGGTTCCGCTTATCTTTGACGCGTTCGGTCATCGGCAGGGCTGCCGAAGAGGCAAGCTGGACAAGAAAACCGCAGCTAGTCGGCTTTGTGCCTACCGCTTAACCTTTGTTATTGCAGTGGTGCTGCCCTGCGGTATTTACGCTGCGCCGCTGCGTCCTATGATCGGTCAGCGAGAGCTTCCGAAACTTGAGCACGTGAAGGAATGGACCTATTTTGGGTGATGCCGATGCTGGTCATTGTCCACCTTTCGAGTGTCGCGAACGCCGCAGATCAACAGGATGGATTTGATCGTGAAAGGAAGCCGACCGAGTATTTCGTTGTTGGATTTCGACATACTCTCCCGGGCTCTTACGTCAGCCGTCCGGGATAGCCCGGACTCCAATTGGAAGGTCCAGGCGCGCGAGCTTGTGCGCCTCTACACCGGCAAAAAGTCAGCCGACGAAAATTTGATCGCAGCATTGGTTCATGCCAGTCGCGCCCAGTTGGACTTGGAGGAATCCAAGGCCGGTCGGCCCGGCAAGATTGATTGAATACCTCCACTTGCTCGACGTGCTTTATCACCGGATTCTGGATGGCGTTTCTAATGCAAGGCTAGAAATGCAGCGCGACGGAATTTGACCTCACAACGCCTCACCTCAGCTCAAAACACGCTCAGCACCAGCGGGTGCTGCATGGAATAGTTCCGGCAAATCGAAGTTCGGCTCCGAACGGAGACGGACATGGCAGTGACCCAACGTGCCAACGACAATCGAATGCCAGAAAAGAAGCCGTTTGGCCGCGCGGGGGAGATGTCGCGCGAGCAGGCGGAGGAAGCAGTCAGGTCGCGACGCAGGTACAAGATGGCGAGACGGGCACGGGAGTCGAAGCGAGGCTCGGCCATGCCTCGCATCGTTGCTGTCAGAAGCCAAGACTAGGCCGTTGCCGCTTCCGCTGGTCAGGCAAAATGAAGACGGGCAGGCCGGGGCGTCAGAATGTCGGTTTAGTACAAACCCGAGCTCGGTACGTTTCCAACTCTGACATTTCTTCCAAGTCTTTTGTAATCACGGTGGCGGGGGCTCGCCGTGCATCGATTCGCATTCTCCTATGATTGTCGCGCCAAGAGGCGTAGCGTCACAAGATCGTCTGCACGTTTTTACGGGCGCGGACGGCAAGGAGATTGGAAAGCTCTTGCCCCAGGCGGGATTGAGCCATGACCAATCCAAAGAACAATTCCTATAAAAACGGATTGCTGTGTCGGCTCAACCCCGATGACCTAGCGCTTCTGCAGCCACACCTTGAGCCATGTGCCCTCAATTTGAGAATGAATCTGGAGCAAGCCGCTTCGGAGATCACTACGATGTACTTCCTGGAGGACGGCATCGGTTCTGTGGTTGCGAGGACCTTGGGGAGGGAAGCCGAGGTTGCGCTTATCGGTTTTGAGGGAATGACTGGTGCGGCGCTCGTGATGGGGGCTGACTATGCCGCGCATGAATGTTTTGTCCAGCTGCCCGGCAACGCTTTCAGGATCGGAGCTGAGCCATTCAAGGCGGCACTCGCGAACAGCCCGACGCTGCGCCTCTTACTCTTGCGCTATGTCCAGTATCTCCACATCCAGACCAGCTATACGGCGCTGATCAACGCGCGCGCAAACCTTGAAGAGCGTTTGGCGCGATGGCTTCTAATGTGTGATGATCGGGTCCACGGTGGACGCGTTGTGATCACCCATGAGTTTCTAGCCATCATGCTGGGCTCGAGGCGTCCGGGAGTTACCGTTGGGCTTCAGGTGCTGGAAGGACGCGGGTTCA
Source organism: Mesorhizobium sp. WSM1293 (assembly GCF_000513875.1). Classification (NCBI taxonomy): domain Bacteria; kingdom Pseudomonadati; phylum Pseudomonadota; class Alphaproteobacteria; order Hyphomicrobiales; family Phyllobacteriaceae; genus Mesorhizobium; species Mesorhizobium sp. WSM1293. The sequence goes on along the minus strand of NZ_AZUV01000039.1, from coordinate 1,552 downwards.
TCTATTCCCGACGTGGCGAAGTGCGTATCCGGGACCGCAGCGGCCTTCTGGCATCTGCAAATGGCACCTACGGTCAGCCGGAGGCAGACTACGTGAGGCTGCTTGGAGACATCCGCTCGTCTCCAGACCTGACTTAGATCATTGGGGAGCACAACCGGTTGCCATTAGAGATCATCTCGCAATCCGGCGCTTCAGATCGACATCCTTCAGGGAGATCAACGTCGTTGGCATACTATACCTTGGCCTTACGCCACCCAGCCCACCACGCTTCCCATTCCAAGCAGAACCATCTCTCCCCTCGAGGTTGCATGGAAAATCACCAGCACAGATTCAACTGTCATATTGAGCGAGGGATCGTGGGGAGTTTGGGATTGCGTCGCCAATAGGCCGGCGTCGCCAATACCCGGCAAGGTTAGGCGGTGGCGACCTTCTCGGGTGCACTGCCCACACGGCCGAAGCGGCGGCACACGTCCTGACGAGATTGCCAGGGCGGACTTGATGCCGTCGCTATCCGCATAGCGGGCATTGTCAGATCTGCGGGGACCTGATCGATCTCCGCCTACGCCCGCAGCAGTGGGCAATTAGGTGATCAATAAACGAACGTGCTACATCGGGCTGACTTTTCCCATTCCCAACGCCTCAGCGACATCGAGCTTTCGCGTGCGATCCGTGCCAACCTTATGCGCCAGCGGGCGTGTCTTGCTTGACGAGCTTGCTTGCGTCCGCATGGAAGTCAGAGACGCCTCTGCTGTTCGCTACCATCTACGGTCGGACTTTGCAGAAGCTTCGCTTCAAGCACTAGCGACGCCCAAGGCCCCCCAAATCAAGCCGTCCTGTAAAGGCTGAAGTGTCTGTCCCACGACCAGGGAACATGTCTCTGAAATGGAAGTTCGGGACGCGATTGGTACGGAAATCTCCTTGAAACAGCCGAGCAAGGCCCCGCCACCGATTTCGAGACCCGGTGCCGGGCCACCTGCGATCAAATCTTTTGGTAGCGCTGGAACCTGTTTCTGAAATCCAAGTTAAGTTCAGCTTGGTTATCAATCCCCACCAAGCGTAGGCGAGCAAGGCCCGTCGCTGTTGTTGTGTGCTCAGCGGCGGGCTTACTTCATTTAGCCTCACGATTTCGCCTCACGGATCGCCCGCAAAGTCGCGTGGCCTAGCTTGTCCTCTCGCTTCAAGGTCTTCACACGTCCGACAAGGTCGACGGTGGTGGGGATAACGCTGATTCTGGCGTCGGCAGTTTGAGTTACGCGACCTGATGCCGCTCTCCCAGAAACTATCTTCGGTTGAGATGACACTCAAATGCCCCGGATGTGGAAACGAGTTCACCAAGCCAGGGCGTTGGTTNATNGTTGCCGCCCACTATCGGTGCGAAGGTTGCCAGCGTTTACACCGCCTTCCTTATCCAGAAAAGGTGGAACTGTTCGAAAGATACGCCCAAGGGTGTGAAGACGGGCTCGGCAGCATCGACAGTGGGCCCGCACCGCTTGGGTGAGGACCGATGCGGGCCCGGCCAAGGGTTGCCTTTCCTTGGCCAGCAGCGTGCGGG
>NZ_AZUV01000038.1:0-41107 GCF_000513875.1 Mesorhizobium sp. WSM1293 | reverse complement strand
CCGGTGCGGCTGGCGCTGGCGAAAAAGCTCGGCGTCCAGCATGTCGTCGACGCGTCCAAGGAAAAGCTGCGCGATGTCATGCCGGCACTCGGCATGACCGAGGGTTTTGATGTCGGCCTCGAAATGTCGGGCGCAGCCCCCGCCTTCCGCGACATGATCGACACCATGAACAACGGCGGCAAGATCGCCATTCTGGGCATCGCCCCGACCGGATTCGAGATCGACTGGAACAAGGTCATCTTCAAGATGCTGCATCTCAAGGGCATCTATGGCCGTGAGATGTTCGAGACCTGGTACAAGATGATCGCGCTGGTGCAGGGGCCGCTGGATGTTTCCGGGCTTATCACGCACCGCATCGGCATCGACGATTTCCAAGCCGGCTTCGATGCGATGCTCAGCGGCAGTTCGGGCAAGGTGGTGATGGACTGGTAGGGCGACGGCCGGCGTGATTTTGCGAAGGTGGTGACGGGACACCACCCTGGCCTGCCGTCGATCTCCCCGCGCGGGAGCATGGCTGGTGCAAACAGTGGCTGCTCCCCAACGTGCGCCGCTCAATGTCGGCGACGTAGGCGGACCAATCGGACGATGCTCGTAGCAATTCGCCCAGATCGGTTAAGGAATGCTCACAGGCCCCATCGTCTGCTTCCCAATGCCTAGGATCGAGGCCGAGGTGTCCTGGGCGTTTCAGGCGGCAAGATGGGATATGTGATCTCCGGTCGCTTTCCGGTCAGCGAATGAAGGTAGGCAACGATCCGATCGATTTCGATTTGGGTCAGCTCTTGGCCAAGCTGGGTGGTGCCCATGATCGCGACCGCCTCTCTCAGGTCCCAGACCTTGCCCGAATGAAAGTATGGCGCGGTGATTGCTACATTGCGCAGCGACGGCACGCGGAAAACATAGGAATCCTCTGGTACGCTGGTGACGGCAAATCGTCCCTTGTCGTTCTCCGGCAGAATGTCGGCGCTAGGCTTCTCAACGAGGCCGAATGGATAATAACCATTCCCACCAAGATTGACACCGGAATGGCAGGACGAGCAGCCCTTTTCGATGAAAAGGGCCAGGCCCTGTTTCGCTTCGGGGCCGATGGCGGTGTCATCGCCATTGAGGTAGGCGTCGAAGGGGGCCGGCGTGACCAGCGTCGCCTCATAATCCGCGAGTGCGGTGGCTAGGTTATCGAAGGTGATGGGTTCGGCCTCCCGCGGGAAAGCTGAACGGAACCACTCCACATATTGCGGCATCGATTTGAACGTCTCGACCACTTGGTGCGATGTGTTGGCCATCTCGGCACCGGCCTGTATCGGCCCTTTGGCCTGAGCTTTCAGGTCTTCGGCGCGACCGTCCCAGAACTGCGATTTGTTGAAGACAGAGTTAAACACCGTCGGCGCGTTGCGCTGCCCCTTCTGCCAACCATGGCCAATCGAAGTTTCACGATTGTCGTCGCCCCCGGTGGCCAGGTTGTGGCACGAGTTGCACGAGAAAACGCCTGAGGACGAGAGGCGTGGATCGAAGAACAGGGCCTTGCCGAGGGCAATCTTCTCCGGCGTGCTCGGGTTGTTGGTGACTTCCGGTATCGATGGCAAGGGCCTGAAGATGGCCAGTGCCGTTTCTCTGAGGTCTGGTGGAATGGACTGCGCAGCAAAAGCCGTGGCTGCGACCAGCGCAACATCTATCGCAGGGAATAGGATTTTCATAGATGGAGTCCTTACGATGTGCACGGAACCCATTCTCCACATGCGGCTTGCGAACGCCCTGCGCTAGATCAGCGGATCGAGAGAATCGTGTCTGCCGTTCAAGCCAATCGAGCGGCGGGAACAGTGACTGCGGTTCATCGCCACGGCGGATTTTAATGGTGGGTGCGCGCAATCGCTGTGTTCGCCTGAGATTTTGGTCGGTTCTGTGGCCTGTCGCCACATGCTGCCGCAACGCCAACCCATACGCGCAAGCTGCCCCATCGAGTGCACGGCTCATGGTCTACAAGCTTTGTACGTCTTCGCCTGCGATTCAAACGGACGGGATCGGGGCTGAACGGCGGATACCGGCGCAGTTATGGAAGGCGATTACCGCGCAGATCAGGTCACGACAGCGTGAAGTGGCGCCATAGACCTCAATGTTGGACGAACAACGAACAATCCTGTGGCGAGATTTGTTGCTTTCATCGGAAATCACCACTAGAAGCGACCGCTCCGCAGACCAATCCACCGGAGAGTTTCATGCCAGAAGAAGACTTTGAAAACGCCAACAACCTCATCGACCTTACCGCGGATGTTGTCTCAGCCTATGTTTCCAACAATCCCGTGCCGGTGGGCGAACTGTCTACCCTGATCGGCCAAGTGCACGAAGCTTTGAAACGCACGGCATCCGGTCGCGTCTCGGCACAAGAGCCGACGGTGTTGACGCCGGCCGTCCCGATCAGGAAATCGGTGACACCGGACTACATTGTCTCCCTTGAGGACGGCAAGAAATTCAAATCGTTAAAGCGTCATCTGGCGACCCATTACGGGCTGACCCCCAACGAATATCGCGCCAAATGGGGTCTGCCATCAGACTATCCCATGGTCGCGTCGAACTACTCGGCTGCGCGCTCTGCGTTGGCCAAGACAATGGGACTCGGCCGCAAACCGAAAGAGCCTGAGGTCTCGACGCCCGAGAAGCGGTCTAGAAAGAAGGTACCAGCGTGACTTCCTCCATCCGGACCCGTTGTGGGGCTGGCGGCTCGATCAGCAAGATGTGAGCGAAACACTCGAAAAGGCGGGATCAAAATCCCGCCTTTTCCCTTGGCACGGTGTGATTACACGCCGCGAAGCGGAATGGAACTGACATAGCGCAGAGACACAGGAGACCGCAGGGGTAAAAGGACCAACTTTTCAGCTTGGGACGGAAACCGTTGCAGACCTCTATCCTGAAAGAATATCGCGAGGCTCTCCTGCCTTGGTACACCATCTATCCGACTGTAGCGGAGTTCACCACCAGCGTCGGGGCCGATAGCTATGAGGAATGGCTAAGAGGTCTGCCGGCTGACGATTCGGTGTCGCTCTATCTCCACGTTCCATTCTGCCAATCGATTTGCTGGTTTTGCGGTTTCCCGACCACGATCGCCCGCAATCAGGGGCCGATCCTCAACTATCTGGACGCTGTGCGTAACGAGATCCGTTTGGTCTCGGAGAAAGTGCAGCAGGAGCTGGTCGTGAACGACGTACATTTCGGTGGTGGAACCCCGACCCTGATCGGGGCAGCCGAGTTCCTGGCCACCATAGAACTCCTGCGCCGCCGCTTCGCATTTAGGGAACCCGCTAGGATCGCCGTCGAAATTGATCCGCGCACCTTCACGGCCGAGATCGCCGAAGCTTTGGGAGCAGCGAACGTGAGCCGCGCGAGTCTGGGGGTGCAGAGCTTCGATCCGATCGTTCAAAAAGCGATCAACCGGGTCCAGAGCGAAGCGCAGACGGCCGCTGCCGTCGAAAAGCTGCGCCGGCATGGCGTAAGCGGCATCAACTTCGATCTCATTTTCGGTCTCCCGCACCAGACGGTAGAGTCCTGCGTCGAGGCTGCGGTGGCGACTGTCGCCATGCGTCCCAACCGGCTTGCGGTGTTCGCCTACTCGCACATTCCATCGGTGATGAAGAATCAGCGTCTGATCGAGAGGACTGCGCTGCCTGACAGCGTCGCCCGCGCCGAACAGGCTGCCGCCGTGGCAGAGACGCTGGTTGCGGCCGGCTACCGTGAGATCGGCCTCGACCATTTCGCCTTGCCGGATGACGAACTTTCGCTGGCGCAGACCAGCGGTCGCCTACGGCGTAACTCGCTGGGTTACTCGGCTGACACCTGCAAAACCCTGATCGGTTTCGGCGCGTCCTCTATCGGGCGGGTCGGCGAGGGTTACGTCCGGAACGAGGTGACACGTGAGTCCTACAGCCGGCACATAGCAGCTGGCCGTCTGGCAACGTCAAAAGGCTACCGGCTGACAGACGAAGACCGCGTGCGAGCCGCCATCATCGAGCGGCTGATGTGCGATTTGCAGGCCGATGTGCCGGCAATCTGTGCGGCGTATGGATTCGATCCAACTCGCCTTCTCGATTCGGCTGCTAGTCGCCTGGTGAAGCTGGCCGAGGATGGGATCGTGGGCATCGAAACCGATTGCATCCGGGTGCGGCATGAGCATCGCTTTGTGGTTCGCGCTGTTGCTGCCGCATTCGATGCTTTTCTCGACCGGGTTGTCCCATAAGCACAGCCAAGCAGCGTGAGGGGGCCAATGCGAGAAGGCCGTGCCAAACGGCCTGCTAGTAAACCGCCGCAGGCCCCCGTCACGGCACCCTGCGCGGTGTTTGACCTTCCCTCGGCAAGGTCCCGCAGCATCACAGTCGTACAACGGTGACTGGTTTTGCGAGATGCGCGCCGGTCGACATCTGTGCATATGAATACCCCCTTTTTGCAGGCAAGAAATTGGTCGGACGAAAGATCGTCACCAGATGCGGATTACGACGAGCTTGAGGGCAGCGAGGCAACTGCGGTCAGCTTCACTAGGTCGACAACGTCCAGGACGGCTTGTCAGCATCAGTTGCTAGCGCTGATCGGGCCGCCGAATGACTCGACGCAGCCGTCCTTTGCCAAACGCATCTCTCGCGAGAGCGCATGGCCGACAGCTCTTGCGCGTTCGGAGGTTGGTGGCCCGATTGGTCGCTTCCGTTCATTAGAAGTCGTGAGAGAGTGGGAAGGGTAAGTGCACTCATCTAAAAGCTAGGTGAGCCACGAGATGCCGGACTCGATGCCGGCGCGGAAGTTGCGCAGCTTGCAATACACTCACTTGCTTTTGACCATGTACTCAATCCTGAGACCGGCTTTCTCGTGGAAGGCCATGTCGCAGACGCCCCCTTCGCCGTGGCCAGCTTGTTGCGCGTGGCGAAGCCGCCATCGGCGCTGCTTGCCGCGCGCTTGACCATAGATGTCGATGTGGCGCTCCAGCATCGGCAGTAAGCGGTCGCTGTCGGCCGGATTGCCTGCTTCGATCACAAGATCAAGGATCATGCCGCTCCTGCCCGTCGTCAGGTTGAGTTTGCGACCGTATTCGGTGGCCGGCTTTGACGATGATGTCGGCATGCTTTTCGAACAGGCTGGCTAGCTTCTCGTTGCCCGGTACCGGCTCCCCGTCCAGCACGCGCCGCTCGCTCTGTCTGATGACGCGTTCGACCCACGGCCGATAGGGATGGGCGGCCGGAACATTCGACCCGAAGTTGATTGCCAAATATCAGCGCCGATTTCCGGACTTCGACGCCAAGATCGTTTCGATGTATGCGCGCGGCATGACGGTTCGCGAGATCCGCGGTCATCTCGAAGAGCTCTATGGCATCGCGGTGTCGCCGGACCTGATCTCGGCCATCACCGACGCCGTCCTGGACGAAGTGGCCGAATGGCAGAACCGGCCGCTCGACATCTGCTATCCACTGGTCTTTTTCGATGCCATCCGGGTCAAGATCAGGGACGAAGGCTTCGTTCGCAAGGCTTCCCCGAGGCGATTAACGCCGTCTTCCCTCAGACTTCCAGACCTGTATCCGTGCATCTGATCCGCCATTCGCTGGAGTTCGTGTCGTGGAAGGACCGCAAGCCCGTCGTGCCGGCGCTCGGCATTCTGCCGAATGGCACCAAGGAGATTCTCGGCATCTGGATCGAGCAGACCGAGGGCGCCAAGTTCTGGCTGAGGGTGATGAACGAGTTGAAGAACCGGGGCGTCGCCGACATTCTCATTGCCGTTGTCGATGGCTTGAAGGGGCTGCGCGCGATCTACCGGGCCAAGGACGCAGAAGCCGGCCTGGCCGCGCTCGATGCGTTCGACGCCGGCTATTGGGGCCAGAGATATCCGGCGATCACGCAGAGCTGGCGGCGCAACTGGCAGCACGTTGTGCCGTTCTTCGCCTTCCCTGAGAGCGTGCGCCGGATCATCTACACCACCAACGCCATCGAGGCGCTGAACTGGAAGCTGCGCCGCGCCGTCCGCACGCGCGGCCATTTCCCCAATGACGACGCGGCAATGAAGCTGCTATATCTGGTTCTGAACCACGCGGCCGAAGAATGGAAACGACCGCCGCGCGAATGGTTCGAGGCCAGGACCCAGTTCGCCGTCGTGTTCGGCGAAAGGTTCGTCAGCCAATGACGAAACCGGCCTCGCGCACAGAATTCCTGACAGTCCCGGTCGCGCCGGTGATTGCGATCAGACGCGCTTCTTGGCTGCACGGCAATGGCCGCGCCATGAGCCGGCACCGAAGACCAGGTATCTGCCCACTTCAGCAGGCGCGCCATCACCCGCACCGCATCCCAAAGCAACCTGCGGTCGCTCGGCTCGTGCATGAGCGCCGCGGTCACGATGCTGTCCAGCCGCAGACCGCGCTCTCTTCCAGCTTTGCCTGCAGCCCGCCGCCCGACGGCAGCGCCCTGTCTCCCAAGTCTCAGATCGAACAGGTAGAGGCTCCGCTAATCTTGGCTGCGGGTCACACACGCCGGTAACCGTTTGCAACAGATCCTTCAACTGAATTTACACAATCTTTGCGGCCGCACAGCGTCGACAATGTTACCTTCACCGCAAGTCTGAGTCTAAGAGAAGGCACGACTACAAACCTGATATACACTCTGACCGCCGCATGGCCCGCCACAGGAAGTCGACAGCAATGAGAAGAAGAGCACTCATCATGGTTGAAGGTGGTGCATGGGGCTGTTCTCAGCTATACGTCCAAGCGGCGCAGCGGCTTGGGCTTCATCCAATTATCCTTTCGGCTGGTGCAACTTGCGACGGCTACCTTGTGAAGGATGCTGAGGCAATTCGCGTTGATACAAGTGATCTCGATTCGCTAATCCGCGAATGTTCCCGGATACGTGCGACCTATGACATTGCTGGCATTGTGGGCGAAGCTGTGGTCTATGTGAAGGTTGGTGAACTCTGCCGGCACTTCGATCTACCAGGACCGAACCCCGCGGCTGTTGCGAGATGCGAAGACAAGTTCGCTCAACGCCAACTCCTTACAGAGGCGGGCGTTCCAATGCCTGCCTATCTCTTGGCAACAAGTGCGAACCGCGTTAAAAGGTATGCTGCAGAGATCGGACTGCCGGTAGTCCTAAAACCAACTGTAAGCGGCGGCAGTATTGGAGTCCGATTATGCCGCGACTTCGACGAGGTAGCCGCGCATACGGCCTATCTGTGGAGCGGGAAGCATACATGGCGGTCCACGCCGAGCATACTGGTCGAAGGGTTCGCACAAGGTCCTTACTATACTGTGGATATAATGGGACATGAGGTCATTGGAATTGGCGCCGGCGAGTTCGGCCCTCCGCCGCATTTTGTCTATAGACAGTTCACCTATCCCGCTCTGCTGACTGATGAGGAGTATGACCGTCTCATCGATGTTTCGTTGAGCTGCTTGCGAGCTCTCGACCTTGGATGGGGACCAACGAACATTGAATTCCGGTGGACAACGGGCGGCCCAGTCGTCATTGAAGTCAATCCGCGTATGGGTGGCACGCCCGATCCCCAACTGGTTCAGCTGGCATACGGTGTTGATCTAGTCACGGAACATATCAAGCTTGTGATTGGCGACGAATGGGATTTGCACAGAAGGCATTCGCACACTGCGGCCGCACGGTTTCTCGTTGCTGATCGCGATGGCGTCCTCGCCTGGATCGGTGGCGACAGTCAAGCAGCAGCTGTGTCAGGTGTCGCCGAGGTCAAATTCTACGTCCAATCCAAGACGCCGATCGTCAGGAAAGGCGACTTCCGAGACACGATCGGACATGTCATAGCCGCTTCACCCAGCCGTGCTCAAACCGAGGCAACACTGCAGCGAGCGGCAGACTTGATCGATTGGTCGATCACACCATTTCCGAACCTTAGTGAATAGGAACAAATCTGCTGCTACTGGTACTCCAGAGCAAATCCGTAGGTAAGAGCTGACGGCCGAAGATTGGTACAACTGTCTGAAAGCGCCAGCGTAGGCGCGTGTTTAATTTACGAGATGGCGCGCGGTCGCCGGGCGAAAAGATAGTAGCATCCTTATGCGCATGCGGGAGACTCGCATGCGCACTGGTCAGACGGAATCCCAATCGGAGGCTCAAAATTCATTTGGATTAATGAATTGGAAGCCTCCAGCTACAAATTCGTGTTCCTTGCGACTTGGTTGATTAAGAAGTGTACCGTTTGCGGGCGCTGGGGCTTGCGCAATCGCACCTGGGAGAATCGGCAGTATTATTCTGGAAGAGTGCATTTCAGAATGCTGAATCCGATTGATGGATGGCGAGCCAGCTGGAATGCTCGCCGTCAAGTGGTGCGGAATAGGATTGGGCGCCCCAATTGTTAGCTCCAGACTATGTCCCTCTCGTACAACATGACCAAATGGATTGAGCAAAGACATCCTCACTTGATATATATCTTTCGACTTAAGCTTTTCACTCCTAGAAAAGGTATGCAAAACTTCTTCTGACTCTTTGTTCTCCTCATTAATTTCTTGAAAGGATACACGATGCAGGCCAGACTGCAGAAAAAGAACAGTACCATCAGGACTGACATCCTTCAGTGTGATAGCTACATCGGCGTCGTCTCCACTATCGATGCTAAGAAACAGGATTATTTCGGGATTCCCGAGCAGAGTCATGTCCTCGACTAGCGGCTCAGTTCGATAGTTTAGTACCCCGTAGGCATAAGGGACGAGCGCAAATTGTTGATCGCTGCCGGTGAGCTCGACTCCAGTTGGATAGAGATATGAACGAACGCCTTCCTTGGGGCTCGACGAGGCTTGTTCGATTGAAAGGCCCCCGTCTGCCGTAAGGAAATAGGGCCGTCGTTGCACCGAAGGTTCTGGCCAAGTAGCGTGGGACGTTGTCCAACCTGCAGTCGCTTTCTTCGGATCGCCCTCGGCCGCGCTGACTTCCCAGAACACCTTTACGGCTGGTTCGCTCTCGATACCATTTCTGACCCCTTTGACCCAGTGGTCTAGAAACTTAATCTGTTCATCCGCGATGAAGGGATAGCCTCTCCAAAACGATGTGGTCCTGTGGCTACCATTGGTCAAAAGCAGTCGTTTGTGTAACAAGTTAGGCACCAATTGGCTGAAGATGCGTGCGCCTTCTCTCGCAGCGCCGCCATCTTCGTCCTGCCACGCGCCTATGATCATCGTTGGTACGTTGATTCGGCCCACGAGTTCAGCACGTGTTACATCGACGCTGTCCCACCATGCATCTTTGAACTTGTGCTCTCGCATGACGTCGAAATATTTGTTCTTGACTAACTGCCGGGCACTTCCGCGGACCTTAGCGCATTCGATATCGCCGCGGCTGATCCGCCATTCCATCCCGAGCGAGTGCATGTTCTGGGTATAGGCTTCCCAAGTCGCCAAATAGGGCTGCAGCATACCACCCATGTAACCCATAGTTTCGAAACCATCGGCGATCGCAGTGGGCACAATGGCTTTCAAGTGAGGAGGCCTCTCCGCAGCGACCCAGAGTTGACTCGATCCCGAATAGGAATTTCCCACCATCCCCACGTTGCCGTCGCTCCAAGACTGCTCAGCGATCCATTCTATGACCTCCGCACCATAAGCCCCGACCACGCGATTTGGGAACCAGTGGTCGACGATACCTTCCGAACACCCTGTAGCGGGCCAGTTTGCGCCGAGGACAGCATAACCAGAATCTAGAAGCGGCTTCGCTTCTTCGAATGGTAGAGCGTCGGCGTTGTAGCAATTGTAAATGAAGATGGTCGGATGCCGGCCGACCCCAGGACGGTAAGAAGCATAAGCGATACGTGTGCTATCTCTCATGGGCACATAAGCTACGTCGCAAATAACTTTAGTTTCCACATAGTTCATGTCGTTCTCCTTTCTCTACGCAAGTTTTTGTCGCTTCAGGGGAGGGTTCATCGTGAGAAGGTTTTCGCAAAGTCAGGACATCGCAAACTCGGAAATGTTGCTCTTCCTAAATACCGGCTGCCGCCCCGTTGTCATGGAGCTCGTTCGGCGAAGACAGCGGTGGCCGCGCTTACGGCGCTGTTTCGCCCCCGATGGGAAAATGGCATCTGAAGTTGTGGTCCCTATCATCCGGGCTTGCTGAAGGCTCGGGGAAGACGCGGCTGCAGATATCCTGTGCGTAACGGCAGCGGGTGTGGAACTCGCAGCCGGCTGGCCGCCTCATCAGGCTCGGCACCTCTCCTTTTAGCTCGATCCTGTTGAGCACTGCATCCGGGTCGGGCTCGGGATTGGCTGCAAGCAACGCCTCGGTATAGGGGTGGCGCGGTTGGTCGAAGATGCGCTCGGTCGAGCCGACCTCGATGAAGCGACCGAGATACATGATAGCCATGCGATCGGTCATATGGCGCACCACGTTGAGATTGTGCGTGATGATCAGAATGGCCATGCCCAGTTCATCCTGAAGCCGCGCGAGAAGATTGAGGACTTCGCCCTGGACCGAAACATCGAGGCCTGCGGTCGGCTCATCGGCAATAATCAAGACTGGATTCAGCGCAAGAGCACGCGCGATGCCGATGCGCCTGGCCTGACCACCGGACAGCTGATGGGGATAGCGACGAGCAAAATCTGCCGGCAAGCCAACCATCCGAAGCAGGCGCTCCGCCTCACCGCCGGCATCGCGCTCCTTCACACCATGGATGCGAAAGGGCTCTGTGAGAAGCGATCGCACCGTCAGCCTCGGCGAGAGTGAGCCGACGGGATCCTGGAACATCATCGCCATGCGCCGCAAGTAGGGCTTGCGTTCGGTCCCGCTGATCTCTTCAATTGCCTGTCCGTCGAAATTGATGCTGCCGCTCACAGCCCGCTGCAAGCCGATTATCGTGCGTGCGATGGTGGATTTGCCTGAGCCGCTTTCACCGACAAGGGCAAGTGTCTCGCCCTTGCGGATTTCGAAGGACACACCGCATACTGCGTCGATGAAAGGGGCTTTCGTCCCGGCAGCAAGCGCCTTCAGCGGACCCATGGTGCGGAAGCGGACCCGCAGGTCCTGAACGCGGAGCAGCGCGCTCATGCCGAAACCAGCCTCTCTTTGTCGAGGAGATGGCATCGGGCGACTTGGTTCACGCCGATGCTATACTCTACCGGGTTCTCTTGGGCACAGCGGTCGGACGCATGTCGGCAACGTGTGCAAAAGATGCATCCCGTCTTGCTGCCGAGGAGACTCGGCACCTCACCCGGAATGGTGCGCAAAGTGCGCGTGCTTTTCTTGATCCGCCCGGGATCGCACTCAAGTAGCGCGCGCGTGTAGGGGTGAGCAGGATTGTGGAAAATGTCCCGAACGGCGCCCTGCTCCACCACTTCGCCAGCATACATGACGGCTACCCGGTCACACAACTCAGCTACAGCTCCGAGGTGATGGGAGACGAACAGAATCGAGCAGCCGATCTCCTTTTGCAGATCCTTGAGCAAATGAATGATCTGCACTTCCAAGGTGGCATCAAGCGCGGTGGTTGGCTCGTCGGCGACGAGGAGCGCCGGCTTCACCAGCAGCGCCATGGCAATGCAGACGCGCTGACGCATGCCGCCAGAGAAGTGATGCGGGTAGGCGCCGATACGGCTTTGGGGATCGGGAATTCCGACCCGGTGAAGCATCTCGAGGGCACGAGCGCGCTTTTCGTTGCGGCTTCCTTGTTCGTGGTGCTGAATATCGATCATCTGGCTTTCGATGGTCCGCACCGGATTGAGTGAGGTCATCGGGTCCTGAAAGATCATCGAGAGACGATCGCCGAGCAAGTTCCGGCGCGCCTGAGCGGGCATTTTGAGCAGGTCTTTACCCTCAAACAGGATACTGCCGGCGGTCACATCTGCATTTTCAGAAAGGAGGCCCATTACTGTATATGCGAGCGTTGATTTTCCAGATCCACTCTCGCCGACAATGCCAACCACTTGTGCGGCCGGAACGTCGATAGAAACGTTACGCAGCGCGTGGATGCGCCCACGCGGCGTACCGAAATCGAGACTTAGGTCACGGACTTCAAGAAGCGGGCGACTGAATGAGAGCGGCGGTCTCGAATCGTCGCGTCTCATAGGTCTTTCCGCAGCTTGGGATCGAAGATGTCGCGTAGCGCCTCACCCAAGAACGTGAATCCAAGCGTCGCGAGGACGATCGGAACGCCGCCTGCAAACGCAAGCCAGGGCGTCTGATCGATGTAGCTATAGCCATCGTTGAGGATAGCTCCCCAATCGGGCGTTGGCGGTCGCACGCCCATTCCGAGGAAGCTGAGACCCGCCTCTACGGCAATGACGGCGGGCACGTCCATGCTTACCAAAATGAGAAGCGGTCCGAGAACATTAGGGAGGATGTGCACGGCCAGAATACGTGTTGTGCCAGCCCCCATGCTACGCTCTGCGGCGATATATTCACTGCTACGCAGCGCTTCTGTCTGCGTACGCACGACACGCGCGTAAATGGGCATGGACGTTATTGCAATGACGAGAATGACACTCGCTAGGCTTGGTCCCAGAAGTGCGATCAAGGCCAGCGCGAAAATGATACTTGGGAAGGAGCGGATCGTATCGAAGGAAAGCAGAAGCAAATTGTCAAGCCAGCGCGGACCGAAGCCCGCGATCAAGCCAAGGACTAGCCCGACTACCAGTGAACTGCCGAGAGAGGCGAAAGCCACGAAGAGGGGAATGCGGCTGCCCATGATAGTGCGAGAAAACGTATCGCGGCCCAGTTGGTCCGTGCCCAGCAGAAGATCCAGCGACGGTGCGGCCAGACGCGGTCCGACCATAATTCGGGCCGGATCATGCGTGACAATCAGCGGAGCGAAGATCGCAATTGCTGCTGTAAGCGCGACAAGCACTGCTCCGAGCATGCCCAGACGGTTCTTGCGAAATTGCCCCCAAAAGGTGCGAAAGGCGCCGACAGTCGTGGCATCGTTGGCTTCGCGACGGATGGCTTCGACGCTTACCATGTCAGAGCTTTTCCCTGGTTCGCGGATCGAGCAATGCGTTGATCACATCGGAGAGCGTCGTGGCGGCAACGATAAGAAACGTTGTGACAAATACCACACCCATCACAATCGGATAGTTGCGCGTATTGACCGCATTCACGATCAAAGCACCAATGCCAGGTCTGGCAAAAACCACTTCGATGAAAACCGCGGACGAAAGCAGCCAGGCGATGCCCACCCCAAGTATGGTCACGGTCGGCAGGATCGCCAGCGGTAGCGCGTAGCGCGCAACGATGCGCCATTCCGAGATCCCGAAGGAGCGGGCCATGCGTATGTGATTTTCGCCGAGGACCTCAAGCATGGATGCCCGTACCAGCCGGGAGATGTAGCCGACCCAGCCAATCCCTATGGCGAAAGCTGGGAGGATGAGATGGACAAGTCCATCCCAGAGGCCATTGCCGGCTCCGATCGCTGGCAACCAGCGTAGGGTCACGGCAAAAATCAGCAGCGCATAGACTGCCATTACGAAGGAGGGAATTGCGATCGTGGCCACCGTCACGACGCCGGCCACCTGGTCCACCAGGGAGTTTCGCCGCATCGCCGAGTAGCAGCCGAGCGGCACGGCTATCACGACCGCCCAGAAAATCGAGATCAAAATCAGTTCTAATGTAAAAGGCAGTTGCTCGAAAACAATTTCTGCTACAGGTCTCTGACTGAACACGTCAAAGCCGAGATTGCCATGGAGCAGCCCACCGAAGAACGTGACAATCTGCACAACGAGTGGCTTGTCGAGTCCCATCTGCTGATGAAGCTGCGCTTTCATTTCGAGCGTCGCCCGCGGGCCAAGCATAACCGCGGCAGGATCGCCGGGCACTGCCCTGATCATAAGGAATAGTAGCGTCACCGCGATCGCAATTATTGCGATCGCGAGGACGATACGTTTGAGGAGGTACAGCCACATATTTTCTAAGCCGCCCGGACCTAAACCGGCTTGAACTCGAGGAACAGTGGGTACCCGTCCGGACGAGTTGCTGCCTGCGTCTGCGCGGTGCGATACATCACTGGATTGCCTCCATATGTTAGGAACCGGTAGGCGCCAGATTCCTCCATGAGGGCCTGCATGTCATAGTAAAGCTTCGCCCGCTCGTCCGGATCGCTGACCGTGACCGCCTTTGCGCTGAGCTCGTCAAAACGCTCGCTACGGAAGCGTTCCCAGTTCCAAACGCCCACTTGAGCTTGCACGAACCAGGATGTTGCGTAATACGGATCGGGCACGCTGGAGAAGCCCATGACGCTAAGCTGCATCTCCTTCCAGCGATCGCCTTCCGATTCCATGCCGAGTGTCCAGAACGAGCCGGAATCCTGGACATTGACCTCGACCGTGATACCGATCTGAGATAATTGCGCCTGCACAGTCTGGGCTATGGTCGAAGAAGAGCTCTCGTTCAGGCAATCGATGGTTAAGGTTAGATCGCTCACGCCAGCCTTTTCCAAGAACTCCTTGGCCTTTTCCAGATCGCCTTCCGGTGGGACTAGCGCCTTCTCGCGGTGGCCCAGAATACCTGGAGGAATGGTGCCTGTCGCGACCTCCGCCTGTCCGGCATACGCGGCATCCAGGATCTGCGGCACATTGATCGCCCACTGGATCGCTTTGCGGACATTGATGTCCTTCAGCTTTGGATGATCGATATTCATGCCGATCCAGTAGTAATAGAGCGAGGGATGTTCCTCGACTTTGGTATCGGCGGGCGGATTGCTCTTGAATGTCGCGAGCGAATCCAGACTAATACGAGTGAAATCGGTGTCGCCTGCCTGATAGGCGCGTTCCGCTGTCTTGTCGTCGTTGATTGGAACGATGCGGATTTCGTCAAAGCCCGGCTTTGGCCCCGACCAGTCCGGGTTGCGCGTCAAAAGTACATTCTGGTTTTGTTTAAAATCGGCGAGCACATATGGCCCTGAGAAAGCCGGCGGCTTCATGCCGAAACTACTGCCATCACCGGTTGCCTTCATCACCGCATCCTCGGAAACGATATGGCCAACCCCATAAGGGAAAGCGACGTTCCAGACCGGCACGAAGGGCGTCTTGAATACGACAACGCCAGTATAGTCATCTTCGATCTCAACATGATCGAGCGGCCCCCAATCGGGCTTTTGCGGGGAATTGTGCTTGATCACGCGCTCGAAAGAGAACTTGACGTCCTTGGCGGTTATCTCGCCATGGCCGCCAGTAAATTTGACCCCCCTCTTGAGATGGAAGCGGATATGGGTGGGATCGACCTGCTCGATTTTTTCTGCCGCCTCCAATTCCCAGCCCCATTCGGAGCCCGGCTTGTAGCGCGTGAGCTTCGAATAGATGCAGGCCATAACGTCGATTTCGTTGCTACCCGTGTAAAAGCCCGGATCGAGCGTTGTGAGGTCCTGAAGGCCGCGCGCCTTGAGCACCTTGCCCTCGGCCGCCCAGATGGCCTGCGACAATGGCATCCCGGCGATGAGACCCCCACCGAGCGCGGCGCCGGTCTTAAGAAAAGCCCTTCTGCTCACATTGCATGCGGTGTTATTCAAGACTGCTCCTCCCTTACTTGAGCCTTTTTCTTCGCGGAAAAGGCCGTTTTCGGACTGCTTAATCCAGCACGCCAGGCGAGATCGCGAGCCGCACTTCTACAGGCCGTCAGCGCGGGCCGCGTCTGCTACTATCGCTGCCAAACAGGTTCCCATAACTGGAAGTATACCAACGGACGATATTTAACTAACGAATATAATTCGAGGCTGACATCGGCTTTCTCGATGTTATTGCGGTGATCACTGCGGTCCAAAGGCAAGGGACGATCGCTTGTGAAGCGCTCCTGGTTTTCAGGAGGCCGTGTCGTTTGAGTCACGCTGCCCTGCTGTTGGATCCGATGGCTCCAGCAGCCGGCGATGGCAACGAAGGGCTCCGCCAAGTCAAAAACAGCTCTTACAAAATAATCGGTGGAACTGGAGCGCAGCGCCTCACTAGGGGAATCAATTTTAGGGCATGGGAGAGAAAGAACAACGCGATGACGAAGCTGGCGATAGCCGCTGCAGTCGGCCCAAGCTTCGTGAATTGCTGTGTTTCGGTCAACAGGGAAGAACTGATAACCGCATCTGCTGCAGAAACTGAGAGGGCTGGGACCGGCTCTCTTCACTTGCAAACGGCGGCAGGCAGAGGTCGTGGTGGCGCCCGATCCGCGCTGATGCTGGGCACAAGGCCCTGATCCCTATCACCAGTCTGCGCGATCGGGNCGAGCCGCTGACGCGCCTGTTCATGGCCTCAACGCTGCTGTCGCCGCAACAGGCGATCGAACTCACCAGAGCGCATTGGCAGATCGAGAACGCACTGCATTGGATGCTTGACGTTCATCTGCACGAAGACCTCAGCCGTGCCCGCAAGGGCAATGCCCCCCGCCAACACCGCCCCCATCAACCGCATTGCCAGAAATATCCTTCAGGCCGCCGATATCGACAAAGTCCCCATTGCATTAAGAAATGCACCTGGAATGAGGACTATCTCATACAGGCAATCGCTCATATGCGATGGCCCTGGGCTCTTGCCGGCAGAAGCAGAAAAAGATCAGCCAGCTTTGCTGAGACTGCCTGCTGAGGACTTGCCGGTACGGCGATCCTGTTCGACCTCGTAGTTGATCTTCTGGCCCTCATTAAGGGTCGAAAGGCCCGCTCGTTCAACAGCGGAAATATGGACGAAAACGTCCTGACCTCCGTTGTCAGGCTGGATAAAACCGAATCCCTTGGTGCTGTTGAACCACTTCACCGTTCCAGTCGCCATAACGTATTCCTTTAATCATTAATGTAGACAGGCTATAAGCCAGGTCCGCTTCATATCCGAGATTTTAGGGACAGCAAAAGCGAAAATAGCAAAATCCCCGGTCAAATCGTAAATCGGCTCGAGAGCTCCATCATGACCGCCTGTCACGGAAGCGTCTCCCGCGCTGGCGCTCCGAATGGCAAACATAAGTTCTGCAACGCTCCGGTAACTTCAAGAACCGTGTCTATCGCCGGTTCGGAGCCGTGTGAGGGGACCTCCGATCGGCCGATGTTAGCAAGAGCAAGCAACTACGCGCGCGCTAACGTCACCATGTTCGCGCCCCTTTACGAAGGGTATTGCACCTAGCAACCGCTTTAACGTGAAGCGCTCCCCGTCGGCGGTGTCTGACGTCGGACAATGTCAGAGGTACGCAACACAGATTCCGGTGGATCGCATCGCCGAAACGGCTTTCCTCATCTGGCACGGCTCGTGCGCGGTTCATGCAAACGCGCAGGAGAGTCGTCCCATGATCCCCAAACAGAAAAATGCCGCCCCACCTTTCGCCGACCTACTCAAAATTCACACCCGGGCGGGGCCTAGCAGCATTGTCAGGGCTCGTCTGGACCGGCGCTGCCCACCGATCCGCCTTCTCCCCGTGAGGGCGCCAGGGACGCAGCACCCTGAAAATGACGGACAACTCACTCCCGTTCAAGCCTTGTCCATCGCCCCGTCACCAAAACCGAAGCGACCTTTTGTCTGTCTGCGGGGCGCACTCTTTGCGACCGCGATGGCATTTCTGACGACCGAGCCTGCGGCGGCCGCCAATGGCATCAAGGCAACGAATTTCCTGCTCGACAATGGCATGGAGGTTGTCGTCATACCCGATCACCGCGCGCCCATCGTCAAACATATGCTGTGGTACAAGGTCGGCAGCGCCGACGAGCCTCCGGGCAAATCCGGCATCGCGCATTTCTTCGAGCATCTGATGTTCAAAGAGACGGCCAATCACGGCGCGGGCGAGTTGCACCGCGCGGTGGCCGAGATCGGCGGTTCGCAAAACGCCTTCACCTCCTACGATTACACCGCCTTCTTTGAAACGGTGCCGCCCTCGGCATTGGAACAGATGATGGGTTTCGAGGCTGATCGCATGCGCAATCTCACCCTCACAGATGACGTCATCGAGACCGAGCGGGACGTGGTCCGCGAGGAGCGTCGCCTGAGGGTCGACAACAATCCGCAGGCGCTTCTCGATGAGGAGGTCGTCACGACGCTTTGGCAGAGCCAACCTTACCGCATCCCGGTGATCGGCTGGATGCACGAGATCGAGAAGTTGAATCGCAGCGACGCCGTCACGTTTTATTACAAATACTACTGGCCTAACAATGCCGTGCTGGTGGTGGCGGGCGATGTCGAACCGGAGAGCGTGAGGGCGCTTGCCGAGAGGACTTATGGCAAGCTCCCGCGTGGACCTGAGCTGCCGCCGCGTGAGCGCGCCTCTGAGCCGGTGCAGAACACCAAGCGCGTATTGACGCTGAGCGACGACCGAGTTTTGGTCCCCCTCTTCTCCAGACATTGGGTGGTGCCGTCCTATCGCACCGCCGAGCCTGGCGAAGCCGAGGCGCTGGACCTCCTGGCGGAGATCCTCGGCGGCGGCAACCGAAGCCGGCTTTACCAGGAGCTCGTTGTCGAGCAAGGCATAGCCGCCACGGCCTACGCTGATTTCCAGGGCAACATGCTGGATGCTGGCAAGTTCAGCATTCGAGGCTGGCCGCGCGGCGACGCCGAGCTTGCGGATGTCGAGGCTGGCGTCGACGCCGAGATAGCGCGCATCGCCAGCAACGGCGTCACCAGCGACGAACTGGAGCAGACGAAAAACCGCTATATCCGCTCGTTCATCTTCGCCCGTGACGAGCAGGGCTCCGTCGCCGGCATGTATGGCGCCACGCTTGCCACAGGCGGCAATGTGCAAGACCTCGAGGAATGGCCGGACCGGATCCGCAAGGTCACCGCCGATCAGGTTAAGGCCGTGGCCGCCCGCTACCTCTTGTCTGACCATTCGACCACCGGCTATCTCCTGCCCAAGGAAAATTGATATGATGACGAACGTCTACCGCAGGGCCATTCCAAAAGCATTGCCCTCTCCTTTCAGACAGGGCTGGCGCCTCGCCTCTTCGCTGGCTGTGCTGTGCCTTGCTATTTTGTTCCTCGTCCTCCCGGCACTTACCGCGCGGGCTGCCCTGAACATCCAGGACGTGAAATCTGAACAGGGGATTACCGCCTGGCTGGTGGAAGACCATACGCTGCCGTTCGTCACGCTCCAGTTCGTGTTTGACGGTGGGACCAGCCAGGACCCGGCCGGTAAGGAGGGGCTAGCCAATTTGATGACCGGCTTGTTCGACGAGGGCGCAGGCGATTACGGCGGCGACTCCTTTCAGGTGCGGCTCGATGATGCCGGCGCTGAGATGGGCTTCCACGCGGGGCGTGATGGCATCCATGGCTCGGTGCGCATGCTTTCCCTGCGCCAGGACGCCGCTTTCGATCTCATCAGGCTCGCGTTGAACAGGCCCCGCTTCGATCAGGAACCCTTTGATCGAATCCGCGCTCAGCTTCTCTCCGGCATCATCGCCAACGAGCGCGAACCTCACGCTATCGGCGAGGATGCCTGGCGGCGCAGTATCTATGGCACGCACCCGTATTCGAGGCCGCCCGAGGGCACCAAGGAAAGCCTGACCCGCATTACGCCCACCGATCTAAGCGCCTTCCACAAGGCCGCTTTCGCCCGCGGCGGGCTGCACGTCGCGGTCGTGGGCGACATAGATGCCAAGTCCCTGAGCGCAAGGCTCGACGAGTTGTTCGGCGATTTGCCCCCGAACCAGACGCTTGCGCCGGTGCCTGATGTCACGCCGAAGCTCGGCCGGTTGACCTGGGTCGCATACGCCCTGCCCCAGACTTCGCTCCGGCTGGCTTTTCCCGGCATCGGGCGCACCGAGCCGGAATTCTATGCTGCGCAGCTGATAAACGATATATTGGGTGGGTCATCTACCTCACGGCTGTACCGGGAAGTACGCGAACAGCGTGGCCTTGCCTATGGTGTCTCCTCTAGCTTGGGAAGCCACCAGCATTCCAACACGCTTGTCGTGGCCACATCGACGCGCGCCGACAAGGCGGCCGAGACGCTCGGCCTGATAAGACAGATAATCAAGGAGCTGGCGGACACGGGCCCAACAGCGGCCGAGCTCGATGCGAGCAAGAAGCATCTGATCGGCGCCTTTACTATCGACCATCTGGGTTCCTCCAGATCTATTTCAGCCACGCTTCTCGCGTTGCAACTTGACAAGCGCGGCATAGACTACATTCAACGGCGCCAGGCCCTCATCCAACAAGTGACGATCGACCAGGTCAGGGCGGCGGCGAAGAAAATGCTTTCGGCCGAGCCCGCCATTTTGGGCATTGGCCCGGGGCTTGCCCCAGCCCCGTGACGACCAGCAGTCTCGCGCTCTACCAGGGTCCGCGCTGATCGTCTTCGGAACTGCGTAAATGCCGATTGGCTAACCATTGGCAAGCAAGGGATTCCAACTTTCCCGTAAGACGCGAAGTTGGGATCTCTGTTTACGTGGGAGCCGGTCGGGAGATCGAAGGAGCTCTTGGCAGGGAAAAGAAGTAGCCCAATGAGCGTCAGCGTTTGCGCCCAGGCAAAGGGCCGAGACACGGGCCGGCTGCAATGACAAGATCGGTCAAGACGGCAGCCGGCGAAGTGCCACACGCAGATGGCGGGACACGGGACTCCACGGCCCCCGACGAGAAGTGCTGTTTTCCAACTCGGGATCGTCACCTGCTGTGGCCGAAGCGCACCCTTGCGGTTCGGTGTCCGTAAGGATCGCGCTCGCCCGCCGTCCCACAGCCCCACAACCATGGCAGTTCGTTTCGTTGGGTATTTATGGGCCTTTATTGTATGAAAGCCGCTTCTCTCACTCGTTCAAGGTCATGTGCGATGCAGGCCAGTGCTCTGTTCGCACAAACCACGATGGCGCCGGCTTCCGTTCGGAGTCGCCACTTTACTAGTTACTAGGGCCGGTGGACCGATCGATCTTTCCACACGAGCCTCAAACGGTGCCGATGAGAAGCTTGGAGGAACCGTGCAGAGCAACTTTTGGAAGGAAGCTCCGACCCCAGTTATTGCTCAGTGATTTATGATGTCCAACCTCACCTTCGCATTGACCCGAGGACTCCGATCTTGATCCGCAGCGCTGGCCGCGGTGGGGAAGCCGATGCCTGTTGTTCAGGTTGCACCTGTCGAGAACCGCGAGTCATCGACAGAAGAATTGAAAATTCTCGCTGCGAGCTGAGTGCAATGGTCTACCAGCCGTCTGACCGAGGCCCTATAAGCAACCCGAAGGTGCGGAGTACCATCGACGCCCTGTCATATCAGCCGAATTTGAGAGGAATCCGGTATTGCCCTTGTGCCTGCCGATGATCCGCCACTTGAAATCCCCGGGCCTGTTTGGCGCCATTGATCGCTTGCCGGCGCTCGGCACGCCGATTAGCGAGCGGACATTCGAGGTCCTCAATCCGTCGAGCGGTGAGGTCCTGGCGGCACTTCCCGACATGGGCGTGGAGGAGACACGCGCTGCGATCGACAAGGCCTATGTAGCGCAGCCTGGTTGGGCTGCGCTGACCGCCCGAGAACGCAGTGACGTTTTGTGGCGATGGCATGAGCTGATCATTGACCACGCCAATGATCTTGCCGCGATACTCACTGCAGAGATGGGCAAGCCGTTTGCCGAAGCCAAGTCGGAGGTTTCGCACGCGGCCGCGTATCTGCAATGGTACGCCGAAGAAGCCAATCGCATCTATGGCGAGACGATCTCCGCACCGTCGACAGACCGTCGCATGCTGGTGATCAAGCAGCCCATCGGTGTGGTCGGCACGATTACGCCATGGAATTTCCCGGCCTCGATGGTGGCGCGCAAGATCTCGCCGGCCCTGGCGGCGGGCTGCACGATCGTACTTAAGCCTGCTGAACAGACGCCGCTCGTGGCAGGTGCAATGTTCGCCCTCGCCCACCAAGCCGGCTTTCCCGCCGGCGTGGTGAACCTAATTTATGCGTCTGAAGGTGATGGCGTCGGACGTGAACTTTGCTCCAACCCGAAGGTCCGAAAGATCAGCTTTACAGGCTCGACCGAGGTTGGCAGGCTGCTCATGCGCCAGTGTTCGGACCAGATCAAGAAGGTCAGCCTCGAGCTCGGCGGCAATGCGCCGTTCATCGTCTTTGACGACGCCGATATCGACGCTGCGGTTGACGGCGCGATCCAGGCGAAGTTCCGCAACGCCGGGCAGACCTGTGTTTCAGCGAACCGTCTTTACGTCCAATCGAGCGTTCACGATGAGTTCGTTGAAAAATTCGTGGAGAAAGTTCGGTCTTTGTCGGTTGGCGACGGCTTCGCTCCGGCAGTGGACGTCGGACCGCTCATCGACGTGCATGCTTTGGCCAAGATCGAGTCCCACATCGCAGATGCCGTTGCCAAGGGTGGCGCAATTCGATGCGGTGGCCAACGCATCGGCAAGGATGGGACCTTCTTCAAACCCACAGTCCTCACTGAAATCACCAGCATTATGGCGGTTGCGCAAGAGGAGACTTTCGGGCCGCTGGCCCCGATCATTCGCTTCCATGATGCGGATCAGGTTGTGCGTGAGGCCAACGACACGATCTACGGTCTCGCCGCGTATTTCTATGCCTCGAATTTGAAGCGTGTCTGGCGCGTTGCCGAGGCATTGGAATACGGCATGGTTGGCATCAACACCGGGCGTATGTCTTCGGAAGCGGCGCCCTTTGGCGGCATCAAGCAGTCCGGCATTGGGCGAGAAGGATCCCGCCACGGGCTCGAAGACTACCTCGAAATGAAATACCTCTGCATGGGCGGCATCTGATCTCTATGTGGATGAATACCTCAGGCGCAAAATGAACTAAAGGCATGATCGAGCGCTTTGGCGAACCTTCTATCGGCTGGTTTCGGGGTCGTTCACCGCGACCTGCGGCCTGTGCGCCTTAAGTGAGATCTAGACGCGCAGCTACCTTGAACCGCCTCTACGGCGAGGAGGCAAAGGCGCCGCTAGCAGACTGCAGGTTGCTCATCCTATCCAAGCGCGGCACGTCTCGCCAGGCTAGTGGTTCACAGAAAATAGAACGCGATCGTCCATCAGCTGCGCTGACGCAGCGAATGTCGTTAAGCCGACGATGCAGGGCGTCTGAACGGTCAGCGGGTGCCACCGACACGTTTACGCCGCAGCCTCCTTATTGCCGCACGGCCAACTGAGCGCCCTTCGCGCATCGCTCTCAATCGGTACAGTCGCCGGCATTCTCGCCTGGAGAAGATTCAGTGACACAAGACGTGCCCAGGCCGTGCATGCACGAAAGACATTGAGGGTTGAGATCCAATGATTACAGCGCATCTGCTCGACATGGACGGGGTCCTGGTCCGGGGCGGTCAACCGATTGCTGGCTCCGTCGGCTATGTCGCCGGGCTAATCGCCAGGGGTGAGCCGTTTCAGATCTTCACCAATAACTCGCGCTTCACGCCCGAAGATCATGCCGAGCGTCTAAGAGCGGTCGGCTTCGCCGTGCAGCCAGAGCACATCTACACCTCGGCGCTCGCCACGGCGCGGTTCATGGAACTGCAAAAGCAGGGATCATCTGCCTATGTCATCGGCGACCACGGTCTCGTCGAGGCCCTGCGGCAGGCAGGCTGCCGGATAACGGAGGTTGCCCCCGAATTCGTGGTCCTCGGGGACACAATTTCGTACCACTATGAACAGATCGCGACTGGCGCCGAGCTTGTGGCGAGGGGCGCGCGTTTTCTCGCCACCAATCCGGATGCGACTGGCCCGACCGAGCGGGGGTCCCATCCGGCGTGCGGGGCAGTCGCGGCACTAATCGAAAAGGCCACCGGCCGTCAGCCCTATTTCGTCGGAAAGCCGAACCCGTTCATGATGCGCGACGCGCTCGACCGGCTAGGAGTGCGAGCTGTTGATACCATCATGGTCGGGGACCGCATGGACACCGACGTGCTCGCAGGCCTGGAATCGGGCCTGAAAACAGCCCTTGTGCTCACTGGGGTGACCAAACTGGCAGACATAGAGCGGTTTCCATTCAGACCCGGCTACGTGGTCGAGCGCCTTGCCGATCTGGGCCAGATCATCGTCACTCAACAAGCAGAACGACACCACGACTGAACGCTCCCGCTACATTCCGAATGTCGGCCGTTGAACCTGGGCAATTTTGGAGGAACAGCTGGCCGCAAAGAAAGTGATAAGCGTGACAACTTAGTCGAAGTACACCCATGTAGTCCAATGCATGCCGGTCCTGACCTCTATGAAGCGAGAGTCTTCGGCCAAAGACTCTCGAGCGCAGAAGTAGACTGCGTCCAGCGAATGCGTCAGGTTCGATCGAGCCCAGATGCGTTCGCTGTGACACTCACGCCCGACCGTTTCTGTCATGGCTTTGAACAGCGCGACGAGTGTCGTTCAACCACTGGAGTTTTATCACTCCGGAGGCGATCCTACACGTGGACGCCACGCAGGCTGTTGGTCGTATGCGCATCGCTTTGACAGACGAGTTTGTCGAAGTCGATCTGCTCACCCATTGGCGCATAAATTCCACAGCCCGTCAGGCGTGGGCGCGTTGCTCATTAGGGAGTGGTTGCGCCTCGCTTTTGTGGTGAACAGGACGGGCAACAGCGCGGCTGCTGAATAGCGCAGCAGCCGACGGACTGCCGAGGAATAGGCGGCTCGGCGGCTGCGGGTAGTGAGCGGCATCGAAGCGCTTCAAGACAACTTTCAATTGAGCAATCGCCTGCCGCAGGTATTGGGTTCAAGCATCGCGCCTTCGAAATACGTGCTCCTTGACCAATTCATGGTGTGACACCGATGCGATCGCGAAACCTGTCTCTCCACAGGTTCGCCTGCCGCGCTCACGCTCCGTCGCGTGTGCTGACGAGGATCAGCTATGAGGTGCCAAGACTACGCTGCGTAGTGAGCCTTTCAGCATTTACTTCAAAGGCGGATCTCGGGTTGGCAACGGCCAAAATAGTCGCTGCCGTGAACACGGAGCCACAACGACCGCGCTCGAAGTCTGACAATTTATTTAGGCCTTGCGCTTCATTCACGTAATCATGTCAGACGCAGCGCCAAGTTCCGCCACCTCAACTTTCGGCACCAAGCCCGCATAGCCGGAAGCGAAACATTGCGTCTCTGATTTTAAAGTCCTGAATGCAAGCACGGCTGAACCCGCATGCCCGGCAGGAGACTGAGCTCGCTGCCGGGCCGGGTACGCCTTGGGAGGTGGCGTAAGTCCGCGACCTTCGTGGAGGGGGGAACCACTCAGTCCGCGCGTTTTGCTAGCGTGCATGTTCCGTGCCAAGGCAAAAAATCGTTTTAAAAGACCCGACGCGATAGCTTTTTTCTCTGTTGCGTACTCGACATTGTCACCTATCGGACATGTCTAACGTGCCTCTCAGCATCGACCGACGCCTGAACCAGAGCGCACCTCTAAGGCCGTTCCTCTCCAAGTCGACTGACGAACTGGCGGTGACCAGTTGTAGCTTCGAACTGTTCGCCGGCTGATGTACAAGTCGGACTATCCCTTTTCAAAGAAGGAAATCCCTGTACCCTCCATGCATGAGGGCGCGGCCACGAGTGACAGCGCGGCGAATGCGGTCGCGCAGATGATCGCGAGGATCCCTCCAGTCGGCATGGACGCGCCGTTGACCAATCAGCGCTTCAGCGAGCTCGCGATGTGACGCCCCAGCAAGCGATCCGTCGAGCGCACGAAGAACGAAGGTCAAACGGGGACCGCGTTTTTCCGGCGGAAACAAGCGGGCGGGCAGGTGCTGACCCAAGTTTAGGGCATTGAGGCACTTGAGCGCCCTCAGGCGGTGCTTCGAAAGGGTCGCGGGCCAAATGGCCTCGGTCCGGAGGCAAACGGGGTGCAGGATATCCGCGCCGGAGACGGCGATCTGAAGCGTATGCTCCGCCTTGCGAAGAAGAACATGCTGGCCCTTGTCTGGCGCCAGCATGACCGTCGCACGGCATGGCAATGCCGAGAGCTCGAACGGCCCTGTCGCCGAGCAAGCAGACAGCTGTTCTGCAATCACCGGCAGCACATGAGCGCACCATAGCGGAGACCAGAATACGACCGAATTGCGCCCGTAAGACTCGGCGAAACAGGACGCCCCACCGTGACAGGTTACCGGTCGACGAGACTACGTCGAGAGAGGGTCCAAAGGACAAGGTACTGGCGTGCTGGCTTGCAGCGATCACGTCGCGCTGGAATGCTGGATTGCGACGTAAGAACTCCCAGGCCCACTCGCGCGGCGCCAGACCAGGAGTGTAATCGTATGATCTTTCATCGCGCCAATCCGCCTCGTCCGCGCCTTTCGCTGGAACTGCAGGCATTATTGTGCTCCCCTGCCCGCCCCCAGGCAGGTCGAAACATCAGGCCGATTGGCGAAACACCGGCGCCCGAGCAACCAGCCCCCGATGGATGTGTTTCGTTGAAGCGTGTGGGGTCGGCACCCTTCGGGGCAGTTCACGCAGGCAAATAGCGGCGACTTGATCGAACCAGCGCAGCCAGCATGGCCCGAGCAGGCCAAGTGAGTTGGTTGGACGCCAGTGGTCGGCTCCTTTGCCACGTTCCTAACGTTCCTTGAAGACCCCGTGCTGCGGCGGTGGGTACGTTGATTGTGCGCAGGTCGTCGTAGCGCGGGCGTTGTAAGCGTAGTCATGGGAGGTCTCCTAGGGGAAGCTCCCGCCATTGGAGGCCAAGTTCCGGGCTATGGCAGCCTGTATAGGTGTACAGGTAAGCCGACTGTTTAGCGGACCTCAAAACACGAACGGCGAGGTGGGCAATTCCTTTGCGGTGGTGCTCACGCCGGGCCTTTGGGAGCTTCTTGCACCTGGAGCACGCGGTCGGGATGCGCGCGGTGGCAGGGGCTTGCCTAACCATCAAAGCCGCCGAACGGCCCTCGGCCTCGATTTTTTTTCCCGCTCTGGTGTCTAGACCCACAGCCGCTTCGTTCCTTCATGGCTGCCATCGAGTCGTGGTGTCGTCCGCTAATTGGATCCGGAAGCGTTTAAGCGGTCCGGCGCGAAGATGTAGCGGTCCAGCCAAGTCATTTTGAGGTGCCTGAGTTCTGACTGTGTCGCCGAACTCGCCGGCGGAGCTTGATGCGGCGACTACGGGTGCGCTCCCTGTCGGATTGTTGACTATGTCGGCCATGTGACACAGCGCTACTAGAGTCATCCCATTGTTTTGAACGATTTCACAGTTGGCACGACAGATGCAATCCCTGTCCGCAGAGCACTTGGCGCCTTAACTGAGAAGAACCCTCTGATGATCACGCTTTTCGAAGATGCTGGCGCGCCCGCCAACACTGAGTATTCCCGAGCAGACCGAAACCATTGCGCTTTCACTCGTCCGGTTATCGGGACATGACCGAGTTCGATTTCCGGCCAACTGTGAATGCACCCGACGATGACCCGCACCTTTGGCTTGAAGATGTAGAAGGCGAACGGGCACTTGCGTGGACGGCGGGGCAGTCGGCAAAGACCCTGAAGCATTTCGGTGGACGGCAGTTTGAGCGCGACCGGGCGGCGCTGACAGTGATTTTCGACCACCCAGATCGGATGCCCCTGGTCACGCGCCGCGGTCAGTACCTGTACAATTTTTGGCAGGATGCCGAAAATCCGCGCGGGCTGTGGCGCCGGACCACCCTTTCTGTCTATATGGAGGCGGATCCCCGATGGGAGCTGCTGCTCGACCTTGACGCCCTCGCTGCTAGCGACGGAGAGGACTGGATCTGGGGCGGCGCGTCGATCGAGCCCGAGGTACGGGAAAGAGCCGTTCTGCGCTTGTCGCGCGGCGGCGGCGACGCAGTTGTGCATCGTGAATTCGACCTGAGCTCTCTGAGCTTTGTCGCCGACGGCTTCAATCTTCCCGAAGCCAAGGGCGGCGTTCATTGGCTCGACCCCAACACCCTTCTGCTTTCCAGTGCGCTTGGTCAGGGCATGGCAACTCGCTCCGGCTATGCGCGCACCGTGCGGCTGTGGAAGCGTGGCGCGGATCCCCTCACCGCGCCGGTAATCTTCAAGACCGGTTACGAAAACCTCGGTGTGTCTGGCCATCTGGACCGCACCGCCGCGACCGAGCGCCTATGGTTCGTCGAGCAACTGGGCTGCTTCGAGAAGCTGGTACGCATTGGGGACAGAAGCGGCCCGAACATTGAGATCGACCTTCCCAAGGATGCCAGGTGGGTTAACTTTGGCGATTGGCTCGCGGTGCGGCCGCGCAAAGCATGGACGGTTGCAGGGACGACCTATTGCGCCGACGCGCTGATCGGCATGTCGCTTTCCTCTTTCATCGCCGGCGAGCGACGTTTTCGTACCCTGTTTGAACCGGCCGAGCGGCGCAGCCTGCAATCATTCTTCTGGACTGATGGAAAGCTCATCATCACCTACCTGGCGAACCTCGCCCGAAAATTTGAGATGTTTATCCCAGGCCCGCAGGAATGGACGCGCCGAGTGCTGGACACCGTGCCAGCGCAAGGGACTGTTCACCTTTGGTCACTCGATACCGCAGTTCACGAGAGCAATGGAGAGCTTCTGGTCTTGGCTCAGGACCCGACCACTCCGCCCCAGCTTTTCCTGTTCGATCTCGAAGCCGCGCCGCCTCTCAGCGCTCAGGTAGTCCTAAAGCGCAGCCCGGAGAATTTCGACGCATCCGGACTGGTGGTCACGCGCCATGAGGCAGTGTCGATCGATGGCGAGATGATCCCCTACACGCAGGTCGGTCCACGGAACGGGAAGGGTGATGCCCCGGTTCACCTTTCCGCCTATGGTGGATTCGGCGTATCGCTCCTGCCCTCCTACAACTCCTCGCTCGGCAAGCTGTGGCTCGAACGCGGCGGCACCTGTGTGGTGGCGAACATCCGCGGGGGCGGCGAGTTCGGCACCCGCTGGCACGATGCCGGGCGCAGGCAGGGCAAACGTCTCGCCCATGACGATTTCGCCGCCGTTGCCGCCGACTTGGTACGGAGGGGCATTACACTGTCGAGGCGGATTGCCGCGCAGGGCGGCTCGAACGGCGGCCTTCTGATCGCCAACATGCTAACGCGCTATCCCGAGCAATTCGGCGCGCTGTTCTGCACAGTTCCCCTTATCGACATGCGACGGTACAGCAAGCTCCTGGCAGGCGCGAGCTGGATCGACGAATATGGCGATCCCGACAAGGCTGACGATTGGGCTTTCCTGAGGGAAATCTCCGCCTATCACACTGCCACGCCGGGACAGCCCTATCCGCCTATCCTGCTCGCCACCATGAAACGCGACGACCGCGTCCACCCGGGCCATGCGCGTAAGATGGCAGCAAAACTGCAAGCTCTTGGCTATCCCGCTTACTTCTACGAGCCCAGCGCCGGTGGGCACGGCTACGGCAAGGACAATCGCGAGCGCGCAGCGTTCATCAGCCTTGGCATCAATTTTCTTCGCAGCGCGATTGGCTGGCACGCTGACAGCGTCGTAGACGGCGGGGAGCCAGATAAGAGCAAACTACAGTGAGCGAGTGAGTGCAGGTTCACGACTGCGGCAAAGCTAAAATGCGAGCACTGCTTGCGCAAAATGCGTCATCGCTCTGTCGCTCTCGGTCAATACAGCCTGACCATACACGAGTTCAGTCTACATTTCTGAAGAGTAAAGGAGATATCATGTTAATAAAGCGGATGAAAGTGGCGCGGGCAGCAACAGCGGCTGTCGCCCTGATGCTGATCGGGCAGCAGGCGGTCGCGGCAGACCTTCCAGAACCGTGCGACCCCGACGAAGGTCCCTCGGTCACGGAATGGCCAAGCCCCTGGCAGATTCGGCTGCGTGCGTTGGGGGTCATCACTGAGGATTCGGGCTACGTTGATGCGGTGCCCGGCTCTGGTCTTTCTTATTCGAACACGGTGACGCCTGAACTTGATATTTCGTATTTCTTCAGCGACAACATCGCCACCGAGCTTATCCTTGGCACCACCTATGCCAACATTGCAGGCCAGGGCTCGATCAGCGGCCTGGAGAATATCGGCAAGGTTTGGCTGCTGCCGCCGACGCTGACATTGCAATACCATTTTACCCATTTCGGCGCCTTCAAACCCTATGTCGGGGCGGGGGTGAACTACACGATCTTCTATCATCAGCAGGCGGGCAGCGCCGATGATCTCAAGGTCAAGAACACGTTCGGCACCGCACTGCAGGTCGGGTTCGACTACATGGTGGACCAGCATTGGGGCGTCAACTTCGACGTGAAGAAGCTTTTTCTCAAGCCAGACTTCGAAGTTACGGTGGCCGGCGCCAAGCTGACCGGGAAAGCGGCGCTTGATCCCTGGCTGATCGGCGCAGGTGTCACCTACCGTTTCTGACAACGGGGCGAAGGCGATCACAGCCGCGAATGAAGGGCGCCTCGTGCGCCCTTTGTGCGGTCGTCCCGGGCGACTTTAAAGAAGCCGTTGTCGAGGACCCGGCCTCCACCAGCGTACTCCTGGTTAACGTGGCCCGAAACTGGCGCCCGAATGCGGCAACTCTTTGCGGCACCGGTGTCCTCGAACGTTGGTTCTGAGGTTATGTGTCTGCGCAAATGCGACTACGGACCTCCTCGATGACACCAAGTGCCTTCTTCAGCGCTGATAAGAGGTGCCGGTTCTTTTCTGCAGGCTCGGTAGCTGGCCTGGGAACCTCGGCAGCTCACGGCCGCCCTTCGCCCTCCGCACGGCACACAGTAAGGGCTCCAGCTCGGTAGGGTACGCGCCATCGGAAGGCCAACAAAGAAGAGCTGCGCGCGCCTGAGATCCGCGCCAAGGAGGCGAATGGCTGGGACGCCTGGAATTGCGAAGAAAACCGGGGTTGGTGACCCGGCAACCGGTGGCTCCGGGAGGCGCGCTGGCCCAGCTACGTTCGCAGGCTCAACAGAATCTCGCACGGGTCAGTGTCAAGCGCTGCAGTTACGTCGAGAAACTCAATGACATCGAGACGCCGCTCTCCACCCTCGTACTTGGCAACGAAGGATTGGCGACGGCCAAGCTTTTCGGCCAGCTGCTCCTGGGTCAGGCCTTGCGCCTTGCGCAGTGATCTCAGCTGATTCAGAAATCTCTGGTGGCGGGGAGATCGAAGAGATTTTGGCATTAGGCGAACCGGACGGGTAAAGACCGGCTCAGCCACTAATCCCGGTTCCGGATAATCCCATTTTGGGATATTCTGTCTTGAAACCAGCGATCAACATGCGAGGTTCGCGGCAGACATGAATCCAACAACGGGAACGGACGGGGCTCAAAGCTCAACACTGCACGATGAGGTCCCATGGTCAGACAGCATCACGAGCTATGACAGGGAACATTCCGCCATTTACCTGCGCGTCCTGGACGCCTGCGCCGACAATGCGAGCGTAGACGAAATGGCCGAACTCATTCTCGGCATCGACCCCGTCCTTGAACCGGTGCGCGCCCGCAAGGCTGTTCGCAGCCATATCGACCGGGCGAACTGGATGATAACGACCGGCTACAAGGAACTGTTCGGCGGCTGACTCACGGCTGAACTGTCACCTTTCCAGCCAAGGAACTCACGACGGTCCCATTCCTGAGCGCAGGGGCCGAGAAACACGCGCCTAATGCGGTCGCGGAGATGATCGCAATCCGTCCAATCAACGGGGGGTACGCCTTACCGATCAGCACTTCGACGATCTCGCGATGTCAAGGTCCGGCGAGCGATCTTCGAGCGCCGCAGAACGACGGTCAATCGGGCGGCCGTTTTCCGGCGGGAACAGGCGGGCAGGCAATTCGCAGCAATTAAAGGCGCACTCGAGCCCACGGCTACCTTCAACGCCGCCGCACGTGAAGCTAACCTGTCAGTGAACCGAAAAGAGGGAACGGGCCAGGCGCCCAATTGCCTGTTTGGTGGTCGTCACCCCAAGCTTCCGGCGAGCGTTGCCCAGATGAAAGGCGGCCGTTCGTTGCGTGATCCCCAGAATGCAGCCGATCTCCCAATCAGACTTGCCTTGTTCTGCCCACTGCAGGCACTCGTATTCGCGCGGCGTCAGCAAAACACCATCGATCGCTCGATCGGCAGACAGTTTGCAGCGAACGAACATGTGAAAACAGGTCGCGATATACGGGAGACCTTCTACGTGGCGTTCTGTGGCATGGAAAAATGCAGTGTCGGGCTTATCTGCGGCAAAGGTTATCGCAGCAAAATTCCCTCGGCGGTCGATAATCGGGATGGTCATGCCGCAGCAGATGCCAAACTGCGCCGCTTCTTCGAAAACCTGAGCCCCTGCAGCCTCCTTGCCGCTCAGATCGGGGCCCCAACGAAACGGACATCCGCCACTGCGTGCGCGCACTATGACCGGGTCAATACTCTGATATCGGTTCTGAAGATAATGTGCTGTCCAACGCGTCGGATAATTCGAGATCAGCGTGGGTTTGCCATCTGATCGCGGTGGTAATGAGAGATAGGCAAACGTGCTTAGTTCGAGTCCAGAGGCGACATCGGCCAAGGCGCCGCGGAGATCAGCCTCATCGACGCTTTCTGAAAGCCGTTCCAAGAATCTCTCGAAGACAGTCTGCATCTCTGCCCTTTCAGGTCCTTCCCCTGGCGCTCCGGCAACGTGTCATTTGAAAGGTTACGAGCGGAACGGGTCCATGCCGCAGTGCGAGAGCATTGCCGCAAACTGCGGCAGCCCGCGTCGGCGCCTCAGACTTTCGCCCAAATGAACTGCTTGCATATATTGCCCACCGCACCTAATCGGGATGGTATTCCCCAACCGGACCGCAGCCTCGTTGTAGACGCTGCTGCGAGCCCAACCTGAGGAATCTTTGCGGATCCGACCGCCCGCCTGAAGGGCTCCATTCGGTCGAAAGCTCAATGTACATTTGATCCTTTAGTTTAAGGTGACGACTCTGAACCGCAGCGACGGCGCCTCTGGTTCTGGGGCGGGAAGAGCGCGAGTATCTGGAACGACAGGTGCGTCGGCAGCGTGTGGCGCGATCCATGTCCGAGCGGTGCCGGATCATTCTTCGTTGCGCCGACGGCATTCCCAGCAAGGCCGTCGCGGCTGAGCTGGGGGTGCATGAGCATACGGTCGGCAAGTGGAGGCGCCGCTTCCTCAAGGATCGCGTGGAGGGTCTGCTGGACGAAGCCCGGCCAGGCAGGCCCCGGACGATCGATGACGATCAGGTCGCCGCCGTGATCGAGCGGACGTTGCGCTCCACGCCCAGCGATGCCACCCATTGGTCGATCCGATCGATGGCCGGTGCGACCGGCTTCTCGCACACGACGATCTGCAGGATCTGGACCGCC
This sequence comes from Mesorhizobium sp. WSM1293, assembly GCF_000513875.1. Taxonomy (NCBI): domain Bacteria; kingdom Pseudomonadati; phylum Pseudomonadota; class Alphaproteobacteria; order Hyphomicrobiales; family Phyllobacteriaceae; genus Mesorhizobium; species Mesorhizobium sp. WSM1293. The sequence goes on along the minus strand of NZ_AZUV01000038.1, from coordinate 8,054 downwards.
TTCGGGCTGCAACCGCACCGCTCGGAGACGTTCAAGCTGTCGAGCGATCCGCTGTTCGTCGACAAGGTGCGCGACTTCGTCGGGCTCTACCTGTCGCCACCCAATAGGGCGCTCGTGCTCAGCGTCGACGAGAAGAGCCAGATTCAGGCGCTCGACCGTGAGCAGCCCGTGCTGCCGATGATGCCGGGCATCCCCGAGCGCCGGACACATAGCTATGTCCGGCACGGCACGACCTCGCTGTTTGCAGCGCTCGACGTCGCCTCCGGCTTCGTTATTGGCAAGTGCTACAAACGGCACCGGGCCACAGAGTTCCTGGACTTCCTGAAGCAGGTCGATGCCAGTATTCCGCCGGACCTCGACGTCCACATCGTCATGGATAACTACGCGACTCATAAAACCGCGCGGGTCAGGTCATGGCTGGCGCGACGGCCGCACTACCATGTCCACTTCACGCCGACATCGGCATCCTGGATCAACCAGGTCGAACGCTGGTTTGCCGAACTCACCCGCAAGCAGCTGCGCCGCGGCGTCCACACCTCGACCAGCCAACTCGAAGCCGACATCCGCTCCTTCATTGAGCGGCACAATGAGAACCCAAAGCCCTATCGCTGGGTCAAATCCGCCGACGACATCCTCTCATCAGTCAAGCGCTTCTGCCAAAAGGCCGAACAGACCTTATGCAGCGAATTTTAGATTCAGATGACTAGATCCCGCAGGCATGACGCTTCAAAGACCAGCCGCCTGAGTTGCATCATCATCGTGGCCTATGAGGGCGGCTGCAGTGGCCGAAATAGGCGCCGAGTCGACTCACTGGGAGCAGCACGCCAACGGTGACGAATGCAGGGGCCTAGCTGTTTGATCCCAAGCTTTGATCGTGCATTCTTTTCTCCGAATGGAAGGAGGCACTTGGCCAGGTTCTACACGGCAGCGCCACGACGACAGAGGCAGTCCGCCGCGCAATACAAAATAGTCGGGAGAGCCTGAGAGTGCTGGCGAGGCGCTATGGGATTAACCAGAAGACCGCCGTTAAGTGGAAAGGTCGGACATCGGTCGCCGATGTGCCGACGGGGCCGAGAAACCCCTCCTCGACGGTGCTTAGGACCGAGGAGGAGGCTGTGAGCGTCGCCTACCGGCGGCACACCTTGCTGCCGCTTGAGGATTGCCTGCGCGCGCTGCACCCGACGATGCCAACCCTGACGCGTTCGTCCCTGCATCGATCCTGCGGCGCCATGATCAGCCGCTTGCCCGAAGTGGAAGGCGACAGGCCGGCGAAAAAATCAAGCACTACCCGATCGGCTACTTCCATGTTGACATCGCCGAAGTGAAGACGGCTGAAGGCAAGCTCTATCTCTTCGTGGCCATCGATCGGGCCAGAAATTTCGCCTATGTCGAGCTACACAAGCGAGCCGCGAAAATGGTCGCAGCCGGGTTCGTGTTCCACCTCATCCAGCCGGTTCCATACAAAATTCACACGACCCTCACCGACAACTGCGTCCAGTTCAAGAACCGTGACCAGGATCGCACGGCTATTGAGTACATGCGGGCTCGCACAGGAGACTAATCAGAGGAGCTAAGTTGCACTGTCGTCGGATCTCTGCAGATGTCGTACATGAGACAAGTCCGGTCAGAGTGACTCGTGTTCGGACATGATTTTCTCGGTTGGCATGACACGTGCTGTCGCTCTGCTAAAGCACCGCCACCCGATGGACCCATCCTATGATCATGCTCGCCGAAGATGCGTTCGCCGCCGCGACACTGAGCGTTCCCTCGACGCAAGAATGTGCGTTTGCTCTCCAATCTGCATGGAATAACGCGGCCACCTCACATCGCGAGCTTTGCCATAGCTAGACAGTGCCGGAAAACCTTGAGCACGAACGTAAATCCGACAGCAACCCCTTTCTACCCGCGATGCGGCTCTGGCTGGGCACTCTTCGCGGGGCAACAAGGGATAGCCGTCTGCGGTGGCCTCGTGGTCTCGCCAGGCTCACCACTCATCCGGAACGTCTGTAGGCGCGCTGCCCTATAGACACTGAACAGGAGCTTACATCATGGTCGCAACAGAGTTTGCCGGGTTGGGGTATGCGAAATGAAGCCACTGCCCTCCAAAGCGCGAGCTGTCATAATCGGAGGCGGTGTGTCAGGATGCTCAGCCGCATATCATTTAGTGAAGCTGGGATGGACGGACGTGATCCTGCTTGAGCGTAAGCAACTTACGTGCGGCACGACCTGGCACGCCGCCGGATTGCTCAGCGAGCTTCGCCCGTCTAGCGATATGACAAACTTGACCAAGTATTCAATGCAACTCTACTCGGGCCTCGAGGAAGAGACGGGGATTTCAACCGGACTTCGCCGCGTAGGCTCATTGTCCATCGCGCTGACCCAGGAGCGCAAGCACGAGCTATACAGGCAACTCTCTCTCGCAGCCGCCTACGGCGTGGAGGCGCGAAAAATCTCGGCGCGAGAAGTCGAGAGCATGTACCCTCACGTCGACGTGTCTGATGTCACTGCTGCCCTTCATTTCCCTAATGATGGACAATGTGATCCAGCCAACGTTGCCATGGCGCTTGCCAAAGGCGCACGTCAGCGCGGCGCCGCAATCTTTGAAGGAGTGAAGGTAACCGGTGTTCAGGTGAGGGACGGTCGGGTCTCAAGCGTAACATGGGAGAAGGAAGGGCAGCGAGGGCTGATTGAAACTGAATTTGCCGTAAACTGTGCTGGGATGTGGGCACGTGAATTCGGCGCCAAAAGCAACGTCGGGGTTCAGTTACACGCGTGCGAACATTTCTACCTGGTCACAGAACCGATCGAGGGGCTCACTCGGTTACCGGTCCTACGCGTTCTTGACGAACATACATACTATAAAGAAGATGCAGGAAAAATTCTTTTAGGCGCGGTGGAACCTGAGGCCAAACCTTGGGGCATGACCGGAATACCGGAAAGCTTCTGTTTCGATGAGTTGCCCGAGGACTTTGGGCATTTCGAACCTATTATGGAGAAGGCTGTGAAGCGAATTCCGATGTTGGCGTCAGCCGGGATTCGTACCTTCTTTAACGGGCCAGAGAGCTTCACTCCGGACGACCAATACCATTTGGGTGAGGCTCCTAACGTCAGGGGCTATTGGGTAGCGTGTGGTTACAACAGTACAGGGATAGCTGCCGCAGGAGGTGCGGGTTTAGCGCTGGCACAGTGGATGAATGACGACGAGCCGCCCTTCCACTTGTCGGGTGTGGACATCCGTCGGATGATGCCGTTCCAAAAGAACCGGTCGTATCTAAGGGAGCGGGTTTCAGAGGTAGTGGCACTTTCCTTTGCCGACCACTTCCCCGCTCGTCAAATGACCACAGCACGAGGCATTCGACGCTCGCCCTTTCATGAACATCTAAATTCACGCGGGGCGGTGTTCGGTGAGATAGCAGGCTGGGAGCGCGCCAACTGGTTTGCATGGGAGGGCCAGGAGCGCGAATACCGATACTCCTGGTTCCGCCAAAACTGGTTTGAGAACCAGCGCAACGAGCATATAGCGGTTCGTGAACGGGTCGCTCTTTCTGACTTGACTTCATTCGGAAAAATTCGAGTGGAAGGCCGAGACGCTATCAGCTTCCTCCAGCGGCTTTGCTCCAACGATATCGACGTGCCGGTTGGCCGGATCGTCTATACGCAGATGCTGAACGATCGGGGCGGCGTCGAGAGCGATCTCACGGTGAGTCGTCTCGCGGACAGTGCTTTCCTGCTGGTCTTATCGGCCCCCTCATTACAACCCAGTCTCTCGTGGTTAAGGCGGCATTTAGGCGACGAGTTCGTCGTTATCAATGATATGTCGGCCTCGGAAAGCGTCCTGGCAGTGATGGGACCGAACTCCCGCGAACTGCTCAGCAGAGTGAGTCCCAATGACTTTTCCAACCAAAGCAATCCTTACGGCACGTGGCAAGAGATTGAGATCGGCATGTCGCTGGCACGGGCCCACAGACTGAGCTGTGTCGGCGAACTGGGTTGGGAGATCTACATTCCGACTGATCAAGCCGCGCATGTCTTCGAAGCAATCGAGGCGAAGGGCGCCGATGTCGGACTCAAGCTGTGTGGAGGTCATGCCATCGGATCGTGCCGCATCGAGAAGGCACATCGTCAGCTTCCCGATGATCTTGGCAGCGGCGATCATGTGCTCGAAGCGGGGCTGGGCTTCGCTGTGAATACGGCAAAGCCCGGATACATCGGCCGAGATGCGGTTCTGAGAAAACGCAAGGCGGGCGTCAACCGCCGGTTGGTTCAGTTCCGCCTTAAAGATCCTGTCCCCCTGCTTCATAAGAACGAAGTCATTTTTCGAAACGGTCGGATGGCTGGAACAATCACTTCCGGAGACTATGGACACACGCTCGGGGGAGCCATCGGCCTTGGCTATATACCGTGCAAGGACGAAAGCGAGGCAACTCTACTCTCCTCTTCATACGAGATTGAAATCGCCGGCGAGCGCTATGCTGCGGAAGTCTCCCTCAAACCCATGTATGACCCCAAGGGCGAGCGGATGCGGGCGTGACTTACGAACGGAGCCGTTCGGCATCCACCGCGGCATTCCAGGTATCAAACTCGCACCCCGCCCCGTCTGAACGTCGAAGGCGCAGGCGCGCACGGAGTGTCATCTGTTGCCTGAATCCAGCTCAAGCGCCGCTGGGTGTCAATCGACGCCGGCCGAAACACACGCCAGGGATCGGGCTAATTCCAGGCACGTCGAAATGCTGGCCTCCCATCCAAAGTCGAGAAGAACTCCATCGTATCACTCATCTAGCCGACTGACGATGCGAAGGTTGGTTGGCATGGTTACCGGGTGCGCGGTCGACAGCGGCTCGACGTGAGGCCGCCGGATATAGGCTTTTAGAAGGATGAGCTTTCCACGCTTGAAAAGCAGCAAATCTCGCGCGCTGTACGGCAACCGGAGCAAATTAGACAGCCTATGAATCAGCCCTCGTCCGGCCAGACTGCAGCACCAATACGTCTGGCAGTGGAGCATTGGAAGTTGTAGTGGGATCAGCAGAGTGCGTTTCTATCTCCCGGGTCACACAACTCGCCCGGTTCAGCATCGCTACAGGGCCAGATTGAAAGGTGCCCGCTTGAAGCCGACCTTTTCGCCCGGTTCAGCCCCGCTGTGTCTCAGCCCGACTGCCCGTCAGATAATGAGCTGCCCCTGACCTAAGATCGCCACGGTTAGACATGAGCATCGAAATCGACTTCGCCGGCTGCTAGAGAGTTCTGCATTTCGGGAAATCTGTCTTCGCCAGGTCGCACCCGGCGTGATAGGCATTGTGTCGGTCTTGGCCAGGTCTCTTAGATTATGGCAGGGGTGAACTCATCAGACGTGTTCGGTTGAGCGAGGCGCGGACGTGGCGCAGTTCACCGTTTCACGGAACGGCGAACCACTCTAACTCTTTGTTTTGAAGCACTCCGGATGCAAAAAAGCTTCACTTTCTCTGGAGTTGCGCTTGACTTGGGTGGTCTTGCTCGCAACTCCAGCCATGCCGCAGGCAGCTCCGACCAACCGGTGTCTGGGCGCAAAAGCTGCCCGGCGAGGCTTCAGAGGCAAGGGGCAGGGACTATACGTTGGTTCGACGGTAGACAGAGATATGACTTTTGGATTCGTTGGTGAACGCTCCCCTCGCCCAATCCCCCCAACGCTCCGCTAGCTGAAGCCCAACACATTCGGCCATGGTATCGAGTTCCTGGTGATAAACGTACCGAACGCGTTGTGGTAAACGACTGACCGACGCACCAGAAAACCAGAGGATTGTTGACGTCAAATTCTGATTTACAGGGTCATGGATTACCGCATTAATAAAGGTATTCTCATGATCAACGAACGTAGTGGTCGTTTTCTGACCGCCGATAACACCGTCCAAGGGTGGAACACGAACTTCTAACACAACAAGACCATTTTCCTCTAGCGCCTCGGCAGCCGACCGAAGGCAAGCTATTTGCTCTTCACGTTTGGAGAGCAAAGTGAATGTGCTATAAACACAATAGACCAGATCGTAGCGTTTTTCTGCATTGAAATGGGCAATGTCGCCCTTCCAGCCTTTAACCAGATCAGTACGTTCCGCGAGTAGTTTCAGCATGTGGTCCGAATTGTCGATGCCTTCGACCTTGACCCCGCGCTCGCTCAACGGCACCGCCACGCGCCCATTGCCAATACCGAGCTCAAGGGCAACGCCTCCTTTGGAAAGTTGCCCGAGGAAGGCAACCGTTTCGTCCGCCTCCGCAACCTTCCCTAATAATTTGGTAAACTTTTCGTATGTGGAAGCCACATTCTCATCATAAGCAAAATTTTCAGTCATTGAATCTCCGATTATGAGTTGAAGCTGCCATTCAAGCCCCCCTTTTTCCAACTGTCTTTTCGACAGACTATCTCGATCGTCATTCAACAAAATTTATAGACTTAGGATAATCGGACAGATTTGTGTATTTCTGCGTTATTTCTTCGTCGACCTCTATGTCATCGATTGCCACTAAGGTGGCCCACGCGCCGGATTCTTCGTCAGCCCAAACCGTTTTTGCATTAGGGCTCAAGGAATGATTGACCAACGAGGCAAGCCCAAACACGACGTAACGTGCTGTGGCGTCACCTTTTTGACTTCTCCCTCCTCGCACGAAATAGTATTCTAGTATTCCTGTAAGATCTATGAGACTTGCTTGCTTATCATCAAATTCCCATGTAGGGGCACGCTCAATTAAATCTCCGGCCTTGAACGGAATATTGGCGAATAAACCACGACCTTTTTGGGGGACTTTTTTGACATATAAAGCGTCGCTACGATCAAAAACCCTATCGAGCATAGTGTGTACCTTCTTGATGCTGAGCTTGAATTATGGCACTCGTTGAGTTGTCACCAGCGTACTAACTTCGAAGAGGTCGGCGGCGGGCTTGTCCATCGAGCGCGGCTTAATGCAGACCGAAGTACAACCTAGCCGCTTCGCACCCCATCGCTGGCAAGGCATCCCTTCCCCCAAGGCACATCGGTTAGATCGGCACGCGCTTCGAAGGGACGGACTCTAACAGTTCGTTCCAGAATTACTTTTCAGTGGGCGAACATAGCTTATCCTCAACCCCGTCATACCTACCAAGGTGAGTGGGTGACGTTAGCTGCTCGGCTCTTCTCTTACGTTTCGTTCTAGACTAACCAACCGGCTCACGTGTCTTTCTCAAAGCCATGACCGGATGCTCGAATGGGAACTGATCGGCAACGCGTGAAAGACCCCCTCCCAATACGAGTGCGAGCTTTGGTACGGAAACGGGCATTTTTCAGCATCCGGGCCAAACGGCGATCGATTGGCCCTATCGAACCAGGCGAGTTCCCGGACCTTACAGCTGCCGATCGCACGATGCTCAGCCCCGGTGCCTGGCGATGCCACCGTGCTCTGGCGAGGTAGGCGAGCCCTTGTCAAGGGGCGGTCGGCTCGACGCACGCCTGCCGCGGCGCAGAAAGTCGGTTTAGGTGCGATCGTCGGATTCCGGACAAATGCTCATACTCGCCGGCACCGCTGCTCCTGGCCAGCAATTGGTGCTGTTCAAAAGCCTCCAGCAAAGTCGTCTGGCTATCCGGCCTACCGGCCAAATAGAATGCGCTCCGCCGTATAAGTTGAGAGCATAGCCCCGGCCACAGCTCGGCTGGGCACTACAATGTGAACGTTTTTCTTGATCAACGAGATAGCCCCTGGGCTTTGCGAGGAGGTGCTATCTTCATGTTCGGATCCACCTTTCGTTTGGAGGCGAGCATATGAACCACGTACCCGACTTCGCCGCCAACGCTGCCTGCTGGATACATCTCAGCTGTGCGCATCGCTTCGATGGTCAAGGCCTTCGAGGCAAGGCTGGCGGCGCGGAAGATGGCGCGATTGTCCTCGCGCAGCACTGTCAGCCATGAGCCGATATAATCGGCATGTCGCACGGTCGGCTCGATGCCGATCGTGCTGCAGACGAAGGCTGCGCAGATTTCAGCGACCAGTTCCTCGCGCGCATAGGCCTTGCAGCCGAACGAGCCGGAGAGGTCGCGCGCAAGGCGCGTCGGGTG
>NZ_AZUV01000037.1:0-42592 GCF_000513875.1 Mesorhizobium sp. WSM1293 | reverse complement strand
GGTTCGACCGGCTCTACTGGGGCAACAGGTTCGACCGGATCGACCGGAGCAACCGGCTCGACCGGCGCCACAGGTGCAACCGGTGATACCGGAGCAACTGGCTCGACCGGATCGACAGGTTCGACCGGTTCGACTGGAGCAACAGGCTCTACAGGTTCGACTGGCTCGACCGGAGCCACCGGTTCGACAGGTCCGACAGGTGCGACTGGCTCGGGCGGCGGGACCGGTGACCGCGACCATGGCAACAACGGTGGCGGCAACGATCCTGATGGAAGCGACAGCAGCAACCCAGGCAAGGGGCATGGCAATGACGGGTCCGACAACGATGGTTCGCCAGGTAACGGCAACCACGCCAAGGTCTCGGCCGATACGATCGGACTCAAGGACTCCAAGCAGTTCTTGCAATCGGGCCCGGCCGCCAGCAGCGACACCGATAGCCAAGCCTCGTTCCGGCAGCTCGTTGGCCTGGCTGGGGGTTCGGTGACGAGCGATCTCTTGAACGTTCTCAATACGATCAAGGGCCTTAGTCCGAACCAGAACAAGACATCCGGTGCAACGTCCGACTTGACTTCTGACAAGGGCAAGCAAGGCGCCGGATACACTAACACCGACGACACGCTGAAGAAGGCAATGAAGGATATTCTGAAACCTAATGACTGAGTCCAGGTTGAAGAAAGAACGCGCGGCCCTTGCGGGAACGCAAGTGCCGCGCGTTCACCATTTCCAGGCGGGCAAAGGGCCCGTGCGGCTGGCCTATTTGGAATATAGTGGGTTTTGTCAGCAGTCCCGGCTGGGACGGCTTGCCCGGAGCATCCTTGAACCCTCGCTTGTGGGCCGGAGGGGAAGTGCATGGTGAGCATACCTCTGAACGCCGATGCACGGCCAACCTCGATCCGCGTGGACGCGGAGGCGACTGGCAAGGTTGGCAGCCAGAGCGAGGCGGGGAGGGCACCCGGCGGACCCGCCGAGTTCGACCGGATTGCCCCGCGCCTCGAGGCGGTGCTACGCGTCGCCCGCTATCATGGCGTCGAACTCGACCCGAACGAGTTCAAGGTGGCGAGCGCAAGCCCGGTTCCAAACGCGACCGATCTCTCGCAATGGGCCCAGAACGGCGGCATGTGGTCGCGTGCGCTTCGCATCCGCTGGTCGCATCTTCTGCGCTTCGAGCACACGGGACCGGTCGTCCTGCTGTTCAATGACGGTGGCGCAGGTCTCCTGACCGGGGCCAGTCCAGAGCGGAATGTCGTCTTCCTCAAAAGTGCGGACGCGCCCGAGGATGCCGAAGCCATCGCCATCGACGAGTTGCGGCTGTCGCAGGTGTGGGCGGGTGAGGCCGTGCTGTTGCGTCCAGCGCGATCCTATATCGCGGCCGATGCGCCTTTCACCCTCGGTTGGTTGATCGACCTGGTACGGTTCGAAAGCCGTTCTATGCGTGACATCGGTATCGCCTCGTTCACGCTCAGCCTCCTTACCGTTCTGCCGCCTCTCATGGTCATGACGCTGGTCAACAAGGTGCTGCAGTTCAACAGCGTTTCAACCCTCGTGCTCCTGTCGGCCACAATTGCCGTCCTGTTCGTTTACGAGACGCTCCTCGGTCACGCCCGACGGCTGATCATCAACGTCGTCGGCGCCCGCCTGGATGCCAAACTGAACTTGCATGTTTTCAGCAGGCTCCTGCGTCTGCCACTTGATTATTTCGAGCGTCATCCGGCCGGCGAGACGATGTACCATCTCGCGCAGATCTATCGCATCCGCGAATTCCTCACCGGAAAACTCCTCAGCACGTTCCTGGATCTGATCACGCTCTGCGTGCTGATCCCGGTGATGTTCTATATCAACGCCACGCTGGGCTGGATGGTGCTTGCCTGCGCGGGCGTGATTATGTTGATCATCTTCGCCTTTCTCGCGCCGTTGCGCCGCCGCTACCAGCAAGTGGTCGATGCCGAGACCTGGAAGGCGGCGGCGCTCGGCGAAACCGTCGTCGGCATCAAGACGGTGAAGGCGCTCGGTCTCGAACCGCAACGCAGGGCGCTTTGGGACGAGCGGGTGGCGGAAGCGGGCAGGGCGCGCCTTGCCTTCGGGCAGCTTGCCAACTGGCCGCAGACGCTTGTCACGCCAATCGAGCGTGCGATGGTCCTCGGCACCATGCTGATCGGAGCTTATCTGGCGATGAGCGACACGTCTGGCTACATGGTCGGCAGCTTGTTCGCATTCATGATGATCGCCCAACGCGTCGCACAGCCTCTCGTCGGTCTTGCTCGACTGGTCGAGGACTTCGAGGAGGTAGGGGCGGCAATCAGCGAGGCAGGATCCGTCCTCAACCGACCCCTGGAAAGCAGTTCGAATTCCACAGGCCTGAGGCCGAAGCTCGTTGGCGAGATCAGTTTCCGTGATCTGACCTTCACCTACATCGGCACCAACACGCCAGCGCTTGACCGGGTCAACTTCGACATTCCAGCAGGGACGATGTTCGGCATCGTCGGGCGCAGCGGTTCAGGGAAATCGACAATTGCGCGGCTTCTGCAGGGGATCAATCGCGATTACAGCGGTTTTCTCAAGCTGGATGGCGTCGACCTCAAGGAAATCAACCTGCGTCACCTTCGCCAGGGGCTCGGCGTGGTCCTCCAGGACAATTTCCTTTTCCGCGGGTCGATTCGAGACAACATCATCGCCGGGCGCCCCGGCCTGACCCTTTCCGACGCCATGCGAGCCGCTCACCTTGCCGGCGCCGAAGAATTCATCGAACGCATGCCCAACGGCTATGACACCTATATTGAGGAAGGTTCGCCCAACCTGTCGGGTGGTCAAAAGCAGCGGCTGGCGATTGCGCGCGCGCTCATCCACGATCCGACCGTCATGATCCTTGACGAGGCGACCAGCGCGCTTGACCCGGAGAGCGAGGCGGTGGTCAGCGCCAATCTCATGCGCATCGCCAGGGGCCGCACGATGATTATTGTTTCGCACCGGCTTTCCTCGCTGACCGAATGCGACCAGATCCTGGTCATGGATCAGGGCCAGGTCCTCGATGTCGCGCCGCATGCGACCCTGCTCGAACGATGTGCGCTCTACCGCCAGCTTTGGATGCAGCAGAACCGGCATCTTGACAACCGCCAAGCTCGTCTGGCCGCTGTGCCGCCGAGACTTGTGTGAGCATCGGCTTCGGGGCGCCCATGAGCAGCATCACCCATTCCAGTCTTCCCGTCCGGCGCCGGACAGAGCCGAGCGATCCGACGATGCCCGTCATCCTGGAATTCCAATGGCCGTCGACGGCCATCGCCAATGCGCCCGTCCCACGAATGGCGCGCGGCATGGTCTGGATCATCTCAAGCATGGTCGTTGCCCTGATAACACTCTCAGGGCTCATACCGGTCGATCAGGTCGTCTCCACCAGAGGGCTCGTGGTGTCGCAATCGCCAAATATTCTGGTGCAGCCGCTCGAGACGGCGATCGTCCGCTCGATCGAGGTGCGCGAAGGACAGCGCGTGCGAGCCGGTCAAACGCTTGCTCGCCTCGACGCGACCTTCGCCTCCGCTGACCTTGCTGCGCTGACGACACAGGTCTCGACACTTGAAGCCGAAGTGGCCCGTTTGAAAGCGGAAGCCGACGGAAAGCCCTTCAGCTATGACGGTCTGGACCCGAGTTGGACCCTGCAGGCATCGATCTTCGATCGTCGAAAAGCCGTCTACGACGCCAAGCTGTCGAGTTTTGACCGGCAGAGCGATGAACTCAGTTCCGTGATCTCGCGTTCCCGGTCCGATGCTGACGGCTACCGCCAGCGACTGGCCGTCGCGGCTTCGATCGAACGGATGCGCAAGCAACTGGAAGCAAGACAGGTGGGCAGCCGCCTCAATACGCTTCTGGCCGAGGACAACTGGGCAGAGATGTCCCGGGCGCTCGGCAACGCCGAGCAGACATCGGAAGCTGCCAAGCGACAACAGGCGACGGTGGCCGCCGACCGCGATGGCTACATCCAGAGCTGGCGCGCGGAAGTCTCGCAAGGCCTGTCGGAGGCGGGCTCGCGTATGTCCGATGCCCGTGAGCTTCTCAACAAGGCAAAGCTGCGTAAGCAGTTGGTCGAGCTGAAAAGCGATGCAAACGCCATCGTTCAGTCAGTGGCGAAGGTTTCCGTCGGGTCTATCCTGCAATCGGGTGACCGGCTGATGACCCTGGTGCCGGACGACGCGGTGCTTGAAATCGAAACGAACATTGTCGGCCGTAGCAGTGGGTTCGTCCACGTCGGTGACCCCGTGGCCATCAAGTTCGACACCTTTCCATATTCGCAATATGGCCTCGCGCATGGCACTGTGCGCACGGTGAGCCCGGATTCCTTCTCGGCCCGGGAACAGGCGCGCGACCCGAACAGCTCGTTGGCCATGCTGCCCCCGGACGCTGACCTGTTTTACCGCACGCAGATTTCCATCGACGAGGTCGCCCTCCATGGCGTGCCCGCAAGTTTCACGATCGTCCCTGGCATGCCGGTAACCGCTGACGTCAAGGTCGGCCGCCGTACCGTGCTCAAGTATATTCTCGGCGCCATACTCCCCCTAGGCCAAGAAGCGATGAGGGAGCCATAGGCTCGGGCGCCGTGCGCGACAAACGGAGGTATGCGTTCTCGCATCGATGGCAATCCTTGACCGCCTGACTGCTTACGGTCCACCAGCGCTGGTATTGCGCCGGGCGATCCAGCTTTCTGACAGCGGCAAGCCTTTAGAAGCCTTTCCGCTGCTGGCAATTGCGGCACGCGCCGGGATTGTCGAGGCCGAATACCGCGTCGCTCGTTGCTATCTCGAAGGTTTGGGTGTGCCGCCAAGCCGGTCGGAAGGCGCGCGTTGGCTGCGGCGAGCGGCCGATCACGGCAGCCCCGATGCCCAGTCGCTCCTCGCCGCGCTTTACGTGGCTGGACTGGCGGCGCAGGAGCCCGACGGCAATGGCTTGGAATCGCAAAGCTTGTTCGAACGGGATTCCTCGCGGGAGCCGGAATTCGCGGCAGCGTTCGGGCTCGCGAAAAAGGCAGCCGAAGCTGGCTCCGCAACCGGGCAGGCAATTCTCGCCTATATCCTTAGCAGAGGCCCCGAAGCGATGCGGGACCTGGATGCGGCGCATGGCTGGTATGAGAAGTCTGCGGCAGCCGGCTGCCCTGAGGGATGCCTGGGCCTTGCTCTTTCCCTCGCCCGGCGCGGGCAGCCTGCGCAGACGGCCAAAGTTGCCGCCGAGGTTCGACGCGCTGCCGACGCCGGTCTGCCAACCGCAATCTACCTTCTTGGGGTCCTGACTGAGCATGGACGCGGCATGCCAGCTGATCGACCGGCAGCCGCGCGACTGTATCAGCTTGCCGCGGAGAAAGGCTTGCCCTCAGCCCAATTCCGGTTGGGATTGGCGCTCATCGAGGGTGGCCTTGCAGGTCAAGATATCGCCGCCGGCGAGGCGTGGATGCGGCGGGCCGCATTGGCAGGAAATATTGAGGCAGCCTATCGTCTGGGCGATCGGCATGTGAAGAGTTCGCCGCCAGACTATGCGGACGCCGCAACATGGTACCGACGGGCGGCAAATGCCGGCCATCAGGCTGCTGCCCGTGCGTTGGCATCGCTTTATCTTTCCGGAAACGGAGTCGCACGGGACGTCGAAGAGGGAGCGCGTTGGCTGCGTACGTCCGCAAATGCGGGAAATCAGCAAGCGCAGGTCGACTTTGCCAATCTGGTTATCGAAGGAGCAGGCGAGCCTGGCGACCGCGCCAGCATCGCTGGATGGTTCGAGGCGACCGCCTCATCGGGCGATCTGATTGCAGCGTTCAACCTCGGCCTCTGCTTTGCCGAGGGCGTCGGCGTGCGAAAGGACGAGGAGCAAGCTGCCCGATGGGTGAGGCGGGCAGCCGAAGGCGTGGCCGAAGCGCAATATGCCTACGCGCGAATGCTTCAGGATGGGCGCGGCGTGGCTGCCGATCTGAAACAAGCCCGTTGCTGGTTTGAGCGGGCGGCCAATGCTGGCATGGTCGACGCGCAGGTGGCGTTTGCCGAAATGCTTCTCAACGGACGTGGCGGCGCCTGTTTGCCTCAGGCTGCCGCGCAGTGGTTCAAGCGGGCAGCCGCAGCCGGGCACGCCGGGGCTATGTTTGCGATCGGTGCCCAGTACGCGAATGGCCAAGGTCTGTCCTTCGACCCGGTCGCAGCGCAGAAATGGTTCGCCGCCGCCGCCGAGCGGGGACATGGCTATGCCCAACTCATGCTCGGGGGCTATCTCTGCAATGGTCGTGCCGGGGAACACAACCCGGTAGCAGGCCGCCTTTGGCTCGAGCGAGCATTTGCGCAGGGTGTTCAGGAAGCGGCGAATGAACTCTCATAGTTTGCCTCGAAAGCTGGCTCTGCGGGGGCCATAGGTCTGGTGGAAGAGCTACGCTCTGTTTAGGATCCGAGCACCGAGCACCAATTATCGCTCCTGATTGTGGTCCTCAAATTGGGCCGAGCGGACTCGCCGCTGCAGCGGGACGCCAAGGACGGTGTCGCTTAGGCAACCGCGAGAGATCGCGCCAAGAAACCGAGATTGAATTGGCCGGCGCCTGGCCAGCGGACGCCAGTCGGAATAGGGAGCGGGCCACACGGAACAGATCCGCCGCCGGAAAGTGGATGCTGCCCGGAAAAGCCCGTCCTCGATCTTGCCCGATGGCCGCTACTGGGGAACAAGATTGCTTGCCATCGCATGCCGGGACGTCTCAACCGTCGACATATTCCTGCTCGAATCCAGCAAATTTAGTCAGGCCCTGCTGATCGAGCACACGAACGTGGCCCTGCCGAAATTCGAGAAACTTGCGCTCGCGCAGTTCCCGCAGCATCCGGTTGACATGAATGGGAGTGAGTCCCAGTGCGTCCGCCAGATCGTACTGGGTGAGAGGGCATTCATAGCTGTTGCGCGTGACAGAGCCGATTCGTTCCAGACGCGTCATCAGTTCGAGGAAGAGATGCGCCGTCCGCGCCAAGGCGCTGCGTCGTCCCACATTGGTGAGATGTTGAGCGACAACCGCTGCATTGTGCACGAGGGTTTCGAGAACAAGGGAGAACAGATGGGGCGACTGCATGGCCGCAACGGCAAATGTCTTGGTCGAAGCCACCAGAACTGAAATTTCGGTTTGAGCCACAAACGTTTCAAGAGCCCTGCCCGAGTAGGACTGAGGTAGGACGATGTCGCCTTTCAGTGCAAAATCTAGAATCTGTCGCTGCCCGCCGGCAAGTTCATGAGAAATGCACCCCCAGCCCGACTCGACAATGAACATGCGATCGCAATCCTCGCCCTGATTGACGATGACCGTCTCCGCCAGATAGCGCTTCGGCGTGAATCCCAGCCTTTTGATCAGCGCCGTATCGTCCTCATACGACAGGCGTTTTTCATTCCCGCGCAAAAATGGATGTGGCGTCATTCAGAAGCAACCCCGCCCAACTACTGCCCGAACTACCTCCCTCGCATACACCGTACATTAAAATTGATGTGAAGAATATGCTCCAATGCGCTATCGATGACGTGGCAACGGCAGTTTTGGTTGAAGATAACAAGTTTTTCCCGGTCGGCCGATGGCGACAGGTTAAGTCTTATTTCTCTTGAAATTTTCCCGCATGGAATCGACTATTTCGCTGGCGACGAGGCAGCTGCGATTGTCCGCTTGCTCGGCGGCATTTCGTAACGTCATCGACGCGTCCTTAAGTAGCCCTCTAATCTCTGCTGCTGACAAAAGCTCGGACGCTTCGAGTTCCAGCAGCACGGATTCACTCACGTGCAGCGCAGCAAGCGCCACCGCTCTAGGCCTTGTGGCAAGCAGTTTCAGAAGGTCACTGCTGGGTCTCGCACGGACTTTTTTTTTGGCCATCGTTGCGTCTCAACCGTTCGGACAAGATGGTTCACGTCTCAAAGTTACAACGCCTTGACGAATTAACCGCATTTCCATGATCGGGAGAGGTCGTTCAATGTGGCGTCAGGCATCTTCCCAAAGCATACTATCCCGCTTTGAGGCAGCGACACAGAGGCAAGTGCTACCGAATTTGCCGTAGCTACGACGTCGCTATCACCTTGCGGTACCTTGCTGATAAGCGGCGCAGGAAGCATGCCTACGACCGAACCGGGGAGGGCATGATGGCAGGAATATGCATGCGGGGGGTGTGTGCGGGCAATTTGCTTCGGTGGCGAGCCGGCCTGGCTACTCCCTAAGGGTGTATGGAGATTGGCACATCCTCAGGTGATACTGCGACGATGAACCGGACGTTCTACGCCAAGCTCTATCACATTGACGGGCTCGCGCGCGCCATCGGCTGGAGGAAACTGGTCTCAGTACTCCTTCGCCGCGCACTCGGGATCGGCTCGGCGATGAAAGTTCGCTGTGGCGATCATGAATTGCTGATCAGGCCTACCGACAGCGACTTGTTTGTCATGTCACAAATTTTTGGGCACGGCGAATATGAAATTGGAAAGGGTGGACAGAGCGCGCTCAACCGGCTCGCGGCAGGATGGAGACGGAGGGGGATCATACCCGTTATCGTGGATGCCGGCGCTAACGTTGGCTACTCGTCGATTTTCCTCAGAGACCAGTATCCTGATGCTGTGGTGATGGCCATCGAACCGGATCGCCAAACGCATGAAGTCTTACTCTCGAACTGCGCCGGTCTAGAGCGGATCATGTCTGTTTACGGCGCACTCTGGTGCCACGAGGGCGAAGTTGCACTTGTCAACAGCGAGCGCCCATCGTGGGCACGGGGCGTGGCAGACGGAGAAGGCGTGCCGTCGGTCACCTTACGGGGCCTTCTTGCCAGACTGCCCAAGGCGAAATTGCTGATGCTTAAGATGGACATTGAAGGCGCGGAGCTGGAGGCAACGCGAGACTGCGGCAAGGTCCTCAAGCATGTGCCGTGCATCATCGTGGAACCACACGACTTTATGTTTCCCGGCCGAGGCTGCCTCACTTTCGTCTACTCGCTTTTGAGCGGAAGGAAGATCGACAGCCTCGTCAACGGCGAGAACCTCATATTCATTGCCTCGGAACTCCTGGCAGCACCGGCAGCCTCACGGCGGCCGACGACCGGGGGAAAGCGAGCGTTGCCGGTGCGCGCGGCCAAGGCTGTGCCTTAGCGGCCGCGCCAGGAGCCGATATCTGCGGTCGTCAAGGTTCGGTGCAGACGACCTTCGCCAACCACGGTTCGGCACGAACACCGTATCTCAGGATCGTCGCATCAGGAGCGACCCAGTACCTGCCTCAAACCCGTCTTGCTCACGTCCGAAGCAGGAAGCGGGAAAGGTTCGACTTGGCCCGCGGTCTTGTCCAGATACTGCATCAATGCCGTCACCAGATGGTAGAAGATGCTCGCCGGCACCTCCGTTGCCAGTGACCTTCCGCGCTCGTCAATCCTGTCGATCCACAAGCCAAGCGGCGCGGGATCGATGTGCCATCTGAACAGGCGCGCGACACGGGCTTCGATCTCAGCTTTCAGGTCAGGCCCGCCAATGCCATCCAAGGCTACGGCTGCCTTGACGGCTTCGCATTGCGGCCAGCTGCGGGAGAGCCGGTCGAGAGGAATTCCCTGCCGCGATACGGCAGCAAAAGCCAGACCTGTTGCCCGGTTCAATCCACTGGCGACCGCCGATGAATAGAGCTTCCTTGCGTAGGCTACCAAGTCTTTCTGGCCGCTCGCTCGTGCGAAATCGACAAGGAGCGAAGCCCATTCGAAGTGATGCCCCGGTTCGGTCCACTGTCCTTCATCTCCCTGCAACGGCAACCAATCGGCGTCGAAACGTTCCCCAACCGTCCAGCTTTCCTGGTCGAAGAAATGGCTTCGGAAGAGATCGATGATGCGTGCTGCCCGACGCAGATATTCACGGTCGCCCGTGGCGCCATACCAGGCAAGAAATGATTCCAGCATGTGCATGTGTGGGTTCGAAGACCGCGCACCGTTCCAGCCGGGGCTCTCGAGGAACCCGGTCAGACTGTCGTGCTCGAGATGGGCGTCGATGAAATGAAACGTCTGTTGTGCCAGTTCCAGGGCATCGTGATGTCCGCATCGGTGAGCTTGAGCCAGCGCCAGGAGCACGCAGGCATGGTCGTAGGCGTCCTCGGTCGGGTCGGCCACGCTGCCGTTGGCATTGAGAGTTCGCACCCACCCGCCGCGGTTCGTGCGGCCGAATCTTGCGATGAAGTCGATACCGTGTTCGATGAGTTTGTCCGCCGGACCAGTCCAGCCACGTTCCTTGGCGACTGCGAAAGCGTAAATCTGGCGAGCCGCAGTGCGCATGCGCTTGGGTTTGCCCAATGGCCTCGCATCGAAGCCCAGGGCCTCATGGAAGCCGCCGTAAACATCGTCGACGCCAGCGGTGGACCACAGCGGCAGGGTTTCTTCGAAGAGCCAGTGCTCCACGCGCTTGCGCCATGAGCCACTGATGATGATCCGGTCTTCGGAGGCAGTAAATTTCGTTTCGAGGCGTCCGCTCTTCTCCAGCTGTTCGACGATTTTTTTCACGTTCTGGCTGTGGCTGACGGGTGCGACGAATACCGCATCTGGCGTCGCCACGATCGCAACATCCTTCATCCCGACGACGGTCAGCAGTCTGCCCTGGCTTCTGAAGTAAGAGTCCTGGCAATCGATGGTGACGATATCGCCCATTGTGACATTGCCGTTGCTGTCCGTGGGGCTGGCCTCCATTAGGGATTGCCATGAGCCAAGGTCGGTCCAGTGGAACGAGGCCCTAACCATTGCGATGTCGCGCGCATGCTCCATGATTGCGTAGTCGATCGAGGTCGAGGGGACGGCCAAGTAGAAGCCTTGTGTCAAATAAAGGCCCGAGACGTCGGTCCGCGCTCCCTTGTAAGCCCGTTCCGCGGCGTCCCAGATGTCGGGCTGGAACTGGAGAAAAGCCTCCCGCATGGTGTCGGCTCGAAAGAGGAAAATGCCGGCGTTCCAGTAGAATTGTCCCGAAGACATGTATTTGCGAGCCGACTTGGCGTTCGGCTTTTCGACAAAGCGCGAAACCGAGGCTACTGCGTCAGCATCTGCCGTGGTCTCGATGTAACCATATCCGGTTTCGGGATGCGTCGGCTTGATCCCGAACACGATGATCTTTCCTGAATCGGCGGCAGGCACGCCGGCCTTGACGGTTTCCCAGAATTGCGTTGTCGTCGATATCTGATGGTCGGAGGGGACCACGAGCACAAGGGCGTCGGCTCCATATTCGGAGATCGTTTGCAGGGTGGCTATGGCGACGGCGGCCGCGGTATTGCGGCCGACCGGCTCGAAGATCGGTCTGCCGCCGTTCAGGCCGAGCGGTACTAGGTCCGAGATAACGCGCTCGGCATGCCGTTCGGAGGCTATCAGGTAGATCGGCGTCTCTCCGTCCGGCCGCGCCTTAAGGCGACGAACAGTCTTGGCAAGCATAGAGCCATCCCCCGAAAGATCGTGGAATTGCTTGGGGTTGTCTTCGCGCGAGAGCGGCCACAGCCGTGAGCCGACCCCCCCGCTCATGACAAAACTTACGATCCGGTCAGACATGGTCCAATTCCTCTCAGAATGTCTGGTTGTAGGCTCCGAACTCTGGATTGCCGCCCAGCACGCCATCGAGAGCCTCGAGTATCTCTCGGCGCCGCTCTGGCGACACAGGCTTTCCACAACCAGGACGATCTCCGCTTTGTTCGACGACGCCCAGGCCCCAGGTGCCGTCCTGAAAGCCCGTGGCTTTGATCGGGGCACTGGTTTTGAAGGCGAATGTGTTTGGACTCGCGTGTCCGACTATGTTCACGGTCACGATTTCCGCTCCGCAGTTTAGCGCAAACAGTCGTAGCACGCGCCGCACGTGGCCGCCTTCATGAATTCGAGTAGCCCTATCGCCCTAGCTGCCACCCCTCATCCAATATGAGCATGCCCGCCGATGACCGAAAGGATGTCTCGTGCAAGCATGAGAGTCTTGTATTCTGCAAGGTGCGTCCCCTCTCGGGTGCAACGAGAAAGATGGCTGCAACATGCCGCTGACCGCACTCAGGTTCCCATTCGGCCAGAATGTCGACCAACGGCGGTTCGGTCGCCTGACCCGTCTTCTGGAGGTCATTCAGATGGACATCGAGAAGGAAATCGCGGCACTGCGCCCTTGCGTGGAAAGGGTCACGGACTGTGCTGCGTTCGCCCTGGAAGCGATGGAAAATGGCGAGAGTCCCGAACGCATGTCCGCGCAGATCGGTACTCTCGAGCAGAACCTGGCGATCATCCGCGGACGGCAGGCCTTGCTGGAACAGCAGACGTCATTTGTCGACGCCGCGAGAGCAGCGCTGCCGCGCGTTCTACCGCCCCACGGGTCCTAAGTTTCGCATACGCCAATTGGCGGCATTTACCTTCCGGATCACGGGAGTAATCTTCCGCAGCAGTCTGGGATCGCGGGGCCTCGGCTTTCAATGCAAAGACCGGCCGCATGCAACGGCCGCCTGCATGGAGCGGGCTGCTCTGGGTGTCTGCGTATGCCTGCAGGAGAAGCTGAATGAATCGCATGTTCACCAATCAATGGCCCTCGATGACGGACCAGCAGGCTTCCGCCGGCCAAGAGTTCATTGGGCTCTCCGACATTACCGAATTTCTGCGCCGCTACGCTGGAACTATCATTGCCTGCCTTGCCATGGCTCTCTTGTTGGCGGGGTTTTACAATTCGAGCACCGACCCAACTTTCATCGCCAGCGCGCAGATTCTGATCGAGCCGAAATTGCCGCAACACCTGCAGGAGGGCGGCGAAGTGGATCTGTCACTGGATACTGCCCAGGTGGAAAGCCAGATCGCTGTAATGCAGTCGGAAAAAATCGCAGCGATGGTGCTCGACCAGTTGAAACTCGTCGACGATGCGCAGTTCAATCGTTCCCAGTCTCCGACTTTGCGGGACAGATTGACGAAGACCGGAGCTGTCCTGCTTGACGCCTTGGGGCTGCGGAAAAGCGCCTGGCTGCAGCATTTCGCTCTTAGCGAGCCTGCCGCACCCCCCATGCTGACCGATTTTCAGAAGTTCCGTCGGAGCATGTTGGTTTTCCGCAACGGCCTCGACGTCCGCCGAGTCGGCGTTTCCTACGCGATTGACATATCCTTCACCTCTCCTGATCCCGAGGGCGCAGCCAGGATTGCGAACGCCACGGCCGATGCCTTCGTACGTGAGCAGATCGAAACCAAGACTGACGCAGCCAAGGAAGGAGGCGCGTGGCTGGAAATGCGGCTTCAGCAGCTGCGAACTCAAATGAATGAGGCCATGGCAAAAGCGCAGCAGTTCCGGTCACGGCACGACTACAGCGTCGGCATTGAAGCCAAAGCAGACGGGACGAGTGCTGAGCCGACGCTCGAAGAACTTGAGGTGACGGCTGAAACCTACCAGAAGATGTACGAGAGCTTCTTGCAGGCCTACACCAACTCGGTAAGCCAACAGTCGTATCCGGTTGCCGATGCAAGGGTCATCACAGCTGCGACGGCGCCGCTCAATCCGAGCGCTCCAAGGCCGAAGTTGATGCTGGCCTTCGCGGTGGTTGCCGGTCTCATTTTCGGTATTGGACTTGCGTTTGTAAGGCACGCGTTTGACTGGACCATAAGGTCGCCACGACAGATCCGCGACAATCTGGGCGTCGAATGCCTCGGAGAACTGCCGCCGATCGGCAGAAGATCGGGCCTTGTCGACCAAGTGGCAAGATCTCCGCAATCCCGATACAGCCATAGCCTGAGAAAAGTGCGAACCGAGATAAGCCTTGCGGAAACCAGCCGCCCGATCAGGTTTCTTGGGTTGACTGCCGTATCCAACGACGGTTCGAAGAGTTCGGTGGCCAGCAATCTCGCTACGCTCTACTCGATGTCGGGCCTGAAGACGCTGGTGATTGACGCCGACATCCGGCGCCCGACCATGACCCCCTCGCGGCTTCTGAGCCAGTCGGGAGCCCTCGACCTACCGTGCCAGGACCCTGTCCGTCTCAACATCGTTCGTGCTGCGGGGCGGCCGTTCGACATCCTTTCCAGTTCGACCGTGGACGCCAGACACCTCCTGGCGCCTAGCAAGATGGAGGCGTTCCTCTCGGAGCTAGCCGCTAGTGACCTTGCCGCCAACGGACTTCCTGCCTACGACATTGTCATACTCGACCTGCCGACGCTTGCCTCGGGTGCCGACGAACTGATTGTCGGATCTGTCCTGGACGGCGTGGTGATCGTTGCCGAGTGGGGCAAGACACAGGTCCAGACGCTGCAGGAACTTGTCAAGACGTTGCAGGCCTGCAGGACCCCGATACTAGGCGTACTCTTGGCCAGGGTCCGCGCGCCCAAGCGCCGTAAAGCATGAAACCGTAGCGAGACATTCTCCTTCGGAAGTTGCAAAAAGTCTAGGAGGATCATTCCTTGGGATTAGGGGGATAACCCCTGAGCGTCACGCTACCTCCTTTGCCCTTCTTGTCGACAACCTCCGACCTTGGAAGAGTGCAACAACAAGTCGAAACAGCGATTGTTCCATGACAACGAACGCCTTCGAGTCACATCAGGCAGCCCCGATCTGGGTTCAGCCATCTCTGCCTATCCCGTCCGACAGCCGAACGGCAGTCCTGCACGTCCTTCCCGCATCCGACAACAACGGTGCCGGGGCAGTGTTGACGGACCTTTCGCCTGCGCTCAGGTTGGGAACGACGAACCCTCCTGTGGGCGGTCTCCTGAAGCGCATCATGGATCTGGTAGTAGCATTCACGGCGCTTATGGTTGCCGCGCCGGTAATGATTGTCGTTGCTCTGCTGATCAGGATGACGGCAGGAGGCCCGGCAGTGTTCTCGCATAGCCGCATCGGCTTTGGCGGAAAGCCATTCGATTGCTACAAGTTCCGCTCGATGGTCACCAATTCGGACGAAGTTCTGAAGTCATTTCTCGACAGCAACCCTCAAGTCAGGTTGGAATGGGAGGAGACCCGCAAGATCAGGAACGACCCCCGCGTCACGGTGCTTGGGTGGATGCTGCGTAAGTCGAGCCTCGACGAACTCCCGCAATTGTTCAACATCATCCGCGGCGACATGAGTTGTGTGGGTCCAAGGCCCATCGTCAAGGACGAACTAAAATGCTACGGCGACCACTTAGGGGAATACCTTCGGGCAAAGCCCGGGCTCACCGGTCTGTGGCAGGTGAACGGAAGAAGCAGCATGGACTACGCCAACCGCGTGAAGCTGGACTGCCAGTATGTGCGGAACTGGTCGGTTTGGCTCGATATCGTGATCCTGTTCAGGACGGTTTTCGCAGTCATACGTTTCGACCGGGCTTCCTGAAGTCCCGCCGTGTCACCTTTCCTTGCGCTTCCGGTGGACGGACAGGGACAGACCGATGATATAGGCGCCAGCCAAGACGAATGACAGTATCAGGAACTTAGTGACGGTCACGTAGCCCGGCAACCCGAGCCCATTCCAGGCAAAGCTTCCGACCACAAGCAGCGCAGTCGCCGCGATCAGCGCAGGAGCCTTGAAGCGCAGTCCCATCAGAACGCCTGCCGCCGATATAGCGATTACACTCATGAGCACCGACATCTCCAGTGATACCCGCAGGAACTGATCGCCTCACTGCGGCAGGGAAGGCATCGTCAGCGTGCCCACTGATATGCGGCCTCAAAGTGCAAGGCAAGTGCCGCCGGAAATTGCTAGCATGGTCGGCCAGATCATTGAACTTGAAGCGAACCAGTTCAAAGAAAGGTGCGCGGCGGTTTTCCGTGTGGAACAGCAGAAAAACAAGCACCTGCAGCGAGCTGGCAGCTCCGCCCACTCTGAACCGCTCTGGCCATGACGCCGGCGCGTTCTTTACCCGTCCAGGCGGCCACCAACGGTCTCGGGTTCGGAGGTCATGTCGAAGGCGTTGCGAGCCGGCACCCGCGCCAATCATGAAGCCTGTCAATTGGTACCTTGAACAGAAACCGTCCCTGCCTGGACGTCGTCCTCTACAGGTAGAGCAGCCAAGCCGGACGGCGGGGCGGGGATATCGATCTTCACGGTATCGCCTGGCTCGATCGGCGTCGTTTCCTCAGCCGTGAGTTCTTGCGAGCCGCTGTCCGTCGTCCTCACGATCTTGAAGATCGGCTTGGCCCTTTCGGCGCGCTCTCTAAGGGCGAGCAGAGCAGGGGCCGTGACCTCGGTATCGTGCAACAACTGCACCGCGGTGTTGGCCTTGCTGGTCACTTCATTGAGCTGCAGTTGCGTCTCGCGCAAGGCAGCAGCGACTTCGCTGGCTTGGCTATTGCCGAGGTTGAGGATCTCGATGTCGGTCTTGCTTATCTCCTGCCTGACTCGCAAGAGCGAGGTCTCGGCAACCAACCTGTCGCTCTGCATCTGTGCGACCGTTCCCTGTAGAGAGAGTTCCCGCGGTGCAACCGCCAGCCCCTTCTGGACAAGGGCCGAAACACCCGCGAGTTCCTTCTGGATAAGTTCGATCTGTTGGTCGTGGAAGGCCATCTGCTGGCCGAGCGAGGTCAGTTCCTTTTCGAGGAAATCCTTGAGTTCGCGCAGGGCACGGAGTTGCGTCGCCATGGCGTCCTTGCGGACGGCGAAGATCTTGCGCTCCTGCTCCATCGCCACCGCGACCGTCTCGTTCGAAGCTCTGTCCTTCAGTTGCGCAGGGAAGGCGATGTCGTCGCTGCCAGCTAGTTCTGATTCCAGCCGTGCTTTGCGAGCGAGCAGACTGACGTTGCTCAGCGCCAACAAACCCACATCGCCCTGACCCACGATGACTTCACGCTCGAGCCTCGACATGTCTTCCTCGCGTGTTCGCAGGCCGCCGGCGATTCCCAGCGCCTGCAGCACCGTCAGCCCGGGCCTGTAGGGGAACTCGCCTGGCTGCGTGACGTAGCCGACAATGTAGAACGGCCTGTACTGGACAATCTCGACAGCGACATCCGGCTGGCGGCCGAGGCCCATGTGCTGCATCAGGCGGTCGCCGATCGCGCGGGCGAGGTCGCCGGGGGCGGTGCCCTGCGCGCGTATCTGGCCGACAAATGGAAGGAAGAGCGTGCCGTCGGCACCGACGACGAAACTGTCGTTGAGAGCCGTCCATTCGAAAATCACGTCGCGTGATGCGCGCCATTCGTAGACCTTGAGCCTGACCTTGTCCTGAGGTCCGAGGAGGTACTCGGCAGCCACCGTCGGCAAGGGGCAGGCAGCCGCCGCCAATGAAGCCGCCGCCACTGTCACAAGCCATTTCCGCATTGTCTTCCCACCTTCAGATTTTCAGGATGTATTCGGGTTCGATTCGTCCCATGGCGATGTGCCGGATCGCCAGCATGTTACCCCTGAGCCTGCCCCTGCGATCGATATACGGCTCAGGCCGCAGGCTCTTTGCGAGATTCGCGGCGATATTCCTGAACATCAGCGGAAGAGCGAAAGAGGCCGGAACGGAGCCCTTCCTGATCAGATAGATCGCATTCGCAACCTGGGAGTAGCCGAACCGCTCGCCGCTGACCCGCCCTGTCTTGATACCGAGATGGACGCCCGTGATCGCGGTCACGCAGACCACGCGGCCTTTGGATCTCATTTGGCTGGTGAAGTCGATGTCTTCCTGCCAGCCGTACAAGACGAGGCGCTCGTCGAAGCGCAAATCGCCCACAAGCGAGGAACGCAAGGACATGTTGCATCCGTATGCTCCGACATGGTCGACCACCGGCGGTCCATCATGTTTTTTGCCCTCGTTTTCCCGCAAGGCGGCTTCGGCATTTTCCCAGGTGAGGCCAGCATTCGTGGCACCGTCCCTGACGACCGTGCCCATCACCACCGCCCATCCATCATTTTCCACGAAAGCTTTCTCGACCTGCTGCAGATATTCGGCGGACGGAACGAAATCATCGTCGAAGAATGTGATGATGTCGAAGCGCCCCAGGGAAGGTACGAGAGCCCTGTTCCGCTGGGCAGCCAGTCCTTTCGGTCCGAAAACGAGTGACACCTGGAAAGGACAGCTTTCCGGCAGGCCGACATGCGAGGCGTCGGGCGCCGACACTATGACCTCATCAGGAAGCCTCGTCTGGCCGCCCAAATATCCAAGCAAACGCCCGACCTGTCCGCTGCGGCCAAGCGTCGGGATGATCACTATGAGTCTCATGCTCGATCCAGCTTCGGTTCCGCCGAAACCTAGACCGACGAGTGGACCGACACAGCCTGCATAAAAGGAGACGGGAGGAGCCTGGCCTACCGCCGGACACAGGCTTTCGGAGTATCCCGGTGACGGACCACATCCGCAAGTATTAGATGGCCATGCGCCCGTAGCGGTGTGTAGCCGATCGGACAGCTTGCCGGAGCAACGACATGGAATGGAGACTGCCAGCCTTATGAGGCTAGGGGGAACCATGCTCCACGAACGCTCTTCCGATTTGGCCGTCGCTGCCAAGATCGATGTATCCATCGAAGAATTGCCGGCCGCGCCGGGGCCCGGCTTCGACAGCAATGCCAAGATAGCGATCGTTCATGACTGGTGCCCGAATTTCCGGGGAGGGGAAAGGGTTCTTGCGCAAATCTGCAAGCAGTTCCCCAACGCCGAGGTCTTCACGCTTTTCGATTTCCTGCCACAAGAGGTGAAGGAGCAATATTTCCACGACGTGGAATTCCATACGTCTGCGGCCAACCGGATACCGATGGTCCATAAATTCTATCGATCCCTCTTCTTTTTCTGTCCCTTTCTGATCGAGCAATTCGACGTGACGGGCTACGACGCGGTGATCTCGTCGTCGGCCGCCTTCTCGCGCGGCGTCATCACCAGGCCGGACCAGCCGCATCTGTGTTATGTGCACAGTCCCGTCCGCTACGCCTGGGATGAACAATTTTCCTATCTTCAGCAGGGACGGCTTGGTTTCGGCCCCAAGGGAATGCTCTATCGCTACATGCTCCATCGCCTGAGGACATGGGATACGAGAACCGCGCACGGTCCGGACCTGATGCTGGCGAACTCGAATTATGTCCGCTCCCGTATCCAGCACATTTACGGGCGCCAGGCGCGCGTCGTTTTCCCCCCGGTCACACTGGGCGAATTGCCTTGTGTGGAGGATAAGGACGATTACTACGTTTCAGCGTCCTTCCTCGCCCCCTACAAGCGCACCGACCTTGTCATCCGGGCCTTCAACGAAATGCCTTCGCGGCGACTGGTCATCGTTGGCGAAGGGCAGCAATCAGCCTGCTTGCGGGCGCTTGCCGGTCCCAACGTCACCTTCTCGGGCTACCTGCCCCGGAAAGACTATGTGGACACCCTGGCGCGGGCGAAGGCGATGGTGTTTGCGGGCTGCGAGGATTTCGGCATAGCGCTGGCCGAGGCACAGGCCTGCGGGACGCCGCTGGTCGCCTTCGGTCGCGGCGGCGCCGTCGACATCGTACAGCGGCTAGGATCATCCTCCGAGCCGACAGGAGTGCTGTTCAAGGCTCAAACGGTCGATCACCTCAAGCAGGCAGTGGAACGGTTCGAAGAGAATAGCCATGCCATTGCGCCGCGCGCTTGCGCCAGAAATGCAGGACGTTTTTCAGAAGAGAACTTCGACCGCGCGATCCTGGAATCGCTAGACGCCGTCCAGGCACTTCACGAGATCATGTGAATTCGGGAGCCCTGACGATCTTCGTTTCCGTATCGACGCCGTCTGCGGCCGCCATCGCCTGGAGATAACGCAGGCCCGTCGCCCTCCAGCTGTATTCCGCGGCTCTCGCCTTTCCCTTGCCCATCATCTGAGCGCGCAGGGCCTGAGAAGTGCGAAGCTGCACGAAACTGTCGAACCATGCGTCCTGGTCGTCTGGGGATGCAAACAGCGCTGCATTGCCGCAGACTTCAGGCAGGCTGGCGCGGTCTGAAACCACGACAGGACAGCCGACGGCCATCGCCTCGAGGGCTGGGAGACCGAAGCCCTCCGTGAGCGAGGGGAAAGCCAGGCATAGCGAGTCCCCGAGGAGGGCCGCCAACTCGCCATCCGAAATGCGGCCGAGCCAGTGGATGTTTCGCGCTTCGGTCCTGGCGGATCCTGACCTAAAGACGCGCGAATCCGACATGCCGACAATCGCGATTCTGAGTCCGGCTTCGCCAAGACGATCAGCCATGTTCAGGAGGAGATCCAGATTCTTGTGAGGTGCGGCACTGCCGATCAGGACAACGGTTTCCCGCGAGGCCGCCAGCCGCGTCTGTGCTGAGTGTTCAGGCTCCCACCGCAAGGCATGCTCATGGCCGTTCGGCGCCACGAAAGCCCGCTCTGCCGGGATGACGTCGCGGCGAACCAGTTCATCCAAGGAGTAGTTGGAAACGGTCGAAATACCGCACGCCGTCTTGCCGAGGGCGGGCAACAGATTCCTGTAAAGAAGTCTAAAGGCAAATGAATAGCTCTGCGGGGCATTCCAGACGTTTGCATCATGGACGCAGACGATATGCTTGCGGGAAAGCAGCGGCCCTGTGTTGCAGAGGCTGAGCAGTCCGCTGCCATCCAGGGATGAGGGGAGCTGCACCTGTTCCCAGGCATGCCCGTTCATGCCGCCGATCTCTCGACGCTCGATGCAAGCCAGGGGGAAGTCTCCGGACCCTGGAGGGTGGAGCAGTGCAAGCTCGAGGCCGCGGGTCAGCGGGTTCTGCTCGGCCAACAAGGTGTCGAGAGCGCGCACGACCTCGCGCGCGTAACGCTGAACGCCTGTTGTCGGCTGCGAAAGAAACCGCCCATTGATCGTCCAACGTCGCGCCATGTCGTCCACCCCTTGGAACTTTCAGTGTGGAACCGTCAAGACGCCAGGTCACCATGGCCATCGGGTCATTCGGCTAAGTGGCAATCATCCGGATTGGCGACGTCGGACAGCGTACCTACCTCGAACGTTTAAGGGCCTTGGTGTTCCTGGGAATGCTAGTCTGCCTAGGGTGCCGGAAGGTCGGGGAAGCTGGACATGGCCAAGCTCGGGTTCGATACGAGGGAGTCGCCGCAACCAAGATCGGCCTGGCCGGCGAACAGACACCGTGCCGACACGCCCTTGGCCAGATCCGCTGTCGCCGGCGCCGACTTCCTGATCGGCCATCCCGCTGCGGTGTGCGCGGACCGGGAAGCGCCGAGACGGCGCTGGACGATAAATGGAGACTTCACGACGCTTCGGCCAACCGGTGTGGCCCGTTACGCCCGCGAGGTCACCTTGGCTCTCGACGCCCTCATTTCAGAAGGGCATCCGCTCGGTCGCGACCTGGAGATTGATCTCGTGGTGCCGCGTCCGCTTTCGGAACCTTTGCGCCTCGATGCCATCCCCGTCCGGGTCGTTCCTGAATTCAGCAGGCCGCGACTGCCGCAATTTTGGGTGCAGGCGCAGTTGCCCTGGCATGTGCCTGGAGGATTGCTGAGCTTCTGCAATCTCGCTCCCGTCGCGCTGAGGCGCCAGATCGCGTGTATCCATGACATGCACACAAGGCTCATGCCGTCGAGCTACGCGCGAGGATTCCGCTGGGCGCACCGCTTGATCCTGCCGGCACTTGGCAGGCAGGCCGCCCGCATCACGACCGTCTCGCAACTCTCACGCAGCCATCTGATCAAGTTCGGAATCGCGCCAGAAGAAAACATCGTCGTCACCTACAACGGCAGCGACCATGCGAACCGGTGGGATGCGGCGAGATCAACTCTGGCCGTCGACCGGAGCAGGCCGTATGTCCTCTGCTTGGGGAGGCGGGACCAGGAATATAAGAACATGGGGCTTCTCGCCAGGCTGGCCCCACACCTCGACGCGATGGGTCTTGACCTGTGGATGCCAGGCGATGTCGACGAGGCCACGCTCCTGAGGTACATCCCGCAAATGCCCGGAAACATCGTCCTTCCTGGCCGCATAGGGGACGACGACTTCAAGAAGGCGCTCGAAGGCGCCCTGTGCTTCCTGTTCCCGTCACGGATCGAGGGCTTCGGGCTGCCGGCGGTCGAGGCGATGGCTTCGGGCTGCCCGGTCGTGGCCTCGACCTCGCCATGTCTTCCCGAAATCTGCGGGGATTCGGCCCTTTATGCCGATCCCGACGACGTCCAGTCATGGGCCGAAGCCATCCGCCTGTTGATGCTAGCCCCAGACTTGCGGCAGCGTTTGGTTACCAAGGGGAACGCCAGGGCGAGCAGTTATTCCTGGCGGTGGATAGCGTGGAAATACCTCGAACTCATGATTCAGGTCGACGCCGATTTCGGGGAGTTCGGCGATTGACCGGCGGCCAGTCTTCGGATTGACCTCCAGGAGAGCACGATGGACGAGAACGACTTGCGAGCATTGGTGGCAGCCGCTCATCGCGCGCGCCGGCCTCGCCGTGTAACCACCGATCCTGGCCGCAGACCGAAACCCGTGCCGACCATTTCGATCTGCATCCCGACTTACAACCGCTCGTCCATGCTGGCGGAATTGTTAGACAGCATCATCGCCCAAGCTTTGGAGGACGCGATCGAGGTCGTGGTCAGCGATGATGCTTCACCGGACAATACGGTCGCCGTGGCCGAAGGCTATAAGGGTCGCATCAAGCACTACACCTTGCTTTCCCAGCCGAAGAACTTGGGAGTGGACGGCAATTTCCTGGCGGTCGTGGAGGCGGCGAAGGGCGATTACATCTGGCTGATGGGCGACGACGACCATCTGGAACCGGGCGGGCTAGCACGGGTGCTGGAAGCGATCCGGCGTTGGCCCGGCGTAACCGGTCTAACGCTAGGCGTGATCGACTATGACGTGACGATGACGCGCCGGACCGGCATCCGTCGGATCCCGCCTACACAACTGATCGCCGATGCCGGTACGCTGTTCGCGACGATGGGTGATCTGCTGGGCTTCATGTCCGCCCTGGTGATAGACCGTGCCAAATGGAATGAGATCGCATCCGAGCCTAATGTCTCGGAATTCAAGAATTACTACGTCCAAGTTTATATCATCGGCCGTGTTGTCGAACGGTTTGGAAAATGGGGCGTGGTCCAAGAACCTTGTGTCGGCTATCGGTCGGGCAACGACCAGTTCAATATCAAGTTCGGATGGCTGGATCGCCTGAAGATCGACGTTGCCGCCTATGATCAGATTGCTTTCGCGTTGTTCGCGGACACACCCGCTGTGTGCGAAGCGTTTCGCCGCCGGATATTTGATACGCACGTGATGGCGCGGTTGAACAACGCTAAAACTGCGGGGGGACGGACCATCGCGGTGAGCGCAGCGATCAGGTACCTGTACGGCCGTTACCATGGAATGCCGCACTATTGGACCCGCGCAGTGCCGACGCTCCTTGCGCCGCAATGGATCCTGCGGAACGCACGGTCCGCATACAAGCGGCTGTCGCCCAACTCGGGCGCGTTCCGAGCGCGTGAAATGTCCAACTGATAGATAGCGGCAGCGGGGGGTGCTACCAGATTGAGGATCGCGTCAATGGGCGCAAAGGATGAAGATCGTGCAGAAGAACGGACAGGCCACCGCGAGGCCGACCTCGTAACAGAACGGTTGAGGGCTGATCGCCGATGCATTGGACCATATGACTCAAGGGGATGCTGGGGTCCCTGGGGTGGGGCGATCTTCTCAACAATAGGCACGGTCAGCTTCGGACTGATAACCCGGGTGAACGCGGAATACCATCCGGCCGCCCGGACTGCTGGGGCAAGGAGGTTCTGGCACAATCCTCAGCTTTTGAGGCTCATATCCGCCTACGCCATCGGCTACATCCACATGTCCGGAGTGGTGAGCGCCGCCCATATTGAGCCGGGTGTCTTGGACATTTTCCGTTTCGGGACGGATCTGTTCATGGTTCTGGCCGGTTTTCTTACCGCGCATGTGCTTGGGAACAATGGCAGGTCGGCCGGCGCCTATTTGCGAACGAGGCTCATTCGAATCGTGCCCTTGTATTGGGGCGTCACGATTCTCGCATTTCTTGTCGAGAACTACGCGATGAAAAGCCATCAGAGGACCTTGTCCGAGCTTTTCATGTCGCTCGCCTTCGTCCCCTTCGGACCCTACCCCATCTTGTATCCGACGTGGACCTTGCTGGTAATCGTCGAATTCAGCCTGATCATCGCAGCTTTCCAACTCGTCAGCGTGAAATATGGGATCCTCTATTCCGCCGCCTTCGCGGTTCTTCTTGCGGTCGCGGGCGAGACATCAGGCATTGAGAACCCCATTTTCGTATTTTACACCAATCCGATCCTGATCGATTTCGCTTTCGGCATCGTCATCTTCAAGCTTTCCAACTCCGGGCTGTTCCCTTTCAAACTGCCGTGGAGCGGGGCCGTTACCCTCGCGGCGGCGGCAGTCGCCTTCGGAGCCTTAGCAGCAGTCTTGCGTCCTTTCTGTTGGCCGGCGCTGCCCCGTCTCCTCGCGCTCGGCATGCCGATGTCGGTCCTGTTGCTGGGGGTTGTCGCTCTGGAGCAGCTCGGTGTCTTCAGCGACTCCAAGCTCTTGAACTTTCTCGCCAAATGCACTTATGCGATCTACTTGACCCACTGGTTCGTGGCTATCGTATCCGAGAAGCTCGTTGCCGAAAGCGGAGATTCGGCGCGGCTCGCCTCGGTGCTGTTGTTCGTGACGCCCATGGCCGTCACCTGCGTTTCGGTGCTGGTTTATCTTTTTGCTGAAGTGCCGCTGACCCGATATCTCTCCGGCCGCTTCACAGGCAGCTGAATGAGACGGAGAGGCTGGCGATGAGGTTGCACCTGCCCCTACGCCTTTGGTCGATTGTCATCCCCTAGCCTTTTAGACGGCATGACCTTCCAGCCGATTTGTTGGAGGATGGGCCTGGAAACCAAGTCTTTGTCCTCGATCGTGGCGTGGTGCCTGTGCTGGCCCACATCAGGTCGCTCCGATAACCGAGGCGACCAATCAGGTAAGGGGAGCCTGTGCTGATGCCCAGCATCAATGTAGTCATACCCTGCTACAACGCTGATCGGTTCCTCGCGCAATGTATACGCAGTGTGCTTTCGCAAGGCATCGACGATCTCCGGATTGTTGTTATCGATAACGCGTCAACAGACGACAGCGTGGAAGTGGCACGCCGACTTGCCGCCCAAGACAGCCGGGTTGAAGTCGTGTGCCACGCCAGGAATGTAGGGCCAATTGCGTCCTTCAACGAAGGCGTCGAGCTTGCGCGAGGAGACTACTTCATCCTTTTGTGCGCCGACGATCTCCTGACAGACGGCTCGCTCCAACGCGCCGTTGATGTCCTCGAAAGCAATCCTGGGGCTGCTTTCGCCATAGGGTCTGATCTCAGCATGATCGAGGGGAAGGATTTTGCCGAACCAAGTCAACCAGATGGATGGCGCGTAACGGCGGGTGCCCGGTTCATTGAAGACTGTTGTCGTCATCTGGGCCATCTGGGAGTGTCCCTGGCCTTGGGAGCGGTGCTGGTCAGGATGACTGCGCAAAAGGCGGTGGGTCACTACCGTGCGTCACTCGCGCACGCGCCCGATTTGGAGATGGTGCTTCGCCTCGCGCGGTTGGGTTCAATCGTGGAATTCGAGGGCGCGCTCGGTATCCGACGCGTGCATGCAGCACAAATAACGGTGGTCCACTTTTCGGACAAATTAACGCAATTGAAAGAACGAGAGGCGGTATTCGCCAGCTTCTTCTCGTGCGAAGGCGCTGCCATGCCGGCGGCATCGGGGCTTCGTCGCATGGCAATGCGCCGGGTTGCCGATGCCGCTTATTGGTCGGCAGTCTCTCATATTGTCCGAGGAAGGACCGCTTGTGGCGTCGAATTGCTTAGATATAGCTTTTCGCTGTCTCCGATATTGAGGCTGTTTCCGCCGCTGGGCCATCTTTATCGAACGAAGGGCGCCGTCAGACGGGCCTTGGCAGTGGTTTCCGGTCGGTCGGGCTCGTCCACCCGCCAAGTGGAGCATGCGGATACAGCATAGTGCTGATCAAATCCTGTCGAGTGCCACTTTAGAGAGGCGCCCGCCTCCCTACACCATTTGTGATGACAAGCTGCTATCAGCCACCTGGCCTGCCTTGCGGAGCCAAGACAGGAACGGGCCATAGCACACATCGCAGGAAAAGAGGCTGGCGAATACATGCGCGGTACCCTCGGATTTCTGACGCCGAAGTTCCGCATTGCTCAACAGCGCGATGACCGCCTGTGCAAAGTCTGCACCACCATTGGCCACGATCGCTCCCTCATCAAGTTGGTGGGGGTCACCTGCGTCCACACCTATCGAGGTCGTCACGAGGGGGCGGCCGTAAGACATGGCCTCGGCCACCTTTATCTTGACGCCGGCGCTGCCGGAAACGAGCGGGGCCACGACAAGCTGGGCGCGCCTATATTCGGGAGCGAGGTCCGGGAGCGCTCCCACACACTCCAGGCCGGCCGCCGGCGTAACCTCACATGTGAAGGCGGCGGTTCCGACGA
Organism: Mesorhizobium sp. WSM1293; assembly: GCF_000513875.1. Lineage (NCBI taxonomy): Bacteria > Pseudomonadati > Pseudomonadota > Alphaproteobacteria > Hyphomicrobiales > Phyllobacteriaceae > Mesorhizobium > Mesorhizobium sp. WSM1293. The sequence continues at coordinate 16,289 of NZ_AZUV01000037.1, read as the reverse complement.
TGCGAACCCTTGCCGTGGGGCATGAGGTTCGAACAGTTGGCCAGACCTCCTTCAGGAACCACGACAGTGCGGCACGATTTGGCTCTGTGGCATTCCCGACGAAGAGAACGATGGGCTCATTGCTGTCGGGTTGCTTTTCGTGATTGTCGAAGCCCATGCCAAGAGAGATCACGCGTGTCACCCCGAGATGGTTGCGGGCGTAGGAGGCGTCATCCTTGCTGTTGAAACCGACACACTCTGCCGCCTTCAGCGAGTTTGACAATCTCTTTTCCTCAGTCCAATTCTTGTCCGGGCCGGGGGTTGCGCCGGCCTCCCAGCGCGCTGCCCCGTTGCGGTGCTGAAGATGGCCAACAAGTGAGAAAACCCTGTGACCGTTGCAGGAGAGGCAAGGAGCGAAATGCACGGCATCGTGGAACAGTATGACGGCGTCCGGCCGTCCAGCTTCGATACGGTCAAGCACCCACTGAGTCTCTCCCTTGGAAAAGTTCTGGTCCGTCATTGGGGAAACAGGTGCGGTCTTCCGTCCAAGGAACGATCCGGCCAGATGCCCGGACCGAAGCAACTCCGTGGATAGAAATGTTCTCTGGCCCAATCTGATACTTCGACGAACCTGCCACGAAGAAAACTGCTCTATTTCATATACACTCCTACAGACTGGACTCCTTCGGCCGCGCGCTATGTTGGATACATACCCGTGTACCTCGTGGCCGGACTTCAGGAGATATCGCCCGAACGCCTGGATATAGGCGCCGTCTCCGCCGAAGAACGCGTCGTACGGATAGCTATGGACGATTGCTATACTGGCCATTTGCCCTCCAAATAGCTTCTCTCTCGGGCCTTCGCCGGTCGAAGTCGCGGGCTGCGTCAAGCGCCGGCCCGCGCCTCGCCTCGAAAGCCCAGCAGCACATCCTGAAACAGCTTGAGCTGCCCCAAGACGAACAGCAAGACGAATGCATAGATACTGATCAGAACCAGCCCGCCAGCCGCGAGCCGCAGAAGCGAAGGAACCTCCGGGCCGAGATAGCGCTGCACTGCCAGCGCACCCACCGAGGCCACGATGCCGGCCATCCATGGCCTCATGATCGTCCGCAACAGATCCCCGACTGAAACCGGCGTTCCGTGCAGGCTCCACACCAGGTGTGGATAGAGCCAGAGCACCAGCGCCGTCGAGTAGCTCAGTGCAACGCCCTCGGGGCCGAAGGAGATTCCTGCGCAGTAGGAAGTGATGACGAGAGGGGCGATGGCGAAAGCCAGATACAGGCTGCGCTTCTGCTTGCCGGTCGAGATGAGCAGCCAATATGTAGGGTTGATGATCCCGAACACCAAGATGGTAGGCGTGAGCAGCCGGAAGATGGTCGCCGCCCCCGTCCATTGCGAGCCCAGCACCACGGTGATGATCTCATGTGCGAACAGGAACGAGAACATTGTGATGGGAACCGTCACCGCGATGACGATCGAATATCCCTTGAGGTAGAAGTTCCGCAACCGCGCGGGATCATGCTGCATTCGTGACAACGCCGAGAACAGTACCGCACCGACGGCGCTGTTGATGGTCGCCGTAGGGATGCCAATCAGCTGGAAGGCCCGGGTATACAATCCGAGCGACGCAGCGCCCCAGAGCCGCCCGAGAAGGACTTTCTCCACATTGTAGCCAATATAGACAACGAGGTTGTTCAGCGTGACGATTCCACCGAAATGCAAGAGCGAGCGAATATTGGCGCCGCGTCGAGGCCATCCAGGAATCCACCCGGTGGCGATCCAGCAGCCCAGGCTGTTGATTGCCGGCGAGATAAGTGTCGGGGCGATCAGTGCCCAGTAGCCGTAGCCACGCAACGCGAGCAGCACACCGGACAGGATGCCCACGCACAGGGCACCCGTTTCGATCGCGCTGAGTGTGACATAACGCAAGTCGCGCTCGATCAGAGCGGCATGTTGCACGCCGGCCGCGTTAAGCAGGAAAGCTGGAGCGACCGCGATGGCGATCCTGAGTAGACGCGGCTCATGGTAGAAGGCTGATATCGTGTAGGCACTCGCGGCGCAGAGCAGCGCGAGAAAGACCCCTACCAGTATGTTGATCCAGAACAGTGCCGAAACCTGGTCAAACGAAATCTCATGCTTTTGGATGGTAGCGGAGGAAAGCCCGGCGGTGGTGAAGACGTCGAAAATGCCTGTGAGTGCCACCACCATCGCGACCAGGCCGAAATCGTCAGGGCTGAGCAGGCGTGCCAGGATGGCAATATAGCCCACCCTGAGAATCAGGTTCACCCCCTGGCTCACCATCCTGGCGACGCCACTTTGAATGGCTTCCCTTTTAAGGTTGCGGGGTTCGCCTTTGGCACTGAGGGCCTTGTGGGTCATGTATCACTGGCTGCATACGCGCTTGTTTCCGTTTGAGCTGCCGTAGCATGCCCCATGTGAGCGATTGCCTCGCCAGGCACCCGTTCCAGCCAAATTTCTCGCCACCAGGGATAGACGGCTCTTGGGCACTGCATCCGGCAATCGCTATATCTCGAATTGCACCAGACTTTTTCCAGGATGACCGCCGGTCCCCTGAGCCGGTTGAGAAGTCCGGTCTTTTCATTGACAAACGCTGTTACTCGCGACCGGACCCTGAAAGTATGGTCGCAATAGGGGACCATCTCGGCGTCGAAATACAGGCCACGGTTCTTATTATCCGTGTCTAGGGTCTTGAGGATTTCTTCATAGGACTTAACCCTGATCAGCTCCCCCGGTTGGAGATCAAGCTTGATGGTTGGAACCGGCTGGCCGGCAGGTATCGATCCCCGATATCGTGGGAATGAAACGCCACCGTAAATGTGCTGCACCTTGTCATACAGCCAGCTGACAATCACGGAGAGCCTCCCGAGATGCAGACGGCCCATGTAGTGATAGATACTGAATACTGCTGCATAGATGAATCCGACCAGGAGACGCTTTTTGCTGGCATTTCCCGATGCATAGTCTTCCACATACTGCCGGGCATCCCACCAAGAAAGTGGGGTGGTCGCATCCAGAAGTTCTGTGGCTTGGCATGAGTATCTCGGACCACCTGAAAGTGGCTGGCTCTTGGCGCGCGTACCAGCCAGCACGTCGCTTTCCGTGCAACCTTTTCCATTCGCCGCGTTGGTTCGCGGCGCGATTGCCTCGTCCGAGGACGCCACAGGCCTGAGCCATGCCTCTTTCCAGAAGACCAGGCACGCTGCCTGACAACCTCCAAACGCGTTGCCGTCGCACCTCAGGTTTTCAAGATGGATGCCTCCGGATAACTTGCGTCCGCCAGCAAAATTGATCGTGTCACATGTCTTGTGCGCGCGCTTGTAAACACGAAAGCGGTGACCACAATATTGAAACATCTGTGGCATGAAAGGAAGCTCCTCAAGTCGACCATTTCTGTCGAGCGTAAGAAGGATTTCTTCCTTGGACCGAATCTCTACCCAGTCGCCGACCCTCAGTGACATGCAGCACTCCCGTCCACAGCGCGCTCCGCAACCAATGTCATTTGCCTAGTGCCGTACCATAGCATCCCTGGAATCCGACAGCCGTCCCCGAATTAGCGGTAGCTACCTTCCACTTTTGACGGAGTGGAGCCATGGCTGTCACATCACTACGATCCTTCTCTCGGACCCGAACGGTCTCCGAGGCATTTGGGCGGGCTGGTAAGGGTTAGGTGCGGTCGGGTGGAGGCCAGTCCAAATAGGCTGTGCCATGACCACCGTCTAAAGGGGTAACGAGAGCCCGCGCTCAACCGTATGGGCAAATTGCGCGAAGTGTGTGCAGTCCCCACTATCCCGGATCTCGAAATCGGGCAGGGAGGCTTGTTGCCGTGTCGTTTCGTCTCGCAATCGTTGCAGCCTGCCTGCTGGCAACAGCCGCGCCTGCATCAGCCGATTTCCTCTGGGGCATCAATGGCCATCCAATAGTCTCCTATCCGGGCATTCCGGTGGAAAGGCAACTCGACTTCATCAAGGATCTCGGCCTGAAATCGTACCGCGTCAACGTTTCAGGCGTGGACAACGCGGATATGCTCTCCAACCTCGTCGACGCCGGGAAGGCGAGAGGGATCGAGATCCTGCCCGTCATCACGCCTGCGGTCGCCGATCTGGACAAGGATAGTCCGGAAGAGCTCTACGCGAGCACCCGGAAACTGGCGGTCACCCTTGCTACCAGGTTCAAGAACGACATCCGTGTTTGGGAACTCGGCAACGAGATGGAAAACTATGCCATCATCAAGCCCTGTGAGAAACGCGACGATGGTTCGCAATATCCATGTGCATGGGGACCTGCGGGCGGAACAGGACCGCTCGATTACTACGGCCCGCGATGGGTAAAGGTGAGCGCTGTCTTGAAGGGCCTGTCCGACGGCATGACAGAGGTCGATCCGAGCATAAGGAAGGCGATGGGCACCGCCGGTTGGGGCCACACCGGAGCGTTCGTGCGGATGAAGCAGGACGGGATCGCCTGGGATATTTCTGTGTGGCACATGTACGGCGATGACCCGGAATGGGCGTTCCGTGAAATCTCGAGATACGGCAAGCCGATCTGGGTCACCGAATTCAACAATCCTTATGGAAGTCAGCGCAGCGAGCGCCAGCAGGCTGACGGCATCAAGCAGACGATGACGCGGCTTAGCGAACTCAAGGACAAATATAAGGTGGAGGCCGCGCACATCTACGAACTGCTCGATGAGGCCTACTGGGCCCCCGGCTTCGAAGCCAATATGGGATTGGTGAGGCTCGTGGCTCTCTCAGATGGCAAATGGCGGACCGGCGAGCCTAAGCCTGCCTACAAAACGGTACGGGACTTCACCCGCGGCCCCCTGCCGATACCCAAGCCCCATCGGGACTGCGACCCCGAGGCCGCGGCTGCGGACCAGTCCCTACCGGCGCGGCAGGCAAGTTTCGTCTACTGCCTCATTCTTGGCCGCAAGGGCGACACGGCCAGCGTCAATCAGTGGTCGGCGGCACTTGAAGACGGAGCGACCAAACTCCCCGACATGATCATGGAAATGATGCGCTCGCACGAATTCGAAACCAGATATGCCACGATCGGCCTGACAGACCGCGCCTATGTCGGGTTTCTATATCTGTTGCTTCTGAACCGGTCCGCGGACGGCAACGGGCTTGAAACCTATACCTATCAACTGCGTCAAGGCTCAATGACGCGTGAGGCCGTGGCCTTCGGAATCGCCACGTCGGCGGAGTTCAACACCGGACACGCCGCGATGCGCGAAACATCCGCGGTCGCGGGGCCTGGCTGAAATCGAACCAACAAGCGCTAATTGAGTCTCGGATCGGGAATGCTGATGACGAGGCCGATGGAAGCATCAGCGACGGTGATCAGAAGAAATCCTCCGAAAGGATTAGGCTCGGACCACCCGAAAGGTGCACTGGCGGCAAAGGCTTCGTCCAACAGGGCATCCTGATCGCCTATTGGCGTTCTCCCTCACTGTTTTCAGCCCAAGTAGCCTTCTGGCGATCACTATCGGCTTGAGAGGTGCGCGATGAAAGTCATGGTAACCGGCCATCAAGGCTATATCGGCTCGGTGATGGTGCCGATGCTGTTGCGTGCAGGGCACTCAGTGACGGGCTATGACAGCGATCTCTACCGGCGCTGCACCTTTACAGCAGGGGGCCAGCGGGCTTCAATTGCTTCAATCCAAAAAGACGTCAGGGACGTAGATGCGCGCGACCTCGAAGGGGTCGATGCCGTCATCCACCTGGCGGCTCTTTCCAATGATCCGCTGTCCGACCTTGATCCGGACATCACTTACGAAATCAACCACAAGGGCAGCGTCCGCTTCGCGAAGGCGGCCAAGGACGCCGGCGTGTCGCGCTTCCTGTTCGCCTCATCATGCAGCAATTACGGACAGGCCGGCGACGGGATGGTGGACGAAACGGGCGAACTGAAGCCGGTCACGCCCTACGGCTGGTCCAAGGTGCTTTCGGAACGGGACATTTCTGAACTGGCCGACAGCAGCTTCTCTCCCACCTATTTCCGTCCCGCCACGGCCTATGGCCTCTCTCCCCGGCTCCGCTTCGACATCGTGCTGAACAATCTCGTGGCCTGGGCGGTCACCAAGGGCGTCATCCTGCTGAAATCCGATGGAACGCCGTGGCGGCCGATCGTCCATATCGAGGACATATCCAGGGCGTTCATTGCCGGGCTGGAAGCGCCCCGCGAGACCATTCACAACGAGGCCTTCAATGTGGGGCAGACGGACCACAACTACAGGATCCGCGACATCGCCGAGATTGTCGCCGAGGTCGTGCCGGGCTGCCGGCTTGAGTTCGCGTCCGATGCCGGACCCGACAAGCGCTCCTATCGCGTTAACTTCGACAAGATCGCGCTTGCCCTTCCTGCCTTCAAGCCGCAATGGGATGCGCGCAAAGGGGCCGAGCAGCTCTATCATGCCTACCGAAAGTCGAATGTCACTCTCGACGAATTCGAGGGGCCGCGCTTCCAGCGTATCGGCCACATCCGGTATCTTTTGGCCAACGGACTTCTGGACGGTCGGATGCGGGTGGCCGAAGCCTCGAAAAGACTGGAGGTAGCGGCGGGATAAGCGGTGTGGAACAGGTGAATCCCGGCGGACTCGGCTCGCCGCCAGCGTCCGTCAGCCTCGGCCATGAAATCTATGCCTTGGCCGAACGTCTGTTTCCGATCTGCAGGAGCATCACCGGAGATGGTGTGCGACAAACGCTGGACGTCTTGTCGGGGCACATCGATTTGGAACGGCATGAAGTGCCGACCGGGACGCAGGTTTTCGATTGGACCATTCCCAAGGAATGGAACATCCGCTCGGCAAGCATCACAGGCCCGGACGGACAAACGGTCGTGGATTTCGCTGACTCCAACCTGCACATCGTCAACTACAGCTTACCCTTCAAGGGGATACTGCCGCTCGAAGAATTGAGGCCGCATATCCATACGCTGCCGGAACAACCGAAGGTGATTCCCTACCGCACTTCCTATTACACCCCGACATGGGGCTTCTGCGCAGCCCATGACCGTGTGGCCAACATGCCCGACGGTCTCTATCGGGTGGAGATCGATGCCGAATTCAAAGACGGCAGCCTCGCCTACGGAGAATACCTGCACCGCGGGCAAACAGAACGGGAATTCCTGCTTTCGGCGCACATTTGCCATCCCTCACTCGCCAACGACAACTGTTCGGGCCTGGCCCTGCTGGCAGCGCTCGCAAGAAGCCTGAAGGCAAGGGAAACACGATACAGCTATCGCTTCCTGTTCGCCCCGGGCACCATCGGCGCGCTCGCGTGGCTGTCGCGCAACGAGGACCGGACATGTCTCATCGACCATGGTCTGGTGCTGTCATGCGTTGGTGACGCAGGAAGCCCGGCATACAAGCGCAGCCGCCGCGGTGACGCGCTCGTCGATCGCGCCATGGCACACGTGCTCGGGCGTCTAGCTGGGGCAAAGATGCTGGATTTCTCCCCTTACGGTTATGACGAGAGGCAATATTGCTCGCCGGGCTTCGATCTTCCGGTCGGCATGTTCCAGCGGAGCGTCCACGGCACATTCCCCGAATACCACACGTCGGCCGACAATCTTGACTTCATCAGGCCGGAGCATCTCGAGGATTCCTTCCGCATCCTGACGGACGTAATCGACATCATCGAAGAGGACTGGACGCCGTTGAACCTCTTGCCTAAAGGCGAACCGCAACTCGGCAAGCGCGGCCTCTATGCAGCCCTGGGAGGGCAGAAGTCGTCGGGCGCAACGTCGATGTCGCTGCTTTGGGTGCTAAACCTTGCCGACGGGCAGCATTCGCTTCTGAGCATGGCGGAGCGTTCGAACCTGCCGTTCAAGGAACTCGCCGCCGCCGCCAGACTGTTATCGGAACATGGTCTTTTGGCAGCAGCCTCATGAGGCCGACGCGCCGGTTCGCCGTCTGACAAGGGGCCAGGACTTGTCCCTTTCCGACATTGCTGTCGGCATCAATGGCCAACGGATCGAAAAGGCCGGGTCATTGTAGAGGACGCCCGTCGACGCGTGGGGCGCATAGAACTGCGATATGAGATAAGAGACCTCGGTGCCGTCCGTAAGGGTCTGCAGGCCGTGCGCGAATCCGGCGGGGATATAGACCTGCTTCATGTTCTCGGATGTCAGCTCGAAGCCAAGCCACTTGTAGCGTGTCGGTGAATTCGGGCGCAGGTCCACGACGACATCAAAAATAGCGCCGCGGACACAGGAGACCAGCTTGACCTCGGCGTAAGGCTCCTCTTGGTAGTGTAGCCCCCTGAGAGTTCCCTTTTGGACCGAACAGGACCGGCTGTGCTGGACAAATCGGGTCGCCAGACCGCAATCCGCCATCTCCTTTTCGCAGAAAAGACGGGTGAAAAAACCACGGTCGTCAACCATCAGTGTAGGCTCGATCAGCCAGACACCTTGAAGCTCCGTTTCGGTAAACAGCATGCACTTGGATCCCCCGTGCCGAGCAAGACCGGCGCGGCAATTGTCAGCGTCGCCAGCCGACGCTGGAAGGGCTACCTAAGCCTTAGGTGGCCTCTTCGATAGGGGTATATCCGGATGACGGCTTTACCCGTTCGGCGGGCCTCGCGCCGGCATTGCCGCCGCCCGCTCGCTATTAGGATTAAGGCACCCGACGGATTGGCAAATCGAACCAGGGGGGGCTGTATCCTAACCTGTGGCCATCTGCCTGCGGAGGCGCGGCAGGCATCGGTTCTGCGTAGCGCGCCGCGTCTCCGTTTTCAAACCAGCAGACAGGAGCAGGGGGAATGAACATTCAGGCAGTCGAAATCGTCCGCGATCATAGTGCGGCAAGCCGGAATGTCGGCTGCAGGCTCTGCGGGTCGCGCCTGCGCCACACCCTGGTCGATCTTGGCATGTCGCCGCCGTGCGAGAGGTTCCTGCAGCCCGACCAGCTCGACCAGATGGAACCTTACTACCCGCTCAACGTGCTTGTCTGCGACACGTGCTATCTGGTGCAGCTCAAGGAGTATATGAGCCCAGAGACCATCTTCAGCGAATACGCCTACTTCTCTTCGTTCTCGACCAGCTGGGTGGCTCATTCGAAACTTTATTGCGAGACGATCACAGGACGCCTTGGGCTTGGCCCTGACAGCCTTGCGGTGGAACTCGCAAGTAATGACGGTTACTTGCTGCAGCATTTTCTGCCACTCGGCGTTCCTGTGTTGGGCGTCGAGCCGGCAGCCAATGTCGCGCGCGCCGCGATCGAGAAGGGGGTGGCCACCTGGGTCGACTTCTTCGGCGTCCGGCTGGCAAATCAAATGGTGGGCGAAGGACTTCGCGCGGACCTCATCATTGGCAACAACGTCCTGGCGCAGGTGCCAGACCTCAATGACTTCGTCGCCGGGGTGGCGATCCTGCTCAAACCGGAGGGCATGGTCACTCTCGAATTCCCACACATCGAGCGGCTGATGGCGGAGAACCAGTTCGACACCATCTACCACGAGCATTTTTCGTATTTCTCACTGTTGACGGTCGACCTGATGGCGGCCCGTCACGGGCTGCGGCTGATCGATGTCGAGGAACTTCCCACCCACGGTGGGTCGCTGCGGGTCTATCTCTGCCACGAAGGCAGTGCCTGGCCGAGGAAGGACAGCATCGCCCAATTGCTCGAGCGCGAAACCAGGCATGGGCTTGGAGAGATGTCGACCTACGCCTCTTTCGGCTACAAGGCGCAGCGCGCGAAGCGTGATCTCTTGGCATTCCTGATTTCGGCCAAGGAAGAGGGCAAGACGATTTGCGGTTACGGCGCGCCTGGCAAGGGAAACACGCTGCTGAACTACTGCGCCATCGGCACCGACTTCCTGGATTTCACAGTGGACCGCAACCCGTACAAGCACGGGCGTTATACACCTGGAATGCACATCCCGATCAAGCCCGTCGACGCAATCGACGAGGCTAAGCCAGACTACATCCTCATCCTTCCGTGGAATCTGAAGGACGAGATCATTCAGCAGATGCGCCATGTCGCCGCTTGGAACGCGAAATTCGTAGTGCCGATTCCTTTCGTGACCGTAATCGATCCGTCGGAGTACGAGAAATGAAAGTCATTCTTTTCTGTGGCGGTCGCGGGACCCGCATTCGCGACTATTCCGAAAGCATCCCAAAGCCGATGATACCGCTCGGCCACCAGCCGATCCTGCGCCATGTCATGCAATGGTATAGTGACTATGGGCATGACGAGTTCGTGTTGTGTCTGGGCTACAAGGCCAACGTGATCAAAGACTTTTTCTTGAACACCCGGCCGCAAACGTTTTCCGATTGCGTGGTTACGCGAGGAGGCCAGGACGTCAAGCTCCTCGGCGACACAATCAAGGACTGGAGCATCACTCTGCTCGATACCGGTATTTGGCGCAGCATTGGAGAGCGCCTGTGGGCTGCGCAGGATCACGTCAGGAACGAGAAGATGTTCCTGGCCAACTATTCCGACGGCCTGACCGATGTCGACTTGGACGACATGATCGGAAAATTCGAGGCCAGCGGCAAGATCGGGTGCTTTCTGGCAGTGCACGCGCCGCTGACTTACCATTTGGCCGACATCGCGGAAGATGGCCGCGTGCGCGAGTTTCGTGCGGCCGAGACATCGGAGATCTGGATCAATGGCGGCTACTTTATATTCCGTCCGGAAATTTTCAACTACATGCGCGACGGCGAGGAACTCGTTGTCGAGCCGTTCAAGCGTCTGATCGATGACAACATGCTGATGGCGTACAAGCACGAGGGTTTCTGGCGTTCAATGGACACGCTGCGCGATTGGCAATCCCTCGAAGACATGGTCGAAAAGGGCGACATGCCCTGGAGTATGATAGCCACCGCCGAGAAGAATAGGCGTAGTATGGGGTTGGCCGCATCATGAAGGGGCTTGGTCTCGCGCGTGGCGGCGAGGAACTCTCGATTCTGTGCGTCGGGGCCCATTCCGACGACATTGAGATCGGCGCGGGAGGCACAATCCTCAGTCTGATCGCGTCGGAGGTCAAACTTCACGTCTACTGGTGCGTCTTAAGCGCCGGCGGCCAGCGGTCGGCCGAAGCCAGGGCTTCGGCCGAAGCCTTCCTCGAAGGATCCCATTCGTCCACGATCGACGTTGCGGATTTTGAAGACGGCTATTTCCCAGTTCACAGCCGATCGATAAAGCATTGGCTGATGGACGTAAGATCAAGGGTTCATCCCGACGTGATATTAACCCATGCCAGGTTCGACGCCCATCAGGACCATAGGGAGGTCAACCAACTGACCTGGAACGTTTTCCGCGATCACCTTGTGCTCGAATACGAGATTCCGAAATGGGACGGCGATCTTTGCCAACCCAATGCGTATGTGCCGATTGCAGCCCACGTGCTGGAACGCAAGATCCAACTCCTTCACGAGCACTTCGGGACACAGCGCTCAAAGGACTGGTTCGATCGGGAGACATTCGCCGGGCTTGCGCGGTTGCGTGGAATGGAATGCCGGGCACCCGAGCACTTTGCGGAGGCCTTCACGCTTAGGAAGGTCAAAATATTGTAGCGATAGCCCTCCGGGGTCGCTGTCGCAAGGATTGGTCCCCCAGGACGGCACGACCAGTTCCACGAGAGAGCAGCAACCTGGTCCTCGCCATTGACGAAGTGTCACTTCCGGCTGGTTGCTGGACAGTGAGGCAGGCGTGCTTTGGACGCCTCGCAATGGTTAGTCTTTAGGAACAGGACATATGGGAGCTGGCTATATGCGGGGCGCCCACCACGGGTGTCCAGCGGGACGGAGGTCCCTCAATTGTGCAGCAATCATCCCCCAGATCAGACGCTACGCGAGAGCAAAACGGTCCGCACGATTTAACCAAAGTTAGCGTCTCATTTGCTTCGTCACTCCACAGCCAGAGATCCTTCAGCGAAGAGATCGTTGACCTTGTAAGCGACTTCCGTCCGGTTGGTCGCCTTAAGCTTTTTCATGATGTTGCGGATGTGCACCTTCACGGTGCTTTCTCTCAGGTTCAGCTCATAGGCGATGATCTTGTTCGCCTTGCCGCGTCGGAGCGCCTGGGCGACCTCAGCCTGTCTGAGCGTGAACATGCCTGTCAAAGGTGTTTCAAGGCTGCCTGAATCTATCAGGTGCCGCATGGACAGGACACTACTTGCAGGAACGAAAATGCCTCCTGCCACCGCAAGATTGATCGCCTCGACACAGACGTCGATCCCGACAGAGGTCGGAATGTAGCCACGTGCGCCACATTCGAGAGCCGCCAGTATCTGTGCAAGGTCTTCTGTGTCGGCCAAGATCACCACAGGCACCGACCTGAACTCGGACGAAATGCGCCTGATCTGATCCGCTATGCCATGGTCGGTGACTTTCCGGCCGCCCAGGTTGAAAAGAATGGCTGCAAGGATCATCCCCTCTTTCACGCGCCATTCGTCTATCGAACCCTTGGCCTCGACGGCCATGCCGAGTTCGTGGTCTTCCAAGGCCGATGCCAGACATTCGCGATCTAGCGCCCTTCCGTCCAAGATGAGGAGGCATTCTCTGCCTACTTGTTCATGGACCGTTGCTTTTCCGCCGGACGGAATTCCTGCCGGCTCTACCGAAGTGTATTTATGCAGTTCTACTGTGGAACTCATACTCTTACCCACCCTTTTCCCAACAAAATCCGCCCTAAGGCGGCAATTAGCCCCTCACTCGTCAGTTTCTTCAGAAAGTATAGTAATGCCCACCCGTTCTGAGAGCCTGGCTGGAATTGTCCAACCTGGTGCACCCGCTGTTCCTCATTCCCAGCCAGAACAGCGTGAGTAGCTTATGGGCTATTCACAAGCGGGCGCTAACATAAGTTAATTTTCGGTAAATTTTTGAGCCACGAAATCCCGACGCCTACCGGGAAACGCGAAGCCAGGGCGGCCGCGCCGCGCTTGTGCCGACACAGATACGCGTTGCGAAGGCTCGGGCTGAGGTGGCCACCTGAGGACCATCCTCCGTCAGCAAACACATATCCAGAACGGATCCGGCATTCTGGATCTCGGCTTCCAGCGCGTCGATCAGTCTTTCGACGGCTTTGCTGGCAATATGGCTGTCAGGGTACTTGGCTTTCACAGTGGCGCACTCGTAGATTTCCTTGAATTGCCTGACCCTGCTTGGGTCCGAACATGCGATATACATCGCGGGTGTCATATCGCCTCTCCTCCTTATGGTGGATTCTAGACAACCCGCCCGTTGCCAGCCTTCGGTCCATCACGCGCATTTCTTAGTGCCGACATAGATGCGGCCATTCAGCCCAGGATCGCATTTTGCGCCGGCCACTGCCTTCACCATCAAGGGCAAGGGCGATGGAGACGAGCGCGTCTGCTACCTCCCTTCGCGGGTGAAGGCTACCCCCTTTGACTCTCTTGCGGGGGATACTCACCTGCCGAAAGATTGGCCATCGGACAGCTTGCTGTATCCGCTCACCGGGAACTCGATCGGCATGCAGGTGTCTTTGCCGGGACTGCTAGTATGCGCGGCTATTTTGCTTGTTGCGTACTATTCAAGGGGAATGCTGATCATAGGCTTGATCGCTTCCCAGGCTTTCGGTGCGACGGCCGTGATGACCCTGAGCTTTCTGGGTGGCTCATCCCCCTTGATCTACACCTTATTCGCGGGCCTGCTCGTCACGGCCGTCGCCGCGAGACGGCGTATCTGGTTTGATCTTGGATTCGTGTTCGGAAGCATCGGGTCGATCTGGGTCCTTACAAGCCTTATGCTTTACGCAATCATCGGATCATGGCTGTTTCCGAGGTTCTTTGCGGGACAGACGACCGTATTCGTGCAGTCCAAGAACCGTGGAACAGTCGTAGAAGATTCATTGGCGCCCGTTTCAGCCAACATTTCGCAGACGGGCTACTTTATTCTTGGTGGCCTCGCCGCGATAGCACTTTGCGCCCTGCTGCTGCACTCCAACCGGATCGATCAAATCAGGCGCGGCTTCTTTTTGTGGTGCGGCCTGCACGCGGGAATGGGGCTGATCGATTTCATTGGCAAGACCGCGGGGGCGGGAGACTTTCTGGCCCCGATCAGAACCGCCAACTACGCGATTATATCGAACGCGGTCGAGGCAGGCTTTGTGCGGATCACCGGGCCTTTTTCGGAGGCCTCTTCGTTCGCCAGCGTTTCTCTCGCCTGCCTGGCATTCTGCTACAGCTACTGGAGAAAGACCAAATCACCGCTTGCGAAATGGCTGGCCGGAATCCTGCTCTTCTTGTCCATTCTGTCGACTTCATCGACGGCTTACGTCGGGCTGACACTGCTATGCATCCCCGTTGCGTTGTCCATGCTACAGTCGGTCATCAGGGGAAAAGTTGCGCGCGAAGAGATACTGATAATAGCTCTCATGGTGGTGGGCGGGACCGCCGTACTGGGCATTAGTCTTTACAAAGCCGAGGCGTTGGACCCGTTCGTCAGACTGATCAACAGCACCATCATTAACAAAGCGGATTCCGGGTCAGGCCATGAGCGCACTTATTGGAATGTAAAGAGCCTGCAGTCGTTTCTCGATACGAGCGGACTGGGCGTTGGTTTCGGCAGTTCAAGGGCATCGAGTTGGCCGATCGCTGTCCTGTCGCAGTTGGGTCTGTTTGGATCGCTGATGATAGTGGCCCTGCTCTATGTCGTGACCAGAGGCCTGGGCGCGGTTCGGGAACGGGTGGATGCAGAGACAGATGCAATCGTGACGAGCGTCAGGAATGCTGCCCTTGCAAGCATAATTGCAATGTCGGTGTCGGGTGGCAGCGCTGATCCAGGCATCCTCTTCTTCATCGCACTTGCAGTTGTTTGCGCCACGAGAGCCCGTGCTCGGCGCGGCGTAGCCGCCTTGGAACGAAGCGTTCCGGCGCCGGGCCACGCCACCGTCAACGTCCTGTAATCCAGTTCCGCCGAATTGGCTTCGCGGTGGCAAAGGTTCCTGGCGATGTGCCAGGCCCCCGTCCTGTGCAATATCGGCAGCGAAGTCGAATAAGGGACGGTCGTCGCGATCGAGCGTGCGACAGTACCGCGGCGGTCGCTTGCGAACGAGTAGAAGGGCTGCCGGCAATGTGCATTCGAAGCTTGCGTGGCTGTATCGAGGAGGTGCAGCAGCATCGTGCGGCCTTCTCCGCTTACGTGGTCTCGGGGTATAAAAGTGATCAGAAGCCGCTGCCGTAAGTCAAGTGCGGCCAGGACAGCTGCACAAAGCTTGCTGCATCCCGACGGAGCCAACTAGGTCCAGGGCTATCGGGAATTTGTCAAAAGACTTTTATGCTGCAATCGATATTTGCTTCCATAACGGGCCGACGACTTTCGTCAGAAACAGTCACCGAAAGGTTGCTTTGTAACCCGCCCTGAACTTCGTCCTGTGCCATGGCGACCAGCATTTTAACCGCATCTACCCGGGCCTCGAGCGCACCAACGTAGTGGGTGCCCTCTGTATCGGGAGAATGGGATTTGCCGTCCCGGATATCAAAAAAAAACAGCGGCATTTTTGCGCCCGTGCTTAAAGCTGTGCGTTCGTCAGAGCAGAAGACTTGCTTCTTGCTCACGGCTGCTTAAGGCATTCCCCTGGGGGATTCTAGCAACCGCAGATGGTCAATGGGACGCGGCTGTGGAGAACTCGAATGGCGGCGATCACAAAATATTACAAGGTTTATTAACGCCAGGAAACGCTCCTTATGGGTGGTCCTGGAGGTCGCAATCCAGCCTACGTTGGAACGCGGCACGGTCGTCGATCAGATCGCGGCATCACGACATTCAGCGGTATTCGGATCTTTGCGGGCATCAGGGCTTGCAGGGCACCGCGGAAATAGCCCGACAACGATGCTCGCCGGCTTTCCATGTCGTGAAAGGGATCAACCAAACTGATAGATAGGCCGGAAGAACGGTTCCGGTAAGCTACCGCCTCGACAACCGCATTTGTGTCGTTCGGAGTGTCCTGTCTTGTCGCTGAATTTCGTTGACGAAGCCCGGCCCAACACGTTCGAGTTTGAAACCTCGGCGCTGATAAAGGCGTCCGGGTTTAGGGAATATGATGCGCGCTGGTGGTTTGGCCAGGTCGCGCCCGAACTTAACCTGATCGGCGTCCAGGCGCTCGGAATGGGGCTTGGCACGCTGATCCGCCGTGTCGGTGCCGGTCCCGATATCGTCACCGGGCATGATTTCCGCTCCTATTCGCTTGGCATCAAGCTGGCGCTGGTGTCCGGTTTGATGGCTGCAGGCGCTCGGGTGAGGGACATCGGACTGGCGTTGTCGCCGATGGCCTAT
Source organism: Mesorhizobium sp. WSM1293 (assembly GCF_000513875.1). Classification (NCBI taxonomy): domain Bacteria; kingdom Pseudomonadati; phylum Pseudomonadota; class Alphaproteobacteria; order Hyphomicrobiales; family Phyllobacteriaceae; genus Mesorhizobium; species Mesorhizobium sp. WSM1293. The sequence goes on along the minus strand of NZ_AZUV01000037.1, from coordinate 53 downwards.
TTCGCCCAGTTCGCACTGGACGTGCCTTCGGTCGCTATGGTCACCGCCTCGCA
>NZ_AZUV01000036.1:0-44565 GCF_000513875.1 Mesorhizobium sp. WSM1293 | reverse complement strand
TTGGCGCGTTGCTTTTCGTTTTTCGGAACAAAGCGGTCGGCGTGAACGATGGTCGTGCCGCGCTCGCCTTTCCTGACATTGCCGCCAAGGGCAAGCGCCTGCCGGAAGGTCAGCCAGTTCTGGCTGGCATAGCTGCGCTCGATGACCGCGCCCCANAGGATCAGGATATTGATGCCGGAATAGCGGCGCTCGGTGGCCGCATTCCTGGGCAGGCCGAGGCCTGCCTTTGCGCTTCCCCAGGGCTTGACCCATGGCACGATGCCGCGCTCGAGCTCGGCAATGATGCGGTCCGTGATCTCTTGATAAAGGTTGGCGCCTGCGCGCCCGCCCCTGCTTGCGCCAGCCTTTCGGCTGCCGGAACGCTTGTTGATTGAACGCATGCCCTGGTCCTCCGCTCGCCAAATCGCGCCCTCCCCCGGAAGATCCCATGGGCGGTGGAGGCAGCGCTCGATCCCGATCTCGCGTGCCTGCCCCCGTGAGTGGGGTGGGCGGCAGAACGCGACTGGCTTGGCCCGCTGAACGAGGCAGGCCGCACCCGAAGGGCCGGAACGGAGTGGAGGATGTGAGCGAAGCGAACATTGCGGCCTGCCGCAGCGGGCCTAGAAAGGAGCGTCGCCCACCCCGCGAGCGGGGGTTGGCAATAACCAAAACCACATCGCGAAGCGATGACCGCAGCTGCGATCAACTCGCTTTGGCCGGCGTATTGCTCATGAACAACTTGGAGGGATAGAACACATGAAAGCTGAAAACGTGACTGAGATTGAAACCGATGCGGTCCATACGACACTCGGCGCTATCTTCATGTCCCTGGAACTCAGTCGCTCGAGCTGGTTGGTGACAAGCTTGTTGCCGTGCAACGGAGAGAAGATGTCAAAGCGCGTCGTCAAGGCAGGCGACACGGCCGGATTGTTCGATCTTATCCGCCAGTTGAAGGCAACGGTTCGGCGCAGAACGGGCCGTGACGTGCCGGTGATCGCAATCCAGGAGGCTGGCCTGGACGGCTTCTGGATACATCGGATCCTTGATTGTGACGGTATCGAAAGCCATGTGGTTGATGAAGCATCCATTGCCACGTCACGCAGGAAGCGCCGGGCGAAGACGGACAAGCTGGATGGCGAGACCCTTCTTCGCGCCCTGCTTGCCTACAAGCGCGGCGAGCCGCGGGTATGCGCCATGGTCGTTCCGCCATCGCCCGAGCAAGAGGACCGAAAGCGCAACAGCCGTGAGCGACGCGCTCTCATCGCAGAGCGGATCAAGATCGTGAACCGGGTCAAGGGGCTCTTGTTCTCGCAGGGCATCGTTGGATTTGAGCCGCTGAAGCGGGACCGCCGCAGTCGACTGGAAGAACTCAGGACCGGAGACGGTCGTGAACTACCGTCGAATCTCAAAGCGGAGATTGTCCGTGCACTGGACCGGATCGAGCTCGTGCTTCGGCAGATCAAGGACGTGGAGGCAGCGCGTGACGAAGTGGCTCGCGATGAATGCGACCCATCAAAAGTCGCCAATGGAATGTCGATGCTCAAGCAGCTGCGCGGCGTGGGAGCGGACTTTGCACGAGGTGCTTTGGTCCGAGGGTCTGTATCGCGAATTTGCGAATCGAAGGCAGCTTGCCTCCTATGCCGGTCTGACGCCGACACCGTGGCAAAGCGGATCGATCAGCCGGGAACAGGGCGTATCGAAAGCGGGCAATCCGAGGCTGAGGACCGTGATGGTGCAATTGTCGTGGTTCTGGCTTTTGCATCAACCTCGATCGGCTTTAGCACAATGGTTCCAGGAGCGGGTCGCGCTCGACGGTGGCAGGCGCCGGAAGCCGGCCATTATTGCGCTCGCGAGAAAACTTCTGATCGCGCTATGGAAGTATGTTCATCATGGTGCTGTCATTGAGGGCGCTGTCATGAAGCCGGCATGATCAACGTACTCTTTTCCATCCGCCGGGATTGATCGCTCCCGGCTGATCCTGGGCGAACGAACCTCCCACCCCACTTGGCCTAAAATGCCGTCCGGAAGATTGGTCGCGTTCCCCTGAGCCTTACCGACGAAAGCGGGATGTTGGTGCAGCTGCCACAGCGTAGCGACCGTATGTGAGTTTGGACCGGTGTTGCTACCGCGCCAAGACGACAGGCTCGGACCTGGGATCACAACGCATCGAGGTAGATATGCGAAGACAGCCTTGACGACAAAGTCCCCATGTGAGCGGGGTGGGCGGCGAAAACGACCGGAAAGGCCCGCCGTGAAAGGCGGACCGCATCCGAAGGACCGGAACGGAGAGGAGGACCCGAAGCGCAGCGAAGGGTTGCGGGACGCCGCGGCGGGCCTAGAAGGGAGAGCCGCCCACCGCGCGCCACCGGGGACGGCCAACAGACAGACCACGCCGGCCGATCGGCCGGCGGCCGTCTGCAGCCGAAAGGCTGCCCAAGCCAGGGGGCGAAGCCGGATGGCCGAGACCGCCTGAGGCCTGCGGAAGAAGAGCGGGCTCGGTGCACGAGCACCCGGCGCGCGCCACAGGGCACGCGGGCGCCCCAAGAAGCCGGCCGGTGTCCTGTCGACGCCGATCGCGAATACCGCCTTTGAGCCGAACCTTTACGAGCTCGCTCGCATGGTGCTGAATGCCTGGACGCATGGCTAAGATCACCAGAATACTAAGCGCGACCCGTCCGACCTGACGGACGAGGAGTGGGAACAGGTCGCGCCGCCAATGCCCAATCCTGGGGCGTTGAGCCGTCCGCGCGAGTTTGATTTTCATCAGGAGATCAACAGGGTGCGCTACCTCGTGCGTTCGGGTGGCTGGCGGAATGCTGCTGATGCCGAGTCTCGGCAAGCGAAGGGTACGGGGCCGTCAAGAAGATCGTCGGCCGAAGCGCCACATCGCCGTCGAGCCCAGATGAACAGCTTTTTGTGGTCACCATCACCCAGCTGATATTGGACAGTGATGGAGTTCAGGTCGATCTTGGATGATATCTAAGCGTGCGGCCCCCGCCTCGCGGACCTCTTGACTGCTGGGGCGTCGGGTGGCCGAAGGCCGTCTCGGCGCCCCCTCTTTTTAACGGAACGTCCGCCAGCGTCGTTTTACGCCGCGATCCACCTCGCCTGCGCGTTCTAATCACAATGCGTTAAAAAAGGGCACCCGGGAACAGGGCGCCCCTTCTCATCGACGAAATGCTCGGACTGGAGGTCCGTGATCAAGCAATGCGCCGATAACCGATACGAAGGCTCGCAGTTACCCGCTTCGAACGCGGGGTACGAGCCGTTCCATCCTCAGAATGAGCGTTGGAACCGAACAAAACCGCCTAAGCTGTTTTTCTTGTCAGCACCGGTCCAGTTCAAGGCCGGAGCAGGAGAACCAGCACCGAATTCGTCGAAGCGGCCTGCGTGCAAGTAATCGACTTCTGTCGTGATCGTGAAACCGGGAACGATATCGTAAGCGATATTCGCCGCAATACCGAGGTTCTTCCACTCATCGTAGGAGACCTGGGCGTTGAATGAGGCCTTCTCATTGAACTTGTAGGTGCCGCCGCCCCACACCGCCCAGTTTCCGCCCCACTGCTTGTAAATGCCGCGACCGCGGCCCGGAATCGCCCAGGTCGGATCCGACAGGTTGTCGTCCGTTCCATAGCCGGCCATCGCGAACAGCGAAACTGCGTCGCTAACATTGACGTCGATACGGACTTTGCCGGCCACTTCCTCGTAGTTGCTGTCGTAAGCGATGACGCCGGTGATGGCGCCCCAGCCCTGCGTGTACTTCACGCCGCCGACCACGTGCGGCACGTAGCTGTCGATGGTGCCCTTGTCGCCCGAGCCTTCTTCAAGTGAGACGACGGCCGAGAAGCCGTTGCCCGCGTCGAAGTAATACTGGATGACATTGGTGTTGTGGTCGCCATAGGGCACGAGCGTGTCGTTGATGACGTTGCCGGCATAATCGATGAAGCTTTCGAAAGCTGTGTCGGTCTTGCCAATACGCAGACCGCCGAGCTGGATCCAGGCGTGCTTCAGATTGACGGCCTGGTTGTGCGCGGGATTGGGATCGGTGCCAAAGTCGCCTTGATCATTGCCGAAATCGAAACGGGTCTCGGTGTAGGTCTTCAAGGTGCCGAGCTCGGTCTCCTGGCCGGTATAAGTGCGCAGCGAAAAGCGAGCGTTCTTGTACCAGGTGTGGTTGCGGCTACCGTCCTCATGATCCTCATTAGTCGCACCGTCGTATGAGCCGACGTCGCCGAAACCGATGTCGTAGCGGACATAGCCGCCGATGCGCAGGCAGGTTTCGGTGCCGGGGATGTAGAAGTAGCCGGCGCCGTAGACGTCGCAGATCTTGACGTATTCGGCCGGTTCCGGCTCGGCCACGACGACCGCGTCGGCGGCGCGCGCGCCCGAAACCGCGATCAGGGCCGCAGCGGAGCCGAGAAGAAGGCTCTTGATGTTCATACTTGATCTCCTTGAATGATTTGAAAAGGGCGAGGACGTCGATGGACGAACCGCTCCCTATCCCCACGATCGAAAAAGATGCGCATCGCGATGCATCCTTCCCGGTTCGGACGCTATTCACCGGGATGAATAGCGCAAGGTCAAATTCCGCTTCACTGCTATATGTTTCATTATTAGTTGTATTTTTATCACTAAATGGCTGTTATTACTTGCACGAATTGAACAACTATACATTTGTACAAACCGCACAATTGGCACATTGACGGATTTCGAGCACATCGAGTGTGCGCGAACAGCACCGACACCGACGAATCGTCAGATAGATCCAATCAGGGAAATAGCCTGGGCGGCCGACGCAACAGCTTCTGTGTTGATGCCTTCCCTGAGCAATTCGACAGGAACCCGACCGTTGAGCAGAGGCGACGGGCTGATCAGCCACAGCCAAGCCAGTCTGGGATCGGAGATCGAGGAAAGGACTTCCCGGATTCCGTGCACGGGCCTGCCGTCGATGAACTGAGCCAGGGGAAATACATGCTTGCGGGAGCCTCTCCGAAAGGCAACCACATCATTGTGCCGCTGCCACCAATGCAGCGTTGACCGCGGGATCCCAAAACGTCTTTCGATGTGCGTTGAGCCCGCAACTGGTCCGGCCCACTCAGCGATGCGCGCGCCTATCGGAAAATCTTTCAGAACCGGATGCCCGAGCGGATGATCGGCTGCCCGGGGCCGCGAAGCGATCTCACAGGCCTGAGCGTTTAGCCGTCGCGCTGCTTCGGCCTCGAGCCTGCCAAGCAATTCGGCGGCCACGATGGTCAGATCCGGATCGGAACCCGAAGCAGCAGGACTGTCACTTCGCTTGGCCTCATCGCATTGCGCAAGAATGCGTTGCACCTCCCTCATGACAAAGCTTGAAAGCTCGTTCTGGCGCTTGTCATCCGCAAGATCACTCGATCCCGACATGTGTAGCTTTCCTAATAGCACTCCCTCAGCAAGCCGCTGAAGGAGCGTTGAAGACATGAAGCTTGCAGGACGGCGATGTGTTGCGTCTTCGCATGCTCGCGGCCTGGCAGCCGTCTCGCGGCTTCAACCGTGCCTCGATGGACGACCTTCCTAGCCCCTACGATCGAAACAGATGCGCCTTGCAGAGCATCCGTCACATCGCGATAGTATCTGCGATGTGACTTTGCGCAAGATTCAGAGCGCATCTTGCAGATATAGTAGTTTAGACGTTGCTTGTAGGCAACTAAATTCGAGACTTTACTTGTACAAATCGAGGATATTACATATTTGTCCGATACTATAGATTACGATAGCAACTTTTATGCTTGGCCTTTTCTGCTGTTGCCGCGTCACATTTTTCAGGTGCGTGGCACCTCCATAATTACTAAGGTGAAAGCGCGTCTTCAGGAGTCTCGTATTGCGTATCGCTCGATCCACTCATGCGGGCTTCCCGGCAGGGAGAGCAGGTTTTAGCCGGTGCCTCAGCCGACTATCTGCACGAAGGATCAGGCGCCGCGTCCTTGTCCCAAGCGACCAGCAGGCCCTGTGTTCACGCTATGTTAGAAGGCGCTTCCTGCTGAAGTCTGCAATGTGCGAGGGTTCGCTGCAGCTTTCCTGCGTTTTTCTCGGCGGCTCTGAGGAGGCCGCCTTGCCGAGGTTGGAGAGTAGCTGCCCGTCGGTATGATCGGGACTGACTGTTGCCGAGCCACTCGTCTCGAGATTTAATGCTGCCGCCGGCGCGCTGGTCGGAGGAGCGCGAAGTTGTTGATCGTCGAGGACTATGGACTTCGCGGCAGGTATCGGCGATGTCGCGACGCCATGGGATTTCCAACCCACTGCTGTTTGATTGGCGCAGGTCGAATGCGTATCCTCGACGCCAGCGCCGACAATGCCAGCGGGCAGGACATAACCAATCTCTCGGCATTGACCTGGTTTTAGAACCGCTCCGCGCCCGCAACGCTGTGCGCAGCCATATCGACCGCGCGAACTGGATGGTGACGACCGGGGCCAGGCAACTGTTCGCGGCTGAACCAAAACACGGGTCAACGCGCCTCACTGGTCGTCTCTGACGACCATGCCGGCCTGGTGGCGGCAATCGGCGAGGTGATCCCCGAAGCCGCCTGGCAGCGCTGCTATGTGCATTTCCTCAGGAACGCGCTCGATCACCTGCCGAGGAAGCGCGGCGACGATTGCCCTGCAGGAACTGCGCTGGCTCTATGACCGGCGCGATCTCGCCGAGGCCAAGGCCGATCTCGCCGCATGGCTTGCCAAAATGGTCGGGCCGCTATCCGCGACTGACGAGCTGGGTGGAGGAGACCATCGAATGCACGCTGACCTCCTTTTGCCTGCCGCGCCAGCACCACAAGCACCTAAAGTCCACCAACATGCTGGAGCGCCTCAACGAGGAAATCCGCCGGCGCACCTATGTTGTGCGCATCTTCCCAAATTCACTGAGCTGCCTGCGCCTGGTCAGGGCGCTGGCCGTCGAGACCAACGAAAACTGGATGGAGGCCAACCGCTACATCAACATGGATGATCTGCGCGAGCACAAGAAGCTCGCTTTACGCCAAGCCGCATGACCACCAACCATGGCCGCCCCTTTTTTGCGGGACTTGACGCACACAACCTGGAATGCTTCCGCAATGAGCCGTCGAGGGCGCGAGAACAGGGAGCCCCTTTCAGTAACTAAAAGGCTGCCCCGCGTCTAGGCTAGCCGTATGTCCGAGACTTCGGAGACTGGCGGATAAAAGGGCTCGGGTCGCGAGCAATCGGCGCGAACTGCATGAGGGACGCCTACTAAGTCCGCAGGCTCGACAGCATCTCGCACGGATCAGCGTCAAGGGCCGCGGCTACGTCGAGAAACTCGATGACATCGAGACGCCGCTCTCCACCTTCGTACTTGGCCACGAAGGATTGCGGGCGGCCAAGCTGCTCGGCCACCTGCTCCTGGGTCAGGCCTTTGGCCTTGCGCAGCGATATCAGCTGGGCCAGAAACCGCTGGTGGCGGGGAGATCGAAGAGATTTGGGCATGCAAGCGAACCGGTCACTTAAAGGCCGGCTCAGCGACTAATCTCCGTTTCGAATTATCCCATTTTGGGATGTTCTGCATTGAATCCAGCGATCAACATGCTAGGTTCACTGCAGCCATTGAATCGACGCGAACAGATAAGACCCGAAGCGCAACGCGGTGCGACGAGGTGCCCTGGTCAGACAGCATCACGAGCTACGACAGGCAACATCGCACCATTTACCTGCGCATCCTGGACGCCTCCGCCGACAATGCCCGCGTGGAAGAAATGGCCGATCTTATTCTCGGGATCGACCCGATCCTTGAGCCGGTCCGCGCCCGCAAGGCTGTTCACAGCCATGTCGACCGCGCCAACTGGATGGTGACGACCGGCAGCAAGCACCTGTTCGGCGGCTGAAATGCGGCGCGGATTGCCACGCCTCTGGGCGTGACGGTGCAGCCCTGCCCGCCTTTATCGCGTGATCTCATGCCACCTTGCGAAGTACCGGCGCCCAGAGCACATGACCGCCTATGCCGCCGCTTTGCCGAACCGTCTGGAGCATCTTTTCCGACACTTCCAAATAGCCGGCCAAGGCGCGGGTGGCGCCAATCGTGTGCGGCTCTGCAAACCGCTCCAACGGCCAGCCGGCGCGGCGAAGGATGCGTTCCATGCGCAAATCGGTGAACCGTTACGATATGGCTGAGCTGGCGCGAGAGGCCCAACTCGATCATGCCGGCGAAAAATTCATAGGTAGCGATCGCAATGCCGCCTGCTCCCTTCGATGCCGACGAGGCAATGTCGAAGGGAGGTATGGCCAGCTTCAGTACGTCAGGAACTTGAAGCGGCGAGACGAGCAACTGCCTGTCTGGTTATGCTAACGCCAAGTTTCCTGCCGTTGGCCAGATGAAACGTTGCCGTATGCCGCGTAATCCCGAGGATGCAGCCGATATCGCGTTTGGAATTTGCCCTTCTCGGCCCATTGCAGACACTCGTATACTCGCGCCGTCAGCAATACGCCGTTCACCAGTCGATCAGCCGAAAGTTTGTGACGGACGAACATGTGAAAACAGGTCGCAACGTAAGGGAGAGCGTGTTCATAGCGTTCCGCGGCGCGGACAAATGAAGCATCACGCTTGTCAGCGGCAAAGGTCATCGCCGCAAAATTGCCTCTGAGATCAATGATCGGGATCGTCGAACCACAGCAGATGCCGAACTGCGCCGCTTCGTCAAAGAGCCTATGCTCAGCTTCTGATGGCTCAACACCCGGTAGCGAAGAGCCCCATCGGAAGGGGCATCCGCCGCCTCGGGCGTACGATTACGGTATCAATGCTCTGGTACTGGTGCTCTAGATAGCGCGCCGTCCAGCTCGTCGGATAGTTGGAGATCAGCGTGGGCTTGTTACCCTGCGGCGGGAGCGAGAGATAGGCGAAGGCGACCAGGTCGAGTTGTGAGCTCAAATGGGCCAGGGGGCTGCGGAAGTCGACCTCATCGACGCCTTCCGAAAGCTGTTCCAAAAAATCTTTCGTAGACAGATTGCAGCAAATAGTGCCGAGCATCTGGACTTGCTGCCACCTGCAGGCAAGTTGCCGAAGACCAACGCAAGTTTCTGACAAGGGCAGACATGAGGAATAGGCCCTGCCGGCGGGGAGGTGCGCCGGCAGGGCTCGCGGCGCAACGTCCGCGGTCAAATGGGAGGACCGGAAACAGCCGCAAACAAGTGGTTTGGTCCGCAATGTTATACGGCGCGTTCCGCCTTCAAGGCGCGGTACGTCGTTCAACAGACTTCCCGTCGCATCGACATGATGTCGACACCGTTGCGGGTGACGATCAGTGGCGGGGCAAGGCCGAGAGTATCACTGTGCAGCATGGCCCGGCCGATGACCCCGTTTTCAAGCAGAGCAGCGGCGGCCCGCACGCCAACCTGCAACTCGGGCTCGAATGCTACGCGCGCCCCGGGATCGCGCATCAGCTCGACACCTGACAGGTTTCCAACGCCGCGAACTTCGCCGACGATGGGGATGTACTTCCAGTTCGGCCCCGTGCAGCACTGGCAACGCCGCCCTACATGCGGCGGATTAGAGGGCCGGTCAGCGCCCTATGCCACCGAATTGGGCTAAAGGGGATGTGCAAGATCGGACCGCGGATCGAGCACCGTGTAAACTGGCTCTGCCGCACCGTCGACGCCGGCTTCACCTGTTCGGCTTCATGGTTCAATCGCGGTTTTTTGACGCTGCCTTCGACCGATTGGTCGATGCCAGCGGACATGCTGGAGAGATCATGAGCTACGAGGCGGGGGACGGTCGGCTATGAGGAGGACAACCCGATCAGTTGCAACATGTCCTTCAAATGAATTCACAGAGTCTTTGCACCCGGAATCACTGACATTGATACGTTCAGGACAAGGTCGGAGGTGGTGCATCGAAGGTGACGCCGATTACCCTCAAACTGCCGGACAGCACGCATCGTCGGAGACAACAGACAATGGCAAGAAGTAGAGCGCTCATCCTGATTGAAGGTCATCCTAGGTGCACTGGTCTGCTATACGTCCAAGCGGCCCAGCGTCTTGGTCTTCATCCAATTGTCTTGTCGGCTGATCCATCTCGGTACGACTACATTGCTGCAGAAGGCATTGAGGCAATTCGTGTTGATACCGACAATGTCGATGCGCTGACCCGCGAATGCTCCCAGCTGCATGCGGCCCACGACATAGCTGGCATTACGTCCGACATAGAGTCGGTCTACGCGACGGTTGGCAAGCTCTGCCAGTATTTCGATCTACCGGGACCGAACCCCAGATCGATTGAACGATGCTGCGACAAATTCATTCAACGTCAGCTTCTCGCGGAGGCCGGCGCACCCATACCGTCTTACCGGTTGGCAACGAATGTGACCGACGTAGAAAGCGCTGCTGCGGAGATCGGCCTGCCGGTAATTCTTAAGCCAACTGTCGGGGCCGGCGGCAGAGGTGTCCGACTATGCTGCAACGTCGGTGAGTTAGTCGAACATACGACCTATCTGTTGGGGGGGAAGCATATATGGCGGTCTTCGCCGAGGATACTCGTCGAAGAATACGCACAGGGTCCCTATTATTGGGCCGACATAATGGGCGATCAGGTCGTTGGAATTGGCACCGGTGAGACCAGACCTTCATCGCATTTTGTGTGCACCCTTCCTGCCCCGCTGACTGATGACGCCCATGAGCGAATCGTAGATGTTTCGCTGAGTTGTTTGCGAGCTCTCGGCCTTGGCTGGGGGCCAACGGGCATCGAATTCCGATGGACGGAGCGTGGCCCAGTCGTCATTGAAGTCAACCCGCGGCTTCATGGCACGCCCACTCCCCAACTGATTCAGCTGGCTTACGGTATCGATCTCATCACGGAGCACATCAAGCTCGCCACCGGCGACGAATGGGATTTGCGCCGAAGACATGAGCAGACTGCAGCGGCGCAGATCCTAGTCCCTGATCGCGACGGCACACTCGACTGGATCGGCGGTGACAGTCGGGCGACTGCCATACCGGGTGTCGCAGAGGTCAAACTCTATGCTAAATCCAAGACGCCGATCGTCAGAAACGGCGATAACCGTGACTGGATTGGACATGTCATCGCCACGTCACCCAGCAGTGGCAATGCCGCAGCGATCGTCCAGAAGGCCGTCGACCTCATCGGTTGGTCAATTAGCCCGTTTCCGGCCCTTGGCAAATAAGAACAATTCGCTGCCTCTCGGTCTTCTGCAAAGAACTGCAAGCGAATGGGAGCATCGGCGCGCTGCGGATCAGGGAGCGACAATGGCGAGCTATTGGGCGATGGACGGATTCGGTTGCGTCTCGATCTGCTCTCCGTGTGCCTGGGGGCTGGTCGGCTGTGGGTCTCAACCGACCTGCCGCGAACCTTGATCTTTGGAGACGAAGAGGTGTGCAGGGTGCTGGATGTTGATAGATGCTGTGCCGAGCGTTCCCTTTGGCCCGAGAGCTTAGATGGACGCGAGATCGTTCTCATATCTGCGTGGAGAGCTACAGCAAACTCTAGCTTCCGCAGAGAGAAACCGCAAAGCGGTGTCGAGGCCGCGTGTCTCGTCCGCAGCCTCAAACCACCACATTTCGCAGTTCCTGAAAATCGTCACCTATTAGCTTTCGGGAACAAAATGGCCCGTACACACGACGAGTTGTGTCCAAGAATCCAGAGGGCCGCGCAAACTCATAATCATAAGCCCGCTAGAAAGGACTGCCCATGACAATCGCGACGGTGCCTGCAATCAGCGAAACGGATGTCCGAATTGAGCGCCGACTATGCGAGTTAGCAATTCGCGACCCGGCGTCGATTTGGGAGGCTCAAGACGATTTGTCCAGCGCGATTGCAGAGGCAGGCATTCACTTTGAGGGACGTGCGTATCCCGTATGTCTCCGGCCTCTTGCGATAGACTGCGGTCTGGCTAATCACCTCAGCGCTACCGCTGAGGCCATGGTCAAGGTCCTTGATGTCGCCGCTGAGCTGTATTGCCGGAATGAACGTGTGCAAGACCTTTTTCCTGCTTATAGACGTTTGCGGCATTGGATCATACCCCCCCCAACATATCGGCCGGTTGTAAGAATATGCCGACTAGATGGCCTTTTCGGCAGCGATGGACATTATAAGATAATCGAAACGAATACTGAAGCGCCAGGCGGGGTTATTCAGAACGGCCTCGCCGCAAGAATCTGGAGCCGCGTACCCAACCCATTGACACATGGACTATCACTAGACGTGATGAAACAGCCTTTCGGGAAGGATCCGGCCTGCTTCGTGCGGGAGCTGTTGTCTACCTATTACGCTGCGGCCGGCAGCGAACTGAAAACTGCAGCAGTAGTCAATTTTTGCGGGCGATATACAAATGAAGTGGATTGGATCGTGAGCGGCCTAAGAGACACAGGCGTCAACGCAACATTGCTGGATGTTAGCGCGATTAGGCGCACAGCTCGTGGGTTAGTGGGACCGGACGGCGCAGTCATCGAGCTTGTTTATAATAAACTTGACCCCAGGGACTTTATCGACGCTGAGGAACCTCGAGACTACTTAGACGCCTGTGCGGGTGGAGAGGTCGTTTCGGTAAACCCGTGGATCTCCCAATGGGTATTATCTGACAAGACGATTCTTGCTGTACTCAGCGATAATCAATTCAGCTCGGACTTCAATGCCGAGCAGCTCGAGTTCATTTCACGCCACATTCCATGGACCCGTTTTGTCAAAGCGGGAGTAACAACTGACCCCGAACGGCGTCGAATCGAGCTCATCAGCTACATCCGGAGAAACAAGGCCACTCTTGTTCTGAAGCCCTCTAACGCGACGCGTGGCGAGCAAGTTTTGGTTGGGTGTCTCACCTCGGCAGCAGTTTGGGAAAAACACATTGACTGGGCGGCGCTCAATCCATGTGTTGTTCAAGAGTACATCAGACCCGGAGAGATCACGGCTCTGCACCCGCCAAGCCGATCCATCAAGAAAATGGCGCATGGAATTGACTGTTATGTATTCGGTGGCCGTATAGCAGGTTTTCAGTCGCGCGCAAGCTTCGATCCGGTGATGAACGTTGGGCGAAGCGGGATTCTGCTACCGATTTCAATCGGCTAAATTTCCCAACAGAGCTCGCCGACATGCGTGCGCTAGGCTACCGGCATGGCCAGGTGTTGCTGCGCCGGGAGGCTGGGCGGTCAACCCGAAGCGAATCTATCGTCTTTACAAGGAGATGGGCTACAAGCGTCGGGTAAAGGCGAAGCTGCGGGAGGATCGCACCGATGCGACGCAGAGCAACCAGGTCTGGGCGATGGACTTCGTTCACGACCAACTGGCGACCGGCCGCAAGATCCGCGTGCTCACCGTCGTCGACGCTTTCTTGCGCTTCTCGCCGGTGGTCGATCCGCGGTTCAGCTACCGCGGCGAGGATGTGGTCGTGGTCCTCGAAGGGGCATACCGGGAGGTCGGTTATCCGAAGACGATCCGGGTCGACCAGCGCTCCGAGTTCATTCCCGCGACCTCGACCTGTGAGCCTACCAAAAAGGTGTTGAACTGGACTTCTCCCGACCGGGAAAGCCAAGCGACAATGCTTTATCGAATCGTTCAATGGAAAGTTCCGCGCGGAATGCCTGAACGCGCACTGGTTCCTGAGCCTTGACGACGCCCGCGCCAAGATAGAGGAATGGCGTAAGGACTAGAATCCTGTTTCATAAAGCCCATCTGTCTATGCTGTTGAAGGGAATAGTTTTTGCTGATCGGGGTGCGATCCCGCGGGGTTTTTCGGGTTCTGTCGCGCGCGATGAACAATCTGCTGGGCTCGTGGCTTTCCAAGTTCTGATCGGCTGAAGATCCACAGCCCATCCGGTAGAGGATGAATGCCTTCGATCTCGCCTGCTTCGGCGGCGAGTCTGAGGGTTCGGTGCAACGCCGAGGAGGCGCGCCGCCTTGTTCAGGTTGAGCCACGGCTCGTTGCCATCCGGCGCCGGCCGGAAGACCGGGATCTTGTGATGCGATCTGTGTGCGGTGATCCGCTCCCGAGTCCAGCGATTGCCATGCTCGGTCACCAAGCCGTTGCGATTGAGAATGCCGGCGATCAGATCATCGCTGGCGATCAGCATCAGTTGCCGGATGGCCGCGATGATATCGCCAGAGGTGCTGTCGCGCTGTCCGCGCCGGCGCTTCGGCAGGCGCAGCTCGGTATAGGCGCCGCCAATCCAATGGACAGCGCACGATCTTGGAGGCTTTATCGTCGATATCGGCGACCATCTCCTGAATGACGGTGCGCACGATGCGCTTCTTGAGCCTGGCGTCCGTCGTTGGCGCCGACCAGACAGCCTGAAGGTCTGTGGCCAGCGCCGTGATGCCCGTTGCCAACACAGGTGGTGGCCTCGGCGTCGCGGCGATCTTGCTCTCGATCTCACCGACACGGATGAGTGCCTGGTTCCAACGCGCTTCCAGTTCCGCCGCGACCAGCCGGTTCTCGGGATCGGCCGCGTCATATTGCCGGAAGGCCCGGTCGGCGGCGTAGCGGGCAGCCTCAATATCCCGACCGAGGGCGTCCCGGACCTGGTCACGACGATTGGCAGCTTGCGCCTCAGCTTCGGCAGCGGCAGCAATCGCTCCCGGCTCCACGACACGCAGGAGCGCTTCCTCAATCGCATCTCGACGCGCAGTCCGCCCAAGGCGATGCATCGCGGCTCACCATTGTCGAGCAGACCCCGCCAGCAGGAATAGCGCGGAATGTTGTGCTTGGTGCCCGTGTAGCGGACCGTCAGCTTGCGGCCGCAGCGCCGGCAGCGGATTGGGCACGTTGTCGCTCACCATCTTGCGGATCGCCTCTGCCCTTTCCCAACTGACATAGCCTTCATGGCTGTCCGGGATCAGCGCCAGCCTCGCGCGTCCTGCGTCGGATACGTGGGCGAGCGGCGGATCGGCCAAATCCCGAGCGCGGCACGAGTCTTACCATAGGCGTAGGCGCCGCCTTAGATCGGATTCTCGATCATCCGTGGATGTCGCATAGCTCGGCCTGCGCTAGACCACGTCGCCATTGTTGCACTTGGCGGGCAAATCCAGCCATGCTCGAGGAACCACATCAAGGCCTGACGGGCGCTGCCGAGCTCAGCAACCTTGTCGAACACTAGGGTAATGGATTCCTGCACACGCCGATCGGGATCCTTCTCAAGACGATCGCCGACCTTCACGAATCCGACAGGGGCTGCGACGACGAGTTCGCCGCGGCGGGCCTTCTCGGAGCGGGCCGACAGCGAACGCTGGCGCAGAAGATCGAGTTCATACTCGTTGAGACTGCCCTTCAATCCCAGCAGCAGCCGATCATGCCCTGACGCGGCGCATAGACCGTCTCCTGGTCGATCAGCACGGTATCGACGACACGGCACATCTCGATGAGCTGCTGCCAGTCGCGGCCGTTGCGGCAAACCGCGACACCTCCCGTGCCGCAACCGCCCCGATCTTGCCGAGACAGACCTCCGCGACCATCCGATCGAAGCCGGCCCGTACGACGCCGCCGGCGGCAGAACGGCCAGATCGTCATCGATCGTCTCTACGGGAGACCAGCCAAGGGCTGTCAGGCGATCGCGCATCCCATATTGAAGTATGCTGCTCTCACGATTGTGCAGGACCTGATGGGCTGACGACTGCCGCACATACAGGATCGCTTTGCGCTCCAGATGGTGCCGCTCAATCTTCTCATGCATCATGGTCCGCGCCCTCCCGTTCTACGGCACCCTCGCCGTCGACGTGCCCGAGATCAGGCTGACCATCAGCTTCGTCACTGATCGGCGCGTCTCGGCCGGCAGCGCTGCCATCGCGGCGTCTGCTTCGTGTTGGCGTCGTTCGGCTTCGAGAACAGATCGAACTGGTATGTCGTGGGCTGGCGCGGCATGGACATCTCTCCGCTTGGCGTGAGAGCCCAATGCTGCGCCCATCTCCGGCGATTGCGAGGGGACACCTATGTCATGCAGCAGGGTCGCCAAAGTGCCGAGCGCGGCAAGGTCGAAGTGCGGAACAGCTATGATGCGCCAGTTCGCGCTGGCTACCCGATCGAACATCCACGCTGGAATCTCCAGCCAATGATCCGATACCTGCCCAGAAACGCTGCAGCGGAAAACCTTTGCGTCGTTCTTGTCGATCACCTCATGAATATGGACCTGGCGACACGCCAAGGATGCCATGCATAGGGAAGCTCGCGCTCCGGGCCGGTCCCGTGTGCGTTCCGTCGTCGAGTTGTACAACACATAGCGCGATCGGCAACAAGCCGCCGATATCGCTTATGAAAGGCTCATCGGCGCCCGTTCCGCCTTGAGCCATCACCCCAGGCGTTGATTTGCGGCCATTCACATGCCGCGGGCCGGTATGGTGATGCGCGGATCAGGCCCAAATCTAGGAAGCGAGCGCGAGGCTCGATGCGTCATTCCGGTTTCCTGATCCTGATCTGATCGATCATTTACCATGCGGGTCAGGCCTTCCTCACATCTCTGACGGACCGGTTCAGGTGTGCTGCTGAATGCTCATGCCGGCACCGTTGCCGGATTCCGGTAATCCTCTTCCTTTGTCAGCATGGCCCAGATGCCACGCGCCATCTTGTTGGCCGGCGCGATGGCCACGAGCATCCGCGGCTTCTTCGGCATCATGCGCGCGAGCCAGGAGCCCTCGGGCGCGCCCTTCCGCGATGCCCATCGGACCACAGCCATGGCCCCAATAATAAGCAGGCGTCATCTTCGAGGTTTTTCTTAGTCGTTGCTTACCGCCGGTCGATTTCTGCAACGGGCCGAGCCAGCGGCGAAGTCACGGCCGCATTTTGAACGTCTCCATCGGAGGCGCGAAAGTTTCGATCGCCAGTGCAGCGATGGGGTCAACGCCGGGCATGGTTTGCAAGCGCCGAGATGCCTCAGCTTCCCTCACAGAGCATCGATCTTCTTCTTCAGTAAGTCGATCCCGCCAGTTAGCTGGTAGATCCGGTCCAGCAGATCGCGGCAGATTTCGCGGGCCAGATCAGGCAAGTTGGCTTTCTCGTCCTCAACGAAACATTCAAGTCGGTTCAGATAACGAATTCCCTGCGGCGCGATGTGGCCGAATTCATAAAGGTGCGCACGCAATGCGTTGACCAACTCAGTGCGCTGATTGACCACGTGTTCTCGGGTGCGAACATTATGGACCGAGACTGCTGCTCTCGGTTTTCCGGTTCGACGAAGCGCATCGTGGGCAGTTGCGCTGCCTCGACGATCGCCTCCGCATCCGCTGCGTCGTTCTTCTGCCGCTTTATTAATCGTAAGGTGACCATAATGCAGAGGAGCGCGGTCTGATCGACAGATTCTCGCCGTTTTTGTCCATGTTCCTCCGCATTATTTCAGGTCGAGCCAGGCGAGCACGCTCGAATTGCGCTTCCAAGATGGCTGGCCGCTGGGTGTGGTTGGAGCGGCGACCCTGTTCCAGGGTTCCGCTTCGTTCCAGATTGGCCTTGGCATAGTGGTTCTTCGTGTCGAGGACCGTACCGTCGACGCCCGCCGAGATGAGGTGCACGGCGGTGGCATGCCGGAAGGCGTGTGGCGTTACGTGCTTGGCACGCAGCGTTTGGACGGTTTCGGCCCCGCCTTCATGCAGGCGGCGAGCCTGAATCGGATCCCTGAGGCGCTGAGCGGCTCACCATAGCGGTTACGAACAGCCGCTGGTCGGGCGCTCGCGGTTGCCGTTCAAGCAGTTTCTTCTGCAATATCCCGGTTTCCGGCCCGAGCGGGCAGATACGTTCCTTCCGGCCCTTGCCGGTCAGACGCACGCAGTTCGGGCTTATCGGATTGCTTCGGGGCACAGGTCGAGCGCCCCCTGTATTCGTGCGCCGCTGTTGTAGAGGAACGAGAGCAGCGCATGATCGCGGTTCGAGCGCGCTTGATCGGGATGTGGAGACTCGACGCATCGCGCAATCGATGCGGTCCTGGTGGCCACGAAGTGGAAGAAGCTGCGGATCGCAGCAAGGCGGCAGTTGCGCGTGCCGATCGTACCGCCACGTTAATGATCGGCGTGGCGGAGGGGAACGCGGCGATTCGTTGGCGTTCAGATCGGCCAGCGTGATCATAGCCACCTTCTTCCCAGCACGCCACGCAACGAACCGAAGCAGCAGCCGCCAGGTATCGCGGTAGGACCGGACTGTGTGGATGGACGCGTTGCGCTGCTCGACCAGCCATTCATAGAAGAACGCGCGCAGCAGGGCCGGGAACGGATCATCCCTGCTCATGACCCCACCTCCCGTCTCAGATTGAGGCATGGTGCGCCAAGTACCCGGAACCGCTCATTTGCATAATGCATCAGATCCTGCGTCACGGTGATGTAGACCAAGGTAGAGTTGATGTCCGGCCGAGGTAGGTAGCTAGGAACGGCAGGCGATCCTGTGGATTGGTGCCCGTTCGGTACCCTTCGAAGATCCTGTTCACCACCATCGAGTGGCGCAGGTCATGAACGCCGGGACCTGTTTTTTCTCGCAATGGCTTCAGCCCAGTGCGGCGTTATGAGGTCGGTAAGCAGCCAGGTGATCATTTCCGGCATGTAATGGCTTTCGCCTCGCTCGTGCCAGAACAGGCCGGAGCGCGCGTCCTGTGATCCACCGGCACGCCGCCGCGCATCGACGTAGGCCCGAAGCTCGACTACAACGCTGTCGGGTAGCGGCAGAATCCGGGTCTCGAAGAACCTAGTCTGCCGGATGGGCATCGTACCGACCTGCAGGTCAACATCACCAAGATCGAGACGGGCAAACGCGCCGCGCCGTAAGCCTGCGCAATAGCCAGCAGCAGCATCGTGTACATGCTCAGCGGTCGAAGCGGCACCCGTGCGCCGGATAGCTACGTGCGACGTCGAGCATCCGTCGCACGACGGCAGGCGAGTAGATATGGGGCTTTCGCCATTGCCTGGCGGCTGCTTCCTCTGTAATCCGGTCGCCGCTCACTCCCGGATGCGACTGCAGGGAATGGTCGAACCGCAAGAGCAACAGGGGCTAGGAAGTGTATTGTATCCTCTGCGCCGCATCGCGACATGCTCGGCCATCATTTTCCCAGTACGCTGCCGAACGGCCGAGGCTGGCGCAGTTCGGCAAGCGCATGTTCCGGATCCCGCGACGCCAATGCCCGCCAGATCGGCATGCACTGCTTCATATTGCCCTCATCGCGCAGAGCGGCGACGGGATTGCTTTCGATCGCGCCGATTTCCACCACGCGATCGAGGAACCGGTCAATAATGCGGGTGCGGTGCAGCGTGGATGCCGCCCGGCGAATGGCTGATTCTCGTAGCCAGGCCAGCAGCACTTCTTGACCGAGGGCCTCGTAACGTTCGGCGACATCCGGAGCAAATCCCTCGACGGACGCCAGGAACGTGCGGATTTCACGCGCTCCTCCGCATTATGGTCACCTGACGATTAGTGAAATATGGTCAGGTGAGCATATCATAATGAACGCTTTGACGTTGCGAGGTCAGCTTCGGCTGACGGCCAAGCCGAACCATCTCGTGGACACATGCCGGATTACCCGCCATGATTTGCAAAACTGCAGGCGCGACAGCTTCTTGCGGAACACGACTGATCCGTCAGCTGCCGCCCCGTCCAGTGGAAAGACGTTCTTTGCCAGATCGACCCCGATGATGGTAACCTTTTCCATGGATGCCTGCCACTCCTTTGCTGGTTCTAACACCACTGCACATTGCGATGCCGTCGGAGAAGGCTGGCATCTACCCATCTGGAAACCCTCAGCCAATGAGGCGGTGATCGGCTCATCAGCCTGCCAGCCGTGGCACGCTGATCAGCCCGGCTCCGCGCCGGAGAGCGCGGCGACCAGGCCGTAACCTAGACCAGTCCGTTGGACACCATCTTGACGGCCGGAATGAGCCCCACTCAGTGATGCTTCGTCACCAGAACTGCATTAACTGTTCATTCTTCGATTACGACAAATGTTGCGCTTCAATAAAGTAGTGAGAAAGAGCATTGTAACCTTGTAAAGATTGCAGAACCCACATCGGACGACCTAGACCCACGATCTAAACGACGCTACAGAAAAGCAATCAGGTTTCCCTTTACCAAACTCGAGGAGCTTGCAGGTTCTTCGGCAGATTCATACATGCGGGGAGTGAACAGGTTGCGTACAGATGGCGTAATCTTTGCGGATATTCCGATTACGGACAAGAAGGATCTTGGCAAGTCGCTTTCCGTTATAGTCGCCGTAGAGCTTGACCGTGAACATTTGGATCTTGTCGACGATTTCAAACGCGCGATGCGGGCCGCCAAGGAAGTGACCCAATGCTATATGGTTACTGGTGAAGCCGATTTCGTTCTGATCGTGGCGGTTGAGGACGTCGAGGCGTTCGGCCTCTTCGTAAAGACGAAGCTTTATACTAACCAAAATCTCCGAAAATTTAGGAGCATGATCGCGCTTGATCGTGTTAAGTTCGAGCCACGCGTTACGGTTTAGCAATGGCCGAACGCCCCGAAGCGCTCAGTTGGTCGAGTAGCTCAGCCAATTGGGCTTTCGGCCTCACGGATCCGGGCAGGCGGATTCGCCGAGGATAGCCCACCATATGTGCCTGCGCTCAAGTTGGAGTGATGCTCGGAGCTGGCCGGGGAAGCGCGCCGTCAAGGACCCGAACTCCCCCAGCCGATGACCTGACTTCTACAGCGCCGTCTCAGACACCGTAGCCGTGTCCACGAAGTTGACGATGCGGCCTAAAGTAGCCGGCGCAGCTGAGAAGACACGATCCGGGCGCTGACGAATGGAACCTGTTCGGATTGCTGGCCGCCACTGGGATGCGTTTCCGGAAGCCTGACGGCCTGTGGGCGTGATCAGCCGAACGCCGTTGTTGCCACTTCGTCGGCCGACGGGACTTCGCTTCGGGATGGCCTGGTGTCATGACCGATCCAAAACCGTGTTCGCCCCATCTTGCCGTCGTTGTCTTAGGCACGGCGTTGAAGACAGTTCCGTTGGCGAGCATGCGATGCGGGATCACCGCAAAGCTTGCGCACCAGCGCCACTTAGCCTTTTTCATTCCGGCCCGTCGGTCCGATCCGCATCGCCCAGCTTTTGAGCCGTGCGCCGCCCTTGAGCGGCTTGGTCAGCATTGTGAGCGGCCTCATAAAGCGCCGTGCGCACCGCGGCATCGCCGATCTTGCTGATGCGGCCTCTCGAGGCAGTCTGCGCAAGGCTGTCGTTGCCCAGCGGAAGGCCGTCACCATGCATTGGATGTGGAGTGATGGGACGGTTCGTGCGCGCCGTTGTCAAAGGAGGTTCCGAATATCGGCCATCGGGTGCCAGGTGGAAGAACCTCTATCAGCTGGGGCCGTGAGGGCGTCATTTCGATGACCCTGTAGATAGTGTTTGGGTCTTCCGCCTGGATCAGAAGGTAGAGGACAAGGCCGCCCCCGTGCGTACCCTTTGTTTGGACGATACCTTTCCGTCACCAATTGGGAGCAACACGATGCCGCCCTAACACACCCCTTCGCCATGTGAGCCCAGGATTAAGCACTATAACCTCGCCCACGCCACCGAAAATTCGAGGATTGGCGCATAACTACAACGAGGCGTCCCCTTGTTCCGATCGGGCACAATATTCCTGCTCGATCCCGATGGCTCTGCCAGACCGCATCCAAGGTTGGCTATTTAAGCTCCAATCGCGGCGCTGACCTGTTCGCCTTCGCGGCGTTTCACCAAAGATCGCGGGCATGCGCCGCGGAACGGCAATCGCTGCTGCGTCATAGTAAATCATACCGCCGTCTGTTCATCCCTGCGTTCAAGTGGGGCTTGATGACTATCAACAAGTTCCTTGACCCTCTGTTTGCGCTGTATATCGGCCCGCGCCCAGCGTTCCCGTATGTCCTCGCATTTCAGCTGCATATCCCGAAAGAGCGTTTTTGCAATGGAAATCTGGGCGTCCGATGAGCTTTTTCCGGGTCCTCCTCCGTACTGAAGAGCATCCCTGCACTCTTCAAGACTCGCCGGCAGCACGCCAGCAAGTTGCCTGGCCAGTTCAATCCGGCGCTCCGCCGCGCAGCTTTCATGAGACACGCGTCTTGCGATCTCGCCAATTAGTGTGTGCGCCTTCCTGAAAGGAACGCCTCGCGACGCCATCCGTTCGGCGGCGACGGCCGTCATGGATAATCCATCATCCAGATTTACACGCATGGATTGCACATTGAACGACATGAATTTCACAATGAGCGATGTGAGGGTGATGGCCCCCCTCAGGGTATCTTCCGCACGGCCGAGTGGAGAGCAGCTGTAGTTACTTGCTTCGATCGAATTGCTGAAAGGGGATTTGCAGGCAGCTGTTGCCGCAGAAACGTATGCACCGATCACGGTGCTTGACGACCCTTTGATATGTTCGAGCAAAAACGGGTTCTTCTTTTGGGGCAGCATGGAAGAGCCGCCGGCAAGATCGTGAGGAACGTCGATGAGAGCAAACTCGCGCGTCGTCCATACCTGCAGGTCCTGGGCCACGCGACTGAGCAAGATTGAGACGCTAGCAAAGATTGAAAGCCCGTTCAGGTGATGGTCTCGGCTCGCCACCGCATCCAGTGAGTTGTACGACGGCTGCTCAAATCCTAAAAGACTTGCGGTTTTGAAAGAATCTATCGGCGTACTGGTGCCTCCGCCGGCACCAGCTCCCATCGGGCAGTTCCTGATGTCTTCCAGCAGGGAATGGAGGCGCTGGCGCTCGCGTCCCAAAGCAAAGAAAACGCTGAGCAGGTAGTGCCCTGGCGATCCGGGGAGGGCGATCTGATACTGACTGTACAGCGGAGCCACAAGGCTCGTTGTTTCCTCCGCTCGCTGAAGTAGAGCATCTTGTGCAGTTCCTATCTGTTGCGATATGGACCATGCAGCCTCCCGAAGGACCAGGAGAGAAATAGTCGCGTTCAAGTCGTTGCGGGATCTCGCAAGGTGCAGCCAGCCGGCCTTCTCCGCGCCCGCTCTTGCCTCAAGTTCGGCCTCATAGGCCAGATAGAGGCCACGCGGGGCATCGCGGCCCTCCAAAGACTGAAAGCCCTGGTCCTGGAGAGCCAGAATTTGCTTGAGGAGATCGGCAGCGGCTGCCGGGCTGATCAAGCCTTGGTCCGCAAGCATCACCAGATGTGCTTCGTCTACGGTTGCCTGGTGCTGCAGGAGCCGACCGTCGCGCGAGATATCTATAGGTGGGGCGAGCAACTTCATCGCTTCGGGGTGCAGGGTCCACCTGCCCTCGCTCAACGCAGGATCTTGCTTGACCGATTCGCCAGCAGCCGTCTCGATATCGATCACAATGGAATCGATCATCCGATCAGCTGCGGCGGCGGCGGCATCGAGTTCATCAGCGACGCCTACAGCGTAGGCTACTCTGTCTCTGAAGTCGCCCTTTATCTGAACTTTGCCACCCTCAGATTTCAGTAGCCCCGCCTCGGGCACTGTTGGGTCTGGACTTCGAGAAAAGCCTAGGCGTCTGAGCTTTCCGGACGTGGGAGCAAGTCGGAAACGGATAGCTCCCGCCCTTCTGCCCGGGCCTGGGGGCGTGAACCCTTCTCCCGCGTAAAGCCTAATAACCATGTCAAGGATCGAGGTACCCAGCGCGTGCGAGAGCATGACTGGAATCATTCCTCCAGCCAACCTGGGATTTACCTCAATGATGACGGGGCCCGAGTCCGCTATCACGAACTCTACATGAGCCGGCCCGAACTTCAGGCCCAGAGCCGACACCGCGCCCGAGGCAAAAGAAGCCAGTTCCTTGGAGAACGGGTCTGGAAGCGGGGCCGGGAAATCATGCCCAACTTCGACGAAGCAGGGAGGCGGACCTTTGTGTTTGGCAAGAATTCCAAGGCAATATAGCGTCCCATCGTGAGCAATTATCTCTGCAGAGTATTCCTTACCCTCGACATATTGCTGGATGAGGATGTCGTGGCTACGCAAATCCACTTGATCTTGCAATACACTCTTCGCGCTTTCAAAGGCCTTGATGACGGCCGAGGCGCTCTCACATAGCCGCACGCCACTACTACCGCTTCCCAATGCTGGCTTGACAACGACCGGCAGAGTAACATGCGCAAGAATATCCTCGACGTCTCTGACGGATGTGGCCAATCGAGTTTCCGGAATAGTGACTGATTGTCGCTGCAACTCGGTCGCTTGCTTCCATTTGTTCCGGCATGTGGCTATAGCCTCCGGATTCGCTGATGGTAGCCCCATCGCCATCGCGGTACTTGACGCTGCTTCCACAAAATACTCCGACGACGAGAATATTCCTGCCAGGTTTCCAAGGTTGGCAGCGACGCCGATGAGTTCGCTCGGACTGTGTGTATCAGCTTCGATCACTCGAGCGTCGGAGTGCTTAAGAAGCGGATAACGCGCAGGATTGCGGGTAACGAGGTGAGTTTCAAAGCCAAGAAGTCGGGCTCGCTTGATCAATAGTTCGCCAGTGCCAGTCGTGTTGCTTTCCACGAAAAGGAAGCTCCCTCGGGTCATCAAACTTCCTCCAACAAGCTCAAGACGGCTTCCCGGCTTTTTCGCTTCCAAAGATATCGGTTCCATGGAGGGAGAGCTGTCGAAGGATGGTCTTCGCTAGACGGAGTGTCCAAAAGTGCACCCTCGTGTAGGCATCCGTTCTGCCTGAGCCACTCCTGGTTGTAGGCAGTTTCTGCGTAGCGGTGCCCTTCATCGGGACATATGACGACGACAGTTTCTCTTGGATACTGCCGAGCGCGCCAACGCCCAACGATAAAACTCGCGCCAGAGGTCGGTCCGGCGAAAACGGCGTGCCGTTCGTGGAGGACTCCCGTTGCAACGAATGCGAGCGGAGCCGAGATGAGATGCACCTCGTCATACAATTCATGCTTCACGTTCTCGGGAACAAGACTGTTCCCCAGCCCCCGCAGCTTCCGCTCGCCATCCTGTTGGCCAAAAATGACGCTGTTGAAGGTATCTACTCCAATCAGGCGCGCGCCAGGGGCCTTTTGGCGGAGGCGCTCTATCGTTCCGCAGGTAGAGCCGCCTGACCCCACAGAACCGACCAACGTTACGTCGGCATCCAACATCCCCGATATTTGGTCGGCGAACAGCCTATAGGCCGCGGGGTTGTCCGGTGTTTCGTATTGCCGGGGCCAGAAACAGGAATGGCCCAACTGTCTCATCCTGGCGTGTAATGCATCTAGGCGGCTTCGTTGATAACCGCCCTCCCTCGCCTTTTCGGATATGATGCAGACGTCGGCCCTCAAGGACTTCAACCTGCTTTCCAGGCCGTTGTCCATCACGGGGTCTGTGAAGATCTCAAGTTCAAATCCACCTTCCCGACAAACTACAGCCAAACCCAGCGCAAAAGTTCCGCTCGAGGTCTCGAGTACTTTCATACCATGCGTCAAAGCCCCTCGTGTCTGCGCCTGTTCAATGATATACTTGGCCGGCAGAAGTTTCATGAACGCAAATTGCGCAAGATATAGGTTTGTCTCACACCTAATGATTTTCGGGAGAGCATAGGCATCAGAGTAGCCGGAGAACGGGAGGCGTTTTTGAGCAGCGTCCATATTGCTATCTCACCGGCAGCTAGTCATGGTGAGATAAATTTTTGGCGAGTAGTCGAGCGGTGATACTTGGGCAAGCACGGACCGGAGCTTTCGTGGAAAATCAGCCGCCACTCGATCAAGCAGGATTCCAACCATTGTGCCGCTGTGCGCGACTATGACTCCGAGAGCGCCAGTGACCTCGGATACTTTCAGCATCGAGTTCAGATGCTCTTTTGGAACCCGCTCCTGATGCAGGAGAGCGCTTGCTGTAGCTATTCTGCCTATAGTGACCGCGTCACCCTGCGGAATTGCCATCCGTGCACGGTCGAGTAATTCGTGGTATTCTGCTCTGTCTTTGGCGGAAATTTCACCTCGGCGTTGATCATAGTCAATGGTTTCGATGATTCCCCCTTCATCGATACCAACGATTGCGAGCGGCGGCATTTGCCCAAGGAAAGAGAGAGGGCTGCATGTTCGCTGTTGATATGCGACCACTCCCGGGTACATCACCCCGTCGGATGGTTCGATCTCCGCCATTAACTTCTCGATCAGTGATGTCCTGATCCTACGTTTGAAGCAGCAGGCGATTGACCGCGCAGCCGCAACAAGATCCGCAGACGAACTCGCCAGCCCTTTGCCTTCAGGGAGCTCCGATTGCAAAAGGAGGATTCCTCCTGAGGCGCCAAGCGCACTCACGAGATTCTCAGCCAGCCGTTTTGCTTTTACTTTGTGTGATGGATAAACTGTTACGGATCTTGTTCCTGCAATCGGCACGAAGTGAGCTCGCGCAAAAAGCGCGATAGGCATAGTGACCAAGAAGTGAAGGTCCCGAGGAACGGAGCCGACCGGCAATTGACCTTGCAGCAATTCGCCGAAGGTGCCGCAACAAAGTGCGTGGGTAGAATGAACCCTTGGCTGCTGATCGTCGTCGGCGATAACCTGGGTCGCATCGGCGCGATCGAACGTCTGGTGATACACGTATGGCTTCCAAACGTCATCCGCGGCCGCCTCCAGAAGTTCCCTAGACGAGATACTCGTACCATTTCCGATAGGATGTAGACAATTTTGGACTGCCATATCATTTCCTCGTCAGGTACTCGAATTGGGACGTGCCGCTGCGAGAGGAGCCCGATCAGCGGAATGGCTCGCGTTTCAATTGGGGTCTTTCAAGTGCTAAGGCTAGGTGTCAGCTCCAGACTTCGGGCTGAACCTACCATTGTCAGCGACCTTAATTCGCAAAGCTTCTGTGAAATTACTTGGAGGATCTTTTGCACTGCTAAATACCCGCGGTGGTGGCTGGAGCGTCTCAGAGGCCGTTTCGAAAATCGGAAGATTGGTATTTCGGCGGCGCTCGGTGTGCTTCTAGGCTTTGGATGCGCGTAAGGTGATCAACTCAGCGCGCTACGGCGCCTGCTGCCGATCCATCTCGGCGCCTGGCATACGGGCTCTCTCGAGATCGCTCCTCCATCAGATCGTGTGTCAGGGTCGCTATGGCGCGAGACGCGAGGTGGCATCTTTCGGCGCTGTTGGAACCAACTCTTCTGAAGGAGGCGCCTCATGCCGCAGTCTTTTTGACGCAAGCCGCTCCCTTGTCGCTCTCGAACAGGATCGTCGCCGTCATAAAAATGAGCAAGGCTAGGTGGCTGATTGCAGCGCTTGTTGCGGGATTCAAGCGCCACCCGCTGAAGAAGATTGATGCCGACCCGCCATCATCGTTGAAACTGCTGCAACGCTGGTGCGACGAAGCCGGCCAGGCCGGGCATACGATCAAGCGGACCGCCGTCGCCTATCAGGTATTACCAAAGGTCATGAAGCTCGACCGACGTGAGCCCACTCTCGCATTCCGATGGATGTGATTGTTTCGGTTTGGGCGAGGAGAAGCCTAGCAGGCGGCGGGCCTCCTGGCCGTCGAAGACGCGGTTGGGGAGCCAATTGGCGCGCGGATTTTGCCAGACGTTCCGACCGGGTTGAGTACCGGGGCTCGCGATGGCAGCAGCACCGGCGTGATGTCTTTCGGCACCTTCAGCTTGGCGGTCGTGTGCCAGCAGGTCCGGTCGAGTAGCAGCACGGCGTGCGCGCCGCGCGCCACACGGCGGGCTGATCTCGTCGAGGTGAAGTTGCATGGCCGCAGTGTCGGCAAACGGCAGGGTCATGGCTGCTCTCTTGTCGCGCGCCGGGCAGATGGCGGGGCTGCCTGGGCCGCGTGCCACGGCGCCTCCATTGCTGCAGACACCGTTCTTCTGGCCAATTCTGGCTTCATCTTGAAACCACACCTCGACGGGCTTGCCCTTCGGCAGGTCGGCGAGGTGGGCGCTTAGCGTGCGCGGAAAGAACTTTTCCACTATCCAGGCATCCTGCGCCGGATGGCGGGCCGCGCACTCATGTGCGAGAAGCCGAGTTCCTTCATCAGCTTGCCCACGTAACGCTCGTGATAGGCGACGCCGAAGCGATCCTCAATGACGCGCCGCAGATCGATGCGCCGCCAGCGCACCACGCAGTCAGCCGCCACGTCTGGTCCTGTCTCGACGATTTCCGGCAGTTCGGCCTTCCGTTCCGGCGATAAGCGCTGCGAGGGTCCGCCATACCAGGTCCGTCACCACCATCCTCGTTGAAGCGATGCACCCAGTCCCGCAGCGTCTGGCGGTCCATGCCGCCATCCGTGCAGCATCTTCCCGGCTCATCCCGTCCATGGTCCCAGCCAGTGAACACCAGCTGTCGCTTGCCGCGCACAAGGCGCGGAGGTTCGCGATGCAATCGAGACGATCGGCGCCTACCACCCTGCAGCCCCGACGTCAATCCGATCGAAAACGCCTTCTCAACACTCAAGGCTCTTATGCGCGCCAAAGCTGAGAGGACAATCACAGCCTTCTGGACCGCCGTCGGATCTGTCGACCAAGATGGCCCGGGCAGGAAGTGCGCCGCGCGGGTGAGCGCTGCCAGGCCGGCGTGCTGCACGGCCATTGGAAGACCACGACCTTCACCGGCGCGTTACGGCCGACGGGCATGACCGCTTGACCTGAGACCCTGAAGCTCCTCCAGTTTTTGGTAGAGTCCGTCCCGATCAAGGAGACGGACGAATGAAGCGTTCACGGTTCACGGAAGAACAAGTCATCGCGATTTTGAAGGAGCAGGAGGCGGGAATGAAGACCGCCGATGTCTGCCGCAAGCACGGGATCTCGGAAGCGACCTTCTACAAATACAAGGCGAAGTTTGGCGGCATGGACGTTTCGGATGCGCGCAAGCTGAAGGCTTTGGAGGAGGAGAACGCCAAGCTGAAGAAGCTGCTGGCCGAGCAGATGCTGGACAATGCGATCCTGAAGGATGTCGCTGCAAAAAAATGGTGACGCCCGATGCCAAGCGATGCGCTGTGGCCCATGCCTGCGATCGGCATGGGGTGAGCCAGCGTCGGGCGTGCAAAGCCATCGGCTGTTGCCGCATGACGGTTCGCTACGAGACCAGCAGGCCGGACGACCGCGAGCTTCGCGAGCGGATGAAGGCGATTGCGCAGGAGCGTCGCCGGTTCGGCTACCGGCGTCTTCTCGTAATGCTGAGGCGGGAGGGCCTGTTCGTGAACCACAAGAAGCTGTCCGGCTCTATCAGGAGGAGAAGCTCGCCGTTCGCCGCCGTGCCGGCCGCAAGCGGGCGATCGGGACCAGGGCGCCGATGCTGGTGCCGCTGAGGCCCGACGAGCGCTGGTCGCTCGACTTCGTATCGGACCAGCTGACCGACGGGCGCCGCTTCCGCATCCTGGCCGTCGTCGACGACTGCACGAGAGAGTGCCTGGCACTCATCGTTGATACGTCTCTCTCGGGCATGCGGGTTGCCCGCGAATTGGACCGGCTCATCACCGAGCGCGGCCGGCCGAGGATGATCGTCAGCGACAACGTCCTAAGAGCGGAAGGAAATGGAGCGTGCAGTCAAGGTCTCTCTGTTCGTCAGCATGCTCTTGCTGCGTGACGTTGGTCAAGTCATCGAACCAGGCGGCTTCCACCGGCAAGGGAAAAGGTCTCGTCCATAGCAAACACAGGGTACGCACGCAGGCGGCCCTCACCGTCCTCAACATCTGATCCAGGCGGAAGACCCGAACATTATCTACAGGGTCATCGAAGCGATGCCCTCACGGCCCTAGCTGACAGAGTTCTTCCACCTGGCACCCGCCCTTCAACGAAGGGCCGGTAGTCGGAACCTCCTTTGACGACGGCGTGCACGACACGCGCCATCTTGGCGGTAATAGCGGTCATTGCCTTGCGGCGTAGATCGGGATTGTCGCGATCCCTCGCGATGTAGCGTTCGAACTTATGACGGAAGCCGTTCTCCCGCTGGCGGATGGCGACTTGTCCGGCGATCCACAGGGTGCGGCGCAGCCGAGCATTGCCGAATTTGGAAAGGCGGGTCTGGCCTCGATATTGGCCTGATTGCTGTGTCGAGAGGTCCAGTCCGCAGAACTTTAGGAATTGGCGATGATGACGAAACGGCGAAGATCGCCGGCTTCGCTCAATGCGTTGATCGGTCCGATGCCCGGGATTTGTCGCAGGAGTTGATAATCCTGGCTGTGCCGCAACAGCTCGTCGGCCTGCGCTTCAATCTCATTACGCTGCCGGATCAGATTGCGTGCTTCGTCAATGACCATCCGGAACATGCGAATGGCAGGCGCATCAAGCGGCAGCGGCAGTCCGATCGATGAGCGCGCCGTCTCGTAAATATCCTTTAGAAGCTGTGACTTGCTGACCTTTCGGCCGACGACATCCCAAGCTGCTGTTACAAACTCCTCCTTCGTCAGCACCGTGATGCTTGCCGGCGTCGGAAAGGCATCGAGGAATGCGAAGAACCAATCGCTGCGGCTGTTTCCTCGGAAGCGATCGATCTCGGGAAAATACAGCGGCAGGTAGTGCGTCAGGATCCGGTGCTGAATCTCGGTCTTTGCCCTGGCGATCGCCTCATGTGTCTTCGACAGTTCCTGTACATCGTTGATGCCGGCGCGCAGCGGATCGTGGTAGCGCTGCGTCGCCTGTATTCGGAGCATGTGCAGGATCACCTGCGCGTCCTTGGGGTCGTTCTTGTCCCAGCTATTGTGCAACGCTTCTCGCGTCCGCGCGAGCGCCAGAGACGACACCAGTCGAACCTCGAAACCAGCCTCAGCCAGGCGCCATGCAATCGGCCGGTGATATCCCGTCGCCTCGAAGCCACAGACCACGGGGCGACCGTACGTCTGCAGGACTTCGACCAGATGGTCGTGCTCAGCACGGTTGTTGAGGACCTGCAGACGGCGTCGGCGTTTGTGGCTTGGGTCTTCGATCAGAACTTCATTGCGAACCTTGGCGATATCGATCGCTACCAGCACCGCGCCGGCGGGTGTAGAATCTGAAGTATGGTCGGTCTCTCCGGAATGGGTTGTGAACATTCACATTCTAGAGAAACTCTGACTGGCCATGGCCGCCTCCAGCGGTGCGCGCCTGCAGCGAAAAGCTGCGCGCACCGCTGTCTCGGCCGCCGCCGCTCCTTCATTCCGCAGGTGCTATGGCAGCGAGTTCACCTCGAACGCCATCCTCTCCCGGGCGGATCAGAACCGCGTCGAATGGCATTACATCGCGCCCGGAAAGCCGATGCAGAATGGCTTCATCGAGAGCTTCAACGGCCGACTGCGCGATGAACTGCTCAACGAGACGCTGTTCTCCACCCTCACGCAAGCGCGGGCAGCAATCGATCTATGGAAGGAGGACTACAACCGGAACAGACCACACTCAGCCCTAGGCAACATCACGCCCATCGAATTCGCCATAAAAATGGCGCTGGAAAAGCAGGCCGCCTGAGGCCAGAAATGAAACTCCGGACTCTCCATTGAATTGGAGGGAACAAGGGTCTCAGGTCACGCTCCTTTCGTCTACGACGGCATCATGAACGGCAATGTGTTTCTCGCCTATGTCGAGCAGGTTCTCGCCCCGACCTTGTCGCCAGGCGAGCCCGGTCTCATCAATGAAGATGAGGGGCGCCAACCAGAGCAGGCGCTCGTCGACCTCTTCACCCCAGCCGAATGCCAGAACTCTTTCAAGGCGCTGCTATGTCCAGATAAATCAGACGTGCTCTAGCTTTCGCGCGCGGTATGACGAGATCTTCGTTGAAGCCCAGCGAAACGCAGATTATCTCCCCCATCGAACGTAAATTAGGTCAAAACGCATCCGCAAACGGTACATATTGAGCCTCTCGAATGTGGAAGCTTCGGCGCCGCAAACGGTGGAGGCTCTGGAGAGGCGCAGCACGCAGGTACTCCACGTCGAGAGTGTCTCAGGTACTAATTTGCCCAGCTCAGTTGCGAGCTCACGTCACCCATTGCCCGCGGCCTTTTGCGGCTATCATCGATAGAGACGTCCCCACAACATGGAGTCGAGCATGAAAATTGAAGAGGCAGTCCTTTTCCGCGAGGAAGACGTTATCCGCGAGATCGGCTACGTGACCATGAAAGATGGAACTCGCATCGCTTACATCTCGTACCGTCCGGAGGAAACGGAGCCAATTCCCACCATTTTCCTTTATGACCCATATTCGGCGAACTCTACTCCTTTCGAATTCGCGAAGGAATTCCTTGATGCTGGCTACGCTTTCGTGGGTGCCAACCTTCCTGGAACTGGCTGTTCGGAAGGTGTGATCAAGTATTGGCATGAACAGCAAATGGTCAAAGGCGGACCTTATGGAGCCGAATTGATTGAATGGATCGCCAGCCAGCCCTGGAGCGATAGCAATATCGGTATGGTCGGCAACTCATCGGCCGGGATGCCGCAGTTTTGGGTTGCGGCGGAGCGACCTGCACATCTTCGAGCTATCGTCGCGAGCGGGTTCGGGGACGGCTATGAGTTTCAGTTTTACCCTGGCGGAATGCTCCCTCTAGATGAGGGACAATGGCAGATTAGAAATCAGTTTGGCAGAAATGCCGGTGCAGATTGGCGGATGGAGCGGGGCGATATGCAATGCGCCAAGATCCGCGGGGGCGATAAGCAGGTTGTCAACAGTTCTCTTTTTGACGCGGTTCGGAAGCACCCACTGAAGGATGAATGGTGGGATTCTGAAACTTTGGTTGGCAAAGAACTCATTGACAAGGTCACTGTGCCCAGCATGATCATTGGAGCTTGGCAAGAGGCCTACGGTGGCGCCGCTATGGCAAATGTTCGAATGTTTACCCATTTCATGAAACATGTGAAGAACAAGAAGCTTCTCCTAATGAACGGGGATCATCACAGCAGCGGGCCCGGGCCACGCGGCAATAGCATTGTCGACAAGGAGCGAATGAAGTTCCTCGATCGCTGGGTTAAAGGTGTTGAGAATGCACTAGAGAACGAGCCTCCCATAACGATCTATTGGGAGGTTCAGCAGCCCGAGGGAGATCCGAAGAAATCGGTGGCGGGCTGGGTGTCGCATCACAACACGTGGCCAGATCCAAAAGTCGAGCGCCGCACATTCTATCTTACGGCCAACGCGCAAATATCGCCCGAGAAGCCGGCCGTCAGCTCCAATGAGGGATCCCGCGCCTACCTCTACCCAACGGGAGCAGAACTTTACGGAGACAATCAGCA
Organism: Mesorhizobium sp. WSM1293; assembly: GCF_000513875.1. Taxonomy (NCBI): domain Bacteria; kingdom Pseudomonadati; phylum Pseudomonadota; class Alphaproteobacteria; order Hyphomicrobiales; family Phyllobacteriaceae; genus Mesorhizobium; species Mesorhizobium sp. WSM1293. The sequence goes on along the minus strand of NZ_AZUV01000036.1, from coordinate 11,579 downwards.
ATTCCAGGTTCGTCCTTATCCCCCCGGCGTCCTCAACTACCGGACAGCCCCTGTCTCGTCGGATATGGTGTTGCTTGGAAATCCGGAGGTCGTGCTGTATCTCAGCATTGACAACGGCGACGACGCCGACATCGAACTTACCTTGAAAGACGTCGGACCCGACGGGGTGCTCTTCGTTCAATCAGGCGTGTTACGGTCCTCGCTACGCGCGATCGACAACGACCGCACCTATGTCGACGAGGTGGTGCATTCGTTTCGGAAGTCCGAGAAACTTATCCCGGGTGAAATCTACGAACTCCGGATATCGTTGATTTCGCCTATCGCTCACGTCGTCAGGAAAGGGCATAGCCTCGAACTAACCATCGGTGCAACCAATCCCATTCCGCACAGCGTCCTCGGCAGCATTCCTGCTGGGGCCCCATCTATCAACAGGGTCTATCACTCAAGCAAGTATGCTTCCAGAATAGTTCTTCCCGTCATTCCGGGCGCGGTGGCTCAAGCACCCGCTCCGGCATACGACGCTCTTCGAGGTCAACCCTATCGCAGGGACGACGATTTTGTTCACGGTGGATTGCCGATTCAATAGGCCGCATCGTCGCTCTCCTGACGCTCTGATAGTTCCAGTGTGCTTGAGATAATGGCGCTCGCCGCCGACTGGGCGGGTGCGCGGCAGCCGGTTCTAGTCGCGGCTTCTTCGACCAGTTGCCTCAGTGCCGCATCGAGGCGCTCGCACCGGCATCTCTGAATCCCGGAACTGGAACAGCATCTCCGCCTTGCCCGCGATTATGCTGCGAGCCCCAGGCTCTACGCTGATCCGGCCCGTGGTCCAGACGGAACGCGGGCCGGCCACTCTGGGAAGCGCTCGGCAATCGCCATCGCGAGCGTCGCTGCAGCAATGCCGGCATCCTTTCGAATGGCCATGCGCGTTGTACCGGCATGATTCTGTATGCCATGAAAGGTGATCGAGTACTGCCAAATCCCAACGATGCTCGTAACAACACCGATCCGCTTGCCCGAGGCTTCCAGCGCGTCGCCCTGTTCTATGTGCGCTTCAAGATACCCGACGTAGCGCGTCGGTTCCAGCACAGACCGGGGAACGCCGGCTAGGCCGGCTGCGCGTAGCGCGTCCCTGAGCGGCAGCCCATGATGCACATTGACAGCGCGCTCCATCTCCGCCTCGTCGATGTCACCAATGAATGAAAGGCTACCGAGGAACGATAGATAGTGGCCTTCTTCATCTGCCCACGCGACTAGGGCGTTTGGGAGGCCAGCGCAGTCCGGTGTTTCCGCGAAGTCCGGGCGATCTCAGGCCCGTACATCACGCCCAGGGCTCCGTCGAGCCATCCGGCATGGTTCTCGGACTCTGCATGTGACCCGATCAACAAGAACCGCCGTTCGGACCGAGGGATGCCAAACACATTGCCCACCCCGTCGACATGTGCCTGAAGCCCTACGGCCTCATATTGCTGCGCTAGCCAGCGGCGGCTATCCATATCTTCTTTCGAGTGGGTCGGCCTATGGATGCCCGTCCGGTACGCGCCGAATTGCGCGAAACATCTGAGCTCCGAGAGCAAGCGCCCGGCGTTGATCTTTGGCATAGCCGCACCCCCACAGGGTTCGTCCTGAATAAACTGAATAGGCAGTGTCGGCGGCATTGCGGTCAGCGTATCGCTGGGCGGCGAAGTGCTGCTCAACAAAATCTTATCCTCTGTCCCCCCATCGGCCTCCCACCTAGAAAGCACGAAGTGGAATGCGCGGAAAGACGGGTACCAGCTAGTTAAGACCGCTGGTCGATCATTCGCCAAGTCGCAACGAGCCAAGCTCACCCAATAATGCAGCGCCTGTTCGAATTCCGTTGTAGAAGCAATCAAAAGGGACGATCGGATGGTCCGCACCAGTCAGCGTGAAGCCCGCCTTCGACATTTTCGAGCGGAAGCGGTCGGCGTTGTCATAAAGCTTTTTGCGCAGCGCATCGTCCTGTTCGATCAGATCGAATGCCTTCAGCGACGCCCCTGCGATGGCGGGCATCAGCGTATTGGAGAATAGATACGGGCGCGAGCGCTGGCGAAGCCAATCGATGACCCTCGCCCGGCTTGCCGTGTAGCCGCCCGAGGCGCCGCCGAGCGTCTTTCCCAGCGTGCCGGTGATGATGTCCACTGCCCACAACGCCGCAATGCTCCGCCGTACCGCGGCCATGCCTGCCGATGAAACCGACCGCATGTCTGACGTCGACCATTACCAGCGCGCTGTATTTCTCTGCCAGATCGCAAACGCCGAGAACATTGGCGATGATACCGTCCATGGAAAACACGCCGTCGGTCGCGGTCAGTTTAAAGCGGCTGCCTTCGGCCTTTTCAACTCCTTCTCAAGCGCTTCCATGTCATTGTTGGCGTAACGGAAGCGCCTGGCCTTGGAAAGGCGAATGCAGTCTATGATCGAAGCGTGGTTCAGCGCATCGGAATGATGGCGTCTCGCTCGCTGAGCAGCGTCTCGAACAGACCAGCATTGGCGTCAAAACAAGATGAATACAGGATCGCATCATCCATCTTGAGGAATGAAGAGATGCGTGCCTCGAGTTGCTTGTGATCTTCCTGCGTACCGCAGATGAAGCGGACCGACGCCATACCGTATCCATAGCGGTCGAGCGCAGCCTTAGCCGCGTTCCGCAGATCTTCATTGTCGGCTAGACCGAGATAGTTGTTAGGGCAGAAATTCAGGACCTTGCTGCCGCCCGCGAGCCGGATTTCGGACTGCTGCGTCGAAGTGATGACGCGCTCGCATTTATAGAACCCCGCGGACTTTAACTCAGCAAGTTGCGCAGTTAAATAAGCAATGAACCCGTTGTTCGTTGCCAATCCACGGGAATTCCACGCCAAAAATGCAAGTACATGATCAATGAGGACTGGGGCGCTGATCTAGTGGCTTGCGATTTGCTCAACCCGTGCCATCAGGAAATGTACGGTAGCCAGCTGCGAGCACCTAAATATTCCACACGGATCGTGACACCGAGCAAGCGCAGCTCGGCGGCGCAGAAGCTCCGCAACATCGTGGATCGCGCTTGATGGTCTCCCGATCGCAGAAGCATCCGCCCATCGGACAGTCTTCCACGTCCGGCCCACGCTACTGCTCGTTTAACCGATTTTGCTGGCAGTCAATCTATCTTTTGCCAACGGCCTGCTGACCAGTGCCGGCATTCCGACTACGGATACCTGACAGCAGTCGACCACTTCGGATCATCGTGCTTTTGCCAATAGAGATCCATCAGCCGTCGGGTGACCGGTCCCACCTGCCCAGTAGTGATTGATGCGTGGTCGATACGCGTCACGGGCATAATACCGCCGGCAGTCGAGGTGATGAACACCTCGTCACCTCCTTTGATATCATCACGACTGATGTCAGTAGCCGTAGCCGACAGCCCGATCTCGGCGCAAAGATCGAAGACAGTTCGGCGCGTAATGCCCGGCAACACCCCAAAAGCGGGCGTCCGCAAGGATCCGTCCTTGACAACGAACACATTAAAGCCGGGCCCCTCCGCAATGTGCCCATTCGTATCCACGATCAGCGCTGTTTCCGCTCCCATGTCGTAGGCGTCGAAGAGACCCTTTACGAGATCAAGCCAATGATAGTTCTTGATCGCCGGATCGACGGATCCAGGTGGGATACGGACGCTGTCGCTGATCGCGACGTGCAAGCCTCTTTCGAGCTGTTCCTTGTTGGCGACCGACCCGAAGGGAACAGCAAACGCGATGAAGCGGTTCTCTGCCTGGCGGGGATCGCGGCTAAATGTCGACGACGAACCGCGCGAACAAATCATCTCCACGTACGCCGCTCTGTGCCCCGACAAAGCAACGCAATTCGTCAGAATCGACCCAATTTCCTCACGCTCATAGGGCAGCTTCATTCGCAGCCGTTTCACGCCTCCAAAGAAACGATCAAGATGCAAATCCAACCGGAAGAACCTGCCATTCCAAACATGCACCGTATCGTAGGTGGCGTCGGAATGCAGAAATCCCCAATCGAGCACGGAGATCTTAGCCTCAGCCATCGGCAGGTACTGTCCGTCCATGAAGGCGACGCCCTCCGGATAGCGCCGTTCATCGACGTAATGCTCGTCCAAAACTGGAAGGACATGCAAGATCGGAGCTATCGTGGTCACCATTTTTTTCGTTCCACTGGCCGGTTACTTCGGGTGTGCCGATCTAGGATCGACCGCACCATCTTGATCGCACAGGTCCTGTGGCGAAAAAGCTCAATCTGGCGCTGCATGCGCAATGGCAATTTCAAAACTCGGCCCGGAGTGACGGCTTCAGCGAACCCGCTCCACTCTACACCGGGACCCGCGGCTCGAACTTGACACGATCAAGCGAGATCATGCTCCGGAATTTTCGGACATTAGGATTCGTATAGAGCTTTGCCTTAACGAAGAGGTCAAAGGCCTCGACGTCTTCAACGGCCACAATCAGCACAAAATCGGCGTCGCCCGTGATCATGTAGCACTGGGTGACCTCTTTGGCAGCGCGCATCGCGCGCTTGAAATCGTCGACGAGGTCCAGACGCTCACGGTCCAACTCAACCGTGACAACAACGGTGAGAGATCTGCCGACAGCTTTAGGATCCACCAGCGAAATGTCGCCAACGATCACACCATCAGAACGCAGCTTGTTCACTCGACGCATGCATGACGCTGCCGAGGAACCGACCAATTCCGCCAGATCTGCAAATGAGAGCCGGTTGTTCTTTTGTAGGGCCCCAAGAACCCTTCGATCTAGGTCATCCATGAACAATGCCTTTAATGGCGACTTCAACAATCCACGAAAGTGGCCCTACATTCATTGCAGTTTTCCCCACAAAGTGGAAGAATCAAGGCAACTCTAACCTCCCAACCGAAAGCGTGGGCAACTGCTCACAAGGCGATCGGCGCGCCCGGCCGCCTTCGGATATTCCTTAGCTTCGCCCATCGATTCCGACAAATGCTTCCCTCTCTGCCACGCTTGTCCTCCTCGGATGAGGATCGCCTCGGACCGTCGGCCGCACTGCAACGCGAGTCTCTTACCTCATGGAACGACTCGAAGGTTTTGTCACTTCCCCAATCACCTGCGGATCCAAGACGGAGGTGAACTCACTCGAAGAGCAGTCACTCAGGCCCGTACTAGACGAGGAACGTGGAACGCTCCAAGGGGTCGCGGGGTGATCGCTCCTTGACCGCTGAAAAAGGATCCTCCTGAAAGACGCGAAGCATGTCGGTTCCTTTTGTCGATCGTGCCGACCGTATGCAGTAAATCTTCCGACTGCTCTCGTGCTTCCTTTTTTGAAGGATCCAGAACGTAGACAGGAACCCTTTCCATACTTGGTAGATCACGCATCATTGATAGTCAGAGGGTACGTATGACGGTGGTGTTGCCGGAACATGGCGGACGATGATTGAAACCATCTCCCTTTCAGCAACGTCGAAATTCAGGTGTTCGATATATTAAACTCGCCATAGCTTCTTCTGACATTCGGGAATCTGACCCTCTGGGAGGCAGAAGCATGCGGATGCCTGAAAAGACGGCGGCGGAGTTCACCAAGGACGGCTATTTCATCAGCGGCGACCTCGGCAAGATCGATGAGGCGGGCTATCTCCACATCGTCGGCCGCGACAAGGACCTGGTGATCTCCGGCGGCTACAACATCTACCCGAAGGAAGTCGAGAGTGAAATCGATCAACTCGACGGCGTCGCCGAGAGCGCGGTCATCGGCATTGCACATCCGGATTTCGGCGAGGGGGTGACGGCCATCGTGGTGCTTAAGCCCGGTGCCACATGGACGAAAAGGCCGTGCTCAACGCGCTGCGTGAGCCCCTCGCGCGCTACAAGCAGCCGAAACGGGTGATCTTCACTGAGGACCTTCCGCGTAATAACATGGGAAAGGTGCAGAAGAACCTTCTGCGGGAACGGTTCAGCAACCTTTATATGCCCGCCTCCTAGGAGGCGCTGACTACCCAGCGTTGGTGCTTGGAGCGGGACCGATGAAAGTGAGACCGGGTGCCGATCGGCAGGTGAGATGGTGCCGTGTAGATGGGCCGAATGCACGCGGGATTAAACAATGGGCACACGGCAAGGAAACGTCGATTTCCTGCGTCCAGCCGGGACGTGTTGCGCAAAGTGGCCCCCTGACGCTGCTATAGTAAACGCGAGGGCAGAATGTCGCTTAAACCGATGATCACCGGTTCGCGGTACATGATCTCCACAGGTCAGTACCTGGCTACGCAGGCTGGCCACGCAATCCTTGAGGAAGGCGGCAACGCCATAGATGCGGGCGTCGCCGCCGGCATCGCCCTGGGCGTCAGCGACCAGGTCCAGTTTTCCGGCGTCGCCCCAAGTGCTCATCTATCTTGCCGGGCGGAACAAGGTGGTGTCGATCGCGGGACTCGGCTGGTGGCCGAAGGCTGCCACTCTCGACCTGTTTATTCGCGGATATGGTGGGGAGATACCCCTGGGCTCGCGAGGACGGTCATTCCTGCGGCACCCGGCGCCTGGATCCTGGCGTTGGAAACTATGGGGACCATGAGCTTCAGCCAAATCGAAAAGGCTGCAATCCGCTATGCCCGGGATGGCTTCGCCATGCATTCGTGCATGGCTGCCTTTGTCGACCAGTTCGCAGACTCGTACCAGTTGTTCCCCAGCAGCGCGGATTCGTTCCTGCCAGGCGGCGAGCCGATCAAGACCGGGCAACTCTTCGCCCTGACGCGCTTTCGGCAAGATGCCTCCCGGCAGGCAACATTGCCGGATTCCCACGCCGAAGTGACGACCTGAACAAGGCGGCGACACCTCCCAATGCGGGTGCCCTGATCGGTGACACTTCTTATGTCTGCGTGGTGGACGCGAAAGGAAATGCTTTCTCGGCAACGCCGAGCGACGTCTCGTGGGAAGGACCGATTATCCCGGGTGTTGGCTTCTGCCCCTCGCTGCGCGGTTCCCGTCCTGGGCGGTTGAAGGACATCCTTCCGTGATCGCACCCGGCAAGCGCCCGCGGTTGACGCCAAATCCGTCGCTCGCCGTGCGACCTGGCGAATTCATCATGCCGTTCGGCGCGCCGGGTGGGGACATGCAACCGCAGGGCATGCTACAGGTCTTCCTAAACCACATCGTGTTCGGCATGTCGATCCAAGACGCCATCGACGCGCCTCGCTTTGTGACCCACAGCCATCCGAACAGCTTTGAACCACACGCCCGGCCGCCTTCTGCTTGAGCGGTCTATAAGAGACGAACGTGCGAAGGCGCTGTCCGCGAAGGGGCACGATGTCCAATGGCTTCCCGATATCTCCCTCGGTACGGCAGGCGTGTGCGCGATTGTCGCAGATCGCCAGACGAGTATCCTGTACGGCGGCGCCGGTCTGCGGCGCAGTGCCGGGGCCATGGGCTGGTAGGTATCGCCGTTTGACAAGGCGGTGGCACTAGCCTCAAGCTGTATCGTGCAGCCCGTCGAAATGCACTCGAGCCGGAGCTTGTCGATGTTGATCGGCTTCATGGGCGCCACTTCGATCGCGAGATCGATAATATCCTGAACTGCGCTCGCTACGGACTTGGGCAGCCATTTCGATCTGGACAAGATCGCGTAGGGAGCCTCGTCGAGCGCGAGGGAGTCGGCGTCGCGACCGAAGCGCCTATCAAATTACTCGGCGTGGAAACCGACCGAGGCGATGATCCACCGCACGAGACCGTGGCCGACTCAACCGAGACTGAAACAGCCGCGCTCGATCGCCAGCCGCCGCACCAGGCCCTGTCCTTCAACCCGATTTCGGCGCTGACCGGCAGCGCGCTGGCGGCCATCCTCGGTTGCCCCAGAGCTTTACCCAGATTTCGGAGCGGATGTCCTCGCGGAACGGTGCCTGCAGCCGGCTTTAACAGTTCCCGCGCAAGCGCCGCGACACGCTCGCTCTTTTCGCCGGAAGGCTCGCCCAAGCGAAGCGCGCGTGCCATCGACATGGCGGATAAGGCCAGGCGCGTCGACCTCGACCGCCGGATAGACGACCGAGTCCATGACGCGCTCCGGCCCGATACGCTGCCAGATCGTTCCGCCGCCGCATTGAGCCGCGTGCCTTCTAGCGCGCCGCCTGCCATTGCATGGTGGCGACGGCTGTCCATTCACCCAGCAGCGGCACGATTTGCTGAAGCGCTGGGCCAGGAATTTCAAGCTTTCGCGACGACACTGCGCGAAGATGTGGCCCGTCTCAGTGAGATTGCCAGCTTTTTCGTGAAATGCGGCGGCGAGCGGGATCGCCGACATCTCGGACGTGGCGTTGCTCGGCCGGCTGCGCAATGCAGGGCCGTGGCTGCAGCAATTGATTGGGCACCTTTTGAAGCGCGAGGAAGAAGGCTTGGCCAAAGGTCGGCTGATCCGCATCCTCGATGCGACATCGGTTGCCAAGGCGGGTGTGCATGAGAAGAAGAACAATGGCCTTTGGCGTATGCACTGCGCCTTCGATCTTGAGCGCGAGCAGTTCGATTTCCTCGAGATCACCGACCAGGGCGAGGCCGAGCTGATCGACCGTGTGCCGGTGGTGCCGGGCGAGATCCGCATCGGCGACCGCGCCCTTATGCATGCCGAGCGGATCGCAAAGGTCACGGCGCAAGACGGCGACGTTGGCGGGCGCGCGCCGTGGAAGAATGTGCGATGGCTCGACGTCAACGGCAAGGCGTTCGATCTCATCGGCCACCTGAAGAGCTGCCGGGAGGAGGTCATCGAAACGCCTGTCTGGCTGGGCCTCAAGAAGGGCGAGCCCCTGAAGATGCGCCTGATCGCCTTGCGCAAATCCGAGGCCGCGACACAAGAAGCGCGGCGCAAAATCAACAAGGAAGCCAAGGCCAAGGGCAAGCAGGTTCAACCGGAGACGCTGATTGCCGCCGGCTTTATCATCCTTGTGACCTCGCTTGACCAGGAGGAGTTTCCCTCCGGCACGGTTCTCAAGCTCTATCGCATGCGCTGGCGCATCGAGCTCGCCTTCAAGCGTCTGAAGAGCCTGATCGGACTGCGCGCGCCTCCCGCCAAGGACCCAAGGATCGCAAAGCCTTGGATTCTTGCCCACTTCCCCATCGCGCTTGTGACCGAACCCCTTTCGCAGGAGTTGGGTGTCTCTCCCCATTGAGCGACGGGCGCCCGCTGCTGTGGCGCACCACCCGCCAGATCGTCGCCTCTCTGGTCGCAGCGATCTTTGCTCAACCTCCCTTGGCACCCTGCGCCAAAATCTCCATGCCTTGCGACATCGATGGCGTGAGCCACCTCGAAAGCGCAAATTTCAGTCCATGCCGAAGCTATCTTAGCACATATGCCCTTGGAGGGGTGTATGGGCGTGGTGCTCTGCTGGTGAAATGTTCCTTCTTTTGGGTTCAGGAGAAGGAATGAATTGCCTGCGGAGAGATTGGCGATGCGGCGTGTCCGCGAGATTTGGAGATATCGATTTGAAGAGGGCCTCGTCATGGGCCTATCGGAGCGTCGGGCGCGATGAGCCGTCGGCACGCGGGCGCGCTTGCGCACCGTCAGTCCTTCCTCGCGGTAGAGACAATAGATGCGGTTGATCCCCGATGTCTCGCCCTGGCGGACGGCGGCTGCGCGAGCGAATGGCTGTTGCATCATATCCCGACGCAGCACGAGTCTTACTATAGGCGTAGGCGCCGCCGTAGATTGGGTTCTCGATCATTCGGTGGATGCTCGCATAGCTTGGCCTGCGCCAGACCACATCGTCATTGTTGCGCTTGGCAGGCAAATCCGGCCCATGTTCGAGGAACCAGAGCAGGGCCTGGCGGGCAAGGCCAAGTTCCGCCACCTTGTCAAACACAAGGGTGAATGGCCTACTGCATGCGACGATCGGGATCCTTCTCCAGCAGTCGCCGACCTTCACAAAGCCGACCGGGGCAGCGACGACGAGTTCACCGCACCGGGCCTTCTCATAGCGGGCCGACAGGGAGCGCTGACGCAGAAGATCGAGCTCATACTCGTTGAGACTGCCCCCCAATCCCAGCAGCAGCCGGTCATTGCCCTGGCGCGGTGACCGTCTCCTGGTCGATCAGCAGGGTGTCGACGACGAGGCACATCTCGATGAGCTGCTGCCAGTCGCGGCTGTTGCGAGCGTAGCGCGATTCCTCCCGCGCCGCAACCGCCCCAACCTTGCCGAGACAGACTGCGGCGACCACCCGATCGAAGCCCGCTCGCGCGACACCGCCAGCAGCAGAGCGGCCGAGATCGTCATCGACCGTCTCGATGCAAGACCTGCCGAGTATCCACGCGATCGCGCATTCGCATACTGCAGGGCACCGCTCTCACGATTGTACAGAACCTGTTGGGCCGAGGACTGCCGCACATAAAGGATCGCCTTGCGCTCCAGCTGGTGGGGCCGGAGGTCAGCTCGCCGGCGCGGGAAATGGCGTCTCGGCGGTTCGCTCCCGATCGCCGGGCTTCCTCGGTATCAATGATGGTGCTGGCATGACGCGCTCGTGCCTGAGCGACCGGATCAGGCGATAAAGGCCGAACCCGGACGGCAGCGTCCGGCCTATGATCCGTCGCATGCTGGTGGCCGACGCATCCACGTCACCGAAGAATCGAACCTCCCCTTCCCGGCCTGCCTCCGCGATCGCAATAGCGTTCTTCACCCTCGCAACATCGATTCCGACAAATGCTCCTCTATAATCCGCCCGGCTCGTCCTCCTTGGTGAGTTAGCCCGCCCGAGCAAATCCTCGAACGCGCAGTGTAGGGCGAGCCACCTCATCGGCAGAGGCAGACATACGGTGGACTAAAGAACCTAGCTTACCGAGGAAGATCGGTGCCGTCGGGTCCTTGCGCTGGAGCTAACCCAAAGCCTCGTCTGAATCTGGTGACGCTGAACATCACCAGATGAGACGTTCGGACCGCCGCCCACGCCTGCCATTGGGAGACAGACTGACTGCGCCTCAGCTGAGGGCGAAGTGAAGCCGTTACCACTGGTCTAAAGGAGAAACGAGCCATCAAATATTTTGCCGATTATGACATCTAAGGAAACATCGTCACGCGTCGTCTACGAAGCAGGGAAGATCTACACAAAAGCCGGGGGCCGGCGCGATAGACAGCGTTGCGCACGGGTGAGTATTTTCCGCGGCGCATCTTGTGTGGCGGTTGCGAGCTTAGGCCTTTGGCAGTGGTGACGGGCTGCGCAGACCTTGATGAAGCCCTTGTACCCAGTCATCATGGCCCTCCTCCTCCAGAACTGATCGGATGGCGTTTGCGGTCGCATCGACGTCTTCATCGCTGACCAGATAGTGAAGGACGGCGCGAACGACGCCTTCCCGGAGCGTGCCCATCCGCACACCGCGCTGCGATAGTGCTGACAGGAGTTCCGGGGTTGATAGACCGTCGCGTTCAAGCCGAAAGAACACCATGTTCGTGTCAATGACGGGGGGCTCGAGGCGAATGCCGGGAATGTCGCGGATCTTCATCCCCAGCAGCTGGGCACGGCGATGGTCTTCGATCAGACGGTCCACCATGGTTTGAAGCGCCACGATACCCGCACTCGCCATGAAGCCGGCTTGTCGGAGGCCACCTCCTAAGAGCTTCCGATAGCGTTTTA